>CAUZAW010000159.1:0-7111 GCA_963577735.1 Phycisphaerae bacterium | reverse complement strand
CTAATGAACAGGTTTACCTGGATTGTTGTGACGTACAGTCGGTGTGGGAGGCGATCAAGAGACTGAGTGTGCGTGGCGCACCGGCGATCGGCATTGCAGCGGCATACGGGTGCGTGATCGGCGTCCAACGCTGAAAAAGACAGCCGATCACTTGGCCACCAGCCGGCCCACCGCGATCAACTTGTTTTGGGCAGTCGAAAGAATGAAGCGTGTCCGCCCATGCACTGCCGAGACGTTGCTGTCGCAAGCCAAGGCGATTCATGAGGAGGATGCCCGGATGTGTCGCCAGATCGGTGAGTACGCTCTGCCGCTGATCGAACGACTCGACAGTCGGGCCCACGGCGTACTGACCCATTGCAACGCCGGCGCATTGGCCACCGGCGGGATAGGCACGGCGACGGCGCCGATGTACCTTGCTCACGAGCGAAATTTAGCCTTTAACGTCTTCGCCGGCGAGACCCGGCCATTGCTGCAAGGCGCTCGACTGACTGCTTTTGAGCTGGCGGCTGCCGGCATAGACGTCACGCTCATTTGCGACGACATGGCGGCCCAGGTCATGCGCGAAGGGCGTATCGGCATGGTCATCACGGGGGCCGACTGCATCGCCGCCAACGGCGACACTGCCAACAAGATCGGAACGTACAACCTCGCCGTCCTTGCGCGTCACCACAGTATCCCGTTTTATGTCGCCACCCCTAGTTCGACGTTTGATTTGTCGATCTGCGACGGCACCCAGATTCCAATCGAACAGCGGCCTGCACGTGAAATTACCGAGGGATTCGGTCGGCGCACAGCCCCGGACAACGTCAAAACCTACAGCCCGGCCTTCGATGTGACGCCCAATGGCCTGATCAGTGCCATCGTAACAGAGAAGGGTTTGATTAATCCGGTCGATCTCGCACGGGTCCGCGTGGTGCTGGATAGAATCTAAACGGTCGCGTTTGGCCGCCGGTTATTTACCACGACGAGTCCTTGGTTTGCCCAGTCAATTTCTGATAACGCTTTTCGATGAGCTCATCTTTTTTATCGATGCGTTGCTTGAGTTGTTCTCGTAATTCCTTGATCCGCCGTTCCAGCTTTGCCAGTTCATGCTCGCGTTTCTTGTGGCGCACTTCGAAGTGCTGGGTGACAGACTTGCGGATATCGTCACGGATTTGCGCCGCCCTATCCGGGTCGTTGCGCACCTCCATCTGTTGCAGTTCCCGTTGCAATTTACGCGATTCGTGGTTGAGCGTGCGGTCTTGTATCTCCAACTCGAATGCCTGCGGATCATTTTCTTGCGTACGTTGGAGGCGCTCGAGTCCCCGCCATGCTTGTTCAAGCATGCGCTTGGCCAATTCCGGATCATTTTCCTGCTGGTATTCGATGCGCTCGGCAACGGCTGGGCGCAACCGCCGGAGAATCTCCAACCGCTGCTCGATTTGTTTCTGGGTTAAGGGCCGCGAATCACGGTTTCGTCGGCCCTGCTCTGCCCGGATAAGCCGGGGTTGATCCTTATCGCCGCGGTAAGGCCGGTTTGTCCTTGTAGGGGGCGCCTCGTCTCGCGAGTCGTTTTCAGCGAAGGCGACCTGGGGTGGCGGGCCAACACACAGCACCGATAATGCCGCAACCCCAACGACCCAGCCTGTCCATTTCGGTCTTGTAAACATCACATGCGCTCCTTGCGTCGTTGTGGTGCGTTAAAACATCGACGAGTCGGAACCAAACCGAACTTCATACTCGTCAATCTCATCTTCAAGTGACCAACTGCCGCCGTTTCCATCGTAAGCGGACGCAAACTGATCGATCTGCATGTCCAGAAATTCGATTTCCTGGTCGAGGTAGTGGGTCGGCAGGCCCTTGAGCATTTTGTCCATTTCCGCTTGCAGCGTTATGTATCCAGCCTTCCAGTTATTAGAGTTGATTTCATGGAAGATGGAGATACCAGTTAACACGAGGCCGATCGACGCGGCCACGATGAGCGCCGCCGCCACAGCACGAATCCGTTGCGGTCCGATGCGCGTGATTACGCCGCGGCGTTGGCCCGGTAGCTTATCCTCAGTCTGCGCGACGATCCGGTCGGCAAGATCGCCCGGCACGCCGCCTGGTATTGCATCGGGCGCAAGCGCTTCATCCAACAACGCATCGACGTGTGGATCAGTCTCAAACGGCTTTTGATTCTGGCTCATCGTGTTCACCTAGCATTTTCTTTAGTTTAGTCAGAGCCCGGTGTCCTCGCGACAGGACGGTCCCCAACGGCTGTTCCAGCGTCTGGGCGATTTGCGGGAAGCTCATGCCTGCCGTGTGGCGCAGGTGCAGAATCTGCTGATCAGCCTCCGGTAAACGGGCCACGGCCTGCTGCATCAGCTCCACCTGTTCGCCTTGCTCTGCCTGCGTTAACGGGCTGACAGCGTGGTCATCGGCCAAATGCACTTGCGTTTCAAGGCTATCTCGTTGCTCCTCCGCGGAACGCTGCCCGAAATCCGTCGGCCGTGCTTGACGCTGGCGCCGCCGCATTTCATCGCGAAGGCTGTTGATCGCAATGCGGAACAGCCATGGTTGAAATCGGCCACGTTCCTCGTAGCCCTCGAAGTTCTTCAATTGTGTTACCAGTTTCACAAACGTGGTCTGCGTAATCTCGTCGGACAACTCTCGGTCTGCGCATTGCCGCATCAGCAGGGCGAACACACGCGGTGCAAAGCTATTGACCAGTTCTCGCCACGCATCTTCGTTGCCACGGGCCGCTAGGGCCAGCGTTGCAGCGGTTCGTTCGTCGCCTACTGTCGATCCCATGCACAGGGTCCCGTGTTAAACGCGGCAAGATCAGTCGCTATTGCATTGGCAATACAGCCATCTGGTGTTATCGGTCGTTTAGACTGAGCTTGGGCCTGGCCCGCTGCTGTGGGGCCGGTATCGGGCCTGTTGGCATACTTTTGCTAAACGCCTCATACTAAAGATAATGGTGTTGTTTCCAGCATCTGTCCAAGGGTCCGGTGGTGCTGGCAGGGTTAATCCTGCCCCGCCCTCGGTTGGGCCGGTTGATTTTCCAGGGGCGGCTCTGGACTTGCAGGATCCCCAGGTGGTCATAGACCTGTTCCGGCGGGCTTGCCAAGCTAATCTGGACCAAGCCCGCCGCCGCGGGGCCACCGTTCACTTGCCGCAGTGTCACAAGCTCTTGATGACTGGGGACTTGCACGATCATAGCCTCAACTTCCAGCGTATCTGCAAGCTGGCGGCGCTTCACTTGTCCAGCAACCGTCACCTGGTTCTCCACGAGATTGTACACGGTCCTAACCACGTCAACGGCTGCGACATTTCGATCCGAACCCTGGCCCAAATTGCCGCCTTGAAGCTGCAATACCCTGATCAGGTGCATTTGCTCCAAGCCAATCACGAGCTTGCCCAACTCGGTGGTGGGGGTATCAGCAAAGACGGTGTCGATGTTGTCGCCGCATTCAACCGGGGAGTTCAATTCATTTACAGCGACCACGCTGATGAGGTAACTCAAGCATTATCCGCATTCATCCGTAGTCTGCTGTTGGCGGTCCGTTGCCCCAACGGTATTTTCTGCTCTCACAGCGTTCCTTCTCCACATGCCCTGAAACGGTTTGACCATACAGTGCTCGATCGGATACCCACCGACGAAGACCTTGCACCGAAGGGCTCTGCCTACGACATGGTCTGGGGCCGCAACCATACCGACAAGGTGGCCGACGAGGTTGCTAGGCAATGGGGGGTTGAATATTTTGTCATGGGACACCAGCCGGCGGAGATGGGCTACGAGATTAAAACGCACAGGATGCTTGTGTTAGCCTGTGATCATTCTCACGGTATGGTGTTGCCAATAAGTACATCCAAATCCTATGACATGGACGCCATGGTCCGGCAGTTGGTGCCGCTTGTATCAGTGGTGTTGTAAGGTTGCCGATGCAGGTCGTGTCCCGCGCCATTCAATCAATGCGCCACCAGTGGCTCATTGACGGGGTCAATGATGCCGGCGGCTTCAAAAGCGGCATGTCGCTGTCGGCATGCCTGGCAGATGCCGCACGGCTTTTCACCGCGAAGAAGACAGGTCCACGCCATATTCCACGGCACGCCCAAGTGTTCGCCCAACTCAATGACCTGCTGATCATCCAGTTCCAATAGCGGGGTTTCGATGTCGGGAAGCGTGTTGGATTGATCGCCATCGGCTTCGAGTTGAGCCAGGGACTGGACCAGAATCACCTGTTCGGTGGCACAGGCGCAAGCGTCGAAATCGCCGTTGAGCTGCACCGGCCAAATCAGCCGCCCCGCCTGTGACTGGATCGCATAGGCCAGACCGGCCAGCAACACTCGCGGGCGCTGCAGATTTGTAAGGTTGTGGCTGTCACCTGACGCTCCGGCGCGGCTGGACTTTGACCCAGGCAGGGACAACTCAATGAGCCGGCGGATATTGAAGTGTTCGCACTGGCAACGACTATGCTCGGCCCGGGGCGCGGCATTGGCGCGATGATTGGCCATATGGATCAATCGTACCCATTGCGGTTTGGTCTGCGATAGCGTCATCGCAGTGGCTACGAGGCTACGCAATCCCCCTCCGTGCAGGATGAAGGTGAGTGCTTCAGCCATGGATACCTTATCGGCATCGAGATTCTCAGCCCGTGAATACCCTGTTGGTGGACTTGACACTTGCCCCGGCCAAGGCCAGACTCGACAGGCCGAGTCCATCGGGGCCAACCCATGAGCCTAGTGGTATTTCAACATCATCGTGACGAAACCGCAGGTGCGCTGGGTACTATCCTCCAGGCCCACGGCCATCGTCTGCACACGGTCAAACTGTTTAACGCCTGCGTTGAGAGCGAGGGCGTATCGCCTGGTTTTCCCACGGACCTTGATGGGGTGGACGGCCTAGTTAGCATGGGCGGGCCTATGAATGTGGACGAAGTCATTCAACCTGACTGGTTGGAACAGGAAATGCAGTTGATCGCTTCGGCTCACGAGGCATCTTTACCGGTCGTGGGCATCTGTCTGGGAGCGCAGCTTATTGCCTCGGCCCTGGACGGAAAAGTCGCACCTATGCAAGCGCCCGAGATCGGGTTTGCAAATGTTAAGCTTGCCTTCCCGGGTACGAATGATTCGTTGCTGGCCGGTATGCCGTGGAACTGTCCGCAGTTTCATCTGCACGGCCAGGAAATCACCGACCTGCCGCCCGGCGCTACCGTATTGGCCGGATCAGAGGCGTGCAAGATACAGGCGTTCAAGGTGGGGTTGACCACGTATGGGTTCCAATATCATTTCGAATGGGACCTGCCCACAATTAGACATTTCAGTCAAGACAGGCTTGTGAGTCGATCACAGGTTTCCACGCAGCAAATAGCTGACCAGTGCCGACGGCATTACCACCTCTATCGCCATATGGGCGATCGACTATGCGACAACATTAACCTGTTGCTGTTGGCCAGACGTTAATCAATACCCACGATCGCAATACCCGCTTGGTCGGCCGCCTCGATCATCTGCGGCTTGTCCAGCAGAATCACCTTGCCCGCCTGCACGGCCAGACATGTGCCGCCGTGGGCCCGTAACTGCTCGATGGTCGCCACGCCGACGGTGGGCACGTCAAATCGCATGTCCTGGTTCGGTTTGGCGAGCTTGACCAATGTCCATTTACCGCTGGGGCAGAGTTGGCCGGTACGGGCTATTAATGCGTCTGTGCCTTCGATAGCTTCAACGGCCAGTATTTCCCGATCACGTACCGCCACTGATTGGCCCACGTCCAACTCGCCCATACGGCCCACGATGGGCATGGCGAACTTGATATCGTTGTTTTGTGCGGCCGACGGGGCGTGACGGGTCATGACGCCCGTGTTTGCAAGTTGATCGGCAATGTACTGAGTCGAGTCGATGAGGGTGATCCCAGCCTGTTGAAGCTCATCCGCCACGGCGCCGAGCATAGCGTCGTTGCGGCGATCGTGACGCAAAACACGATACCATAGTTTCGCCGCCCGCCAGTCGGGTATCTGACGCACCACACGCATGGGCCGGAACATGCGGGTCTTGGCCACGCGACCGACCATGATTGCTTCGCGAACGTGCCAACGTCGTAATAATCGTACCCAGCGGCCCAGCCGAATGATCCCCGCTTGGCCGAATTGGTCGCATTGCGATGCCAGTGCCGGATCGTATTGGTCGGCCAGTCCAATGCACGCCACCTGTCGCCCCGCGGCGTGTATTCCGCGAGCCGTCAATATCGGCAGCCTGCCCTGGCCTGCTATCAGACCTATTGGTTCGCCCATGGCATTGGTATCATATGCTCGTCGTACGTTCAAAGGGAGTTGACCATATCCATGTCGACCTACGAAGTGATCGCCAATTACCATTGTCATTGCGGTGAGGGGCCGTACTGGCACCCTCTGGAGCGGGCCGTTTACTGGAACGATAACCTAACCAAGCGTTTTTTTCGGTTAGACCCGGCGACTGGGCAACATGATCTTGTATACAACGAGCGCACGGTTGCCGCTTGCACGATGCAGGGCGACGGAACACTGCTTCTGTACATGGATAACTGCACGGTGGCTGCGTTCCGGGGTGGTAAGATCGAGCCGATCATCGAAGGTCTTCCCGATGAGCCCGGTACGCGGTTCAATGACGTGACGGCTGATCCCAAGGGGCGTGCCTATGCGGGCACCACCGGTACCGACGATCGGCTCGGTCGGCTGTATCGCATAGATACGGACCTGAGCGCTGCGATCATGCTCGAGGGTATTTCCTGCCCCAATGGTCTGGGTTTTACCGCGGATTTAAAGACCATGTTTTTTACCGATTCCCACCCACGCATGATCTGGCAGTTCGATTACGACTTGGCCACCGGCGACATGGCCAACCAGCGGCCGTTCGTGAAGTTGGCTGACAATGACGGCTTACCCGACGGCATGGTAATGGATATAGAAGGGTGTTTGTGGTCGGCCTTGTGGGATGGCGGCGCAGTAGCCCGCTTTTCGCCTACAGGCCAGGAGATTTGCCGGATTCAATTGCCCACGCCGCAAATCACCTGCCCGGTTTGGGCAGGCGACGATCTAAATGAGATGTACGTCACCTCGGCCGGCGGCCAGGACCAGGCCAGTTACGGCGAACTGGCCGGAGCCCTGTTCCG
>CAUZAW010000158.1:0-7117 GCA_963577735.1 Phycisphaerae bacterium | reverse complement strand
AAAGAGGTCAGCAATTTATACGTTTTATTTTGACGGGGCAGTGCAATGGTTGGCTGGTATGACCGCATTTGTCGGGCTTTGGACACCTGCGGCTACGAAAATCGCACCTGGTCTTGTGAGCATGGCCGGCTTCTGCTGACGTCCCATGGCGCACGTCTGTTGGCCTGTGAAATGCCCGGTGTGGGGGGTAATCTCTTCTGGCATAACATTGCCATTGAATCAGCCGACACCGCGCACCAGCCGATGCAAACCGCCTGGGGTGAACTCGGTGGCGACCGGCTTGGTATCGCCCCAGAGGTCGGGCACATGTGGTCCGATTTTGATCAGGCCCGCCACGATCCCTTCGCCGCTTACGTGGTGCCACCCGAAATGGACCCGGCCGACTACCACATTGTTGAGGAGGGGTCCGGCCATCTACGGCTCAATTCCAAAATTAAGTTGTCCGACCACCGCGACGGCAAGCGCATTGGTCTCGATGTCGACCGCCGGTTCGATCTGGCCTTGCCACCGCCAGACTTGCCCGCATCGGTTAAATGCGTCAGTTTTACCATACGAAATAGCCTAGCCATCCTTGAAGCCGACGATGGCGCCGTTGCCGGGGCATGGAACTTGTTGCAGGTGCCGCCCACGGGGACATTGATCTGTCCGACGTTTGGACCAGCACAGATGCCAACCTGCTACTTCGATCCCTTCGGCGATCGCCACGTACGCTGTGCAGGCCATGCGGTATATTTTCTGATTGACTCCAGTCGCGTGATGAAAATGGCTATTTCACCGCTGCAGACCACCGGTCGCATGGGATTCTACAGGCCCCTCAATGGGATCAGTACGCTTATCGTGCGTATCATCAGCGTCTTTCCCGGTGAGCCTTACGTGGATATGCCGCGATCTCGTGATCGTGATGAGCGATTTGCCGGTGATGCCCTCCAGGCATTCAATTACGACCGCCTACCGCCCGACGGATTCGGTGAAATGGAGCATCATGAACCGGCCGTGGTTGCCGGGCGATCGCCGTCATCCAAGTCACACGCCTCGATTACGCATGTGCTGGCCGGTCCCGACGACGATGTTCGCAAGTTCGGTCGCCAGTTGCTTGGCGTCGATGTCGTCATGATTGATTGAACCGGTCACCGCTTGATTCGAAACATTGCCGATTTGCCGCTCCCGATCGATTTGGACCGAGGCAACTCAACCGATCCAACCTTGGAGAGCGTCAGGTTTTTTACCGTTATCTTTCCGTGGTATACCGTGAGTTTGACCCTTGTTTCTCGGCGCGACGGCATCTGTTGCACCTGCCCCCACGCGTAACCATTGGACCAGAAATGCCTTGACGGTTTATCCGTTGCGGCAAACGTGATTGATTGTGTCCTGGCCTCATAGCGAAAACCCGTCATGGCGATCACCACCGCCCAGGCCGCCATGGCCCGTGCGTAATGGTGCCCGCATTCCGCTTCGTTGAAGGGATTACGGGACCGCCCATCGTGACGTTGCCGTACAGCGCTAACTATTTTTTGCGCTGCGGCCGTCATGCCTTCGTAGGCCAGGTGCGCTGCTACCGTGTATTCCAGGCCCGTCCATACCTCCATTGCATAGGGATAGGGAAACTTGGGCCGACCGCCTCGCGGCCAGGTGCACATCACCAGCCCCGATTCATCGTTCATGGCGTAACTACGCGCGTGGTTGAAATGGCCTGTAAAACCTTGCTTGAAGTTGTATTTCATAAACGATCGCAATTGTTTTCTCGCATGAGATCTTTTTATCAGGTCTCCCAGGCCGACGATGTGGGCGAACAGTTGTCCCAGTAACGCATTGACTTCGCACCCCGGTCCGATCTGGAATGGTGGGTCCTTGATATCCACTGCGCCGCCCAGGCCCTTGGCGATCGTTTTTGCCTTGCCCGGCGTGCGTACCAACTGGATGAAAAATTCACCGTTGAAAAGATGCTTGTCCACCCACCGACTGCCCCGGTCAAACAGTTCGCGGCAGGTCCCGGCAAATACCTGGTCACCCAGGTGTCCGGCCATTTGTTCGCCCGCTCGCAGTGCACCCAGGTACATTACTGTACAGTGTGGGTTGGGGCCGTAATACTCCACGTCCATGGTATTGTGCTGACAGCCTTCCATCACCCCATCGCGATCGGCGTCCCAACCACCTTCGACCCAGCAGAACTCCAATGATCGCTTGGCCATGGGCCACAACTGCTTGAGCAGATGATCGTCACCGGACAATTGCCAGTCGCGGTAGAGTTTCATCACGCAGCCCATCTGCCCATCCGCTGCGCTGTGCCCATAAATCTGTGCGTTTTCAAGAATCGGCAACCCGACGCGAAAATCCATACGCCCCAAGTCATTGGTCGCATGGCCGAACTCGACGTCGCGCATCGTCCGGGCCAGGTCGCCGTACAAAAACGCGGTCGTGTGTTCATAGTTCCAGACATGGGTGCACGACCCCTCGCAACAACCGCTCCACTCACCGCAGCCTTCAAACCCATAAAGTCGCCCATCGCCGGCGCGAAAGCATGTCTGCGTTCGCAAGGTGCTGGTATTACTCAGGGCTGCGTCCTTGACCGCTTCAGGTAAGTCGCTTTGTACAAAGGTGTCCACAAACCGCACCGTCTTTTTTTCCAAGGGGCCAAGTGATCGCGCTGTCTTGGCCGCCACGTCCCATGCGTCTTTGTACTGTTTGGCATAGTGGTTGCCGACCCCGTGCTTGGGGTCCGCCAGGTACCCCTCATCGTTGAGAGGCGGTTGGCCCATCTGCCACGGACCGCGATTGGGAAAGTGCCAGGTCAACAGGAACGTCACCGATTTTTGTCCGCGTGGTGCAATTGACGTGCTGACCGCCAATGACGCATGTGGAGGCATAACCCCCGGCCCCCGTGGTGTTTTGATCTGTCCGTCTACGGAAAAATCGTCCCAAAAATCAATCACGTCACCCCACCAACCGGCGTTGAGCCAGTGTTTGCGGTAGGTAATGCCTGCCCTGGCCGTTGTCGTCAGCGCCATCGTGCCGTATTGCTGGCTGGTGGGATCAACCTCTCGTGATCGCATCAACAAGCCTTGCAGGCCAGAGCTTTTGAAGGTGTTTTTAAAGGTGTTGTAGTTGCCTTTACTTTCTCCCTTATGACCATCATTACCGATGATGTTGGGCACCGTGCCGCACACTGATGCCCGCACCTGCTTGTTGGTCTTGTTGATCAGCACATAACGCAGCGCCGCTACCGGTATTCCGCTGGCCTCGGCGTCGGCAGGCACCATCGGGTTGAACGCCTCGAGACGAACATCCACGGGCATGTCCGGATCACTGAGTAAAACCTGGCCCAGCGGGTAAGCCGCCGCAAAAGCACAGTGGCGGAAGCGTGGCAACCCGTGGAACGGCACGGTACAACCGCCGCAGCCTTCATGAAATGTGCGGTCAATCAATCCCTCCGCGGCGAGGGTTGTCGCCATGCCGCCGCTGGGTTTGGCCCAGACGGCAAACAACGAGGCCGGTGTATAACCCTTGGCCGGGCGGTTCATGATCTCCCAGTCTTGAAGATGCCCACGCCCGCCCAACGACACCGTTCCCGTGCCGATACCGCCAAGCGGCATTGCCAGTCGCCGAAGTTGATCGCCCTCGTACCGCTTGAGAATCGGCCATGTAGGATTGGATTTCATCTGTGAAAGGTAGTGACTGGACGGCCATGCTGCAATCAATGGCCAGACCCTACGGGCTGGAAACCTGGATCACTTGGCCGGGCTCAAACGCCCGTTTTCCCGTGATGCAGTCGCAAATAATCTGCCCCACCTGTCTGGGAGGCATTGCCTTGTCGGGTGGGACTTGCTGTTGATCAAAGTTGGCCCGTAGCATCGGCGTTTCGGTCGCGCCCGGCGCCACGACTACCGCTTTGAGCCCGATGGCCGCGCCTTCCTGGGCCGTGCAGTAGGTGAACATGTTCAATCCCGCTTTGGCGGACACGTACGCCGCGAACCCTGGCCATGGATCGATTGTGCCCATGGTCGAAACATTCACGATCACACCGTTGTTTTGCTTCTTGAACGTCGGCCAGGCCGCCACTGTCAAGTGCACCACGCTCGACAGGTTAGTGTCCAGTGATGCTTGCAGTACCTGCGTGGTCACCTGTTCCAGAGGCATCAGCGGCGCCACGCCGGCGACATTGGCCATGGCGTCTATCCGTCCATAAGCCTGAACTGTTTCACGGACCAACTCTTTACATGCCTGGGCATCCGTAATGTCGCTCGTGATGGCCCGGCAGGTTACCGTGCCGTCAGCCATCTGTTGCTTGATCCGCTCGGCTGTCTGGTCAAGTTTGGACTTGGTGCGCCCGGCTAATATCACGTTGTAGCCCGATTCGGCTAAAAGCTCTGCCGTTGCCCGGCCGATGCCGCTGCCGGCGCCGGTGACGATGGCGGCCTTGTTTTCTGGCATGGTGGCTCCATCCCTTTGTGTTGCATCGCATGTAGCCTGTTCACGTGGGCCTGTCACAAGCCTGACGCCGGATACGCGGCAACAGGTTATACTTAGCGACAATGCGATTAGCTCATTTTTCAGGTGCCATCCGGTTATTTCAGTTGTTTGGTGTCAGTGTATATCTGCACTGGATGTGGTTTTTCGTCGCAGCGGTCCTAGTACATGAACGGTCAAGAAGTTCGGGCATGAACAGTTGGCAAGCGGTGGCCGGCATTGTGATGTTATATGCCATCGTTTTGGCCCATGAGTTCGGCCACGCCCTAGCCTGCAAGTCTGTAGGCGGCACGGCCAATACCATTGTCCTTTGGCCGCTGGGTGGCGTTGCGTTCGTCAAGCCACCGCTGCGTCCCGGAGCATTCTTGTGGAGCCTGGTTGCCGGTCCGCTGGTCAACGTTTTGCTCATACCCGTTATTTGGTTGATGGTCTTCGCTATCGGGGCCGGGTGGGACGATTTTAGCCATTGGGCGACATCACTTTTTGTGATCAATATCGGGCTTCTGGTTTTCAACATGTTGCCGATCTATCCTCTCGATGGCGGCCAGATTCTGCAGTGCTTGTTGTGGTATGTGGTTGGATATGTAAGGAGTTTGATGATTGCTGCATTTGTGGGATTGGTTGTGGGTGTTATCGGCGGATTGGCGGCGTTGTATACGGGAAATACTTGGCTGGTCATCATGGCCGCCTTCATCATCTGGCAGGCATGGAAAGGCCTTCGCACCGCACGCTATCTGGCCGTGATTGAAAAGCAGCATCACGGGCAGGGGCCGAGGGTGCCATTTGAAGTTGACCATCGGTTCCAGCGACCCCCAACCGAGCGGTAATTACCCGACAGGTATCGTTGAGTCATTCAAATCGCTGTTTCCACAGGTTGCCCAGTCCCTTGAATCTGCCAGTCTGCACCATCTCGGGTCACCCGCCTGTACAGCGTGTTGCGCTCCACCGGGTAAAAGCCCGCTTCGCGCACCGACCTGCGTAGGTCACCGACGGTTACTTCCTGGTGCGTGTCGCTGCCGCCGACTTTGGTAATGTCGTACCAGACCACCGTCCCGTCTATGTCGTCAACGCCAAAGCTCAGCGACAACTGGCTCAGCGGTAGCGTCTGCATGATCCAGAACGCTTTGATGTGCGCGATGTTGTCCAGCATCAATCGGCTCACCGCCAACATTTTCAGATCGTCCAGCCCCGTCGGCCCATGCAGGTGTTGCAGTTGTGAGTCGTCCGGCACGAACGGCAGCGGGATGACCGTTTGGAATCGACCGCTGTAATTCTGCTCGATCGCTTCGTCCTGTGCCTGTCGCAGTAGCTCAAAATGATGGATGCGGTCTTCCAGCGATTCGATGTGGCCGTAAAGGATCGTGGCGTTGGACATCAGACCCAATCGATGTGCTTGGCGGTGTACCTCCAGCCACTGATCGGAACGAATCTTGCCTTTAAATGCCTCGTTGTGAACCCGGTCGTCGAATACCTCGGCTCCGCCACCGGGCAATGAGCCCAGCCCTGCGTTCTTGAGGGCTTGTAATATCCCACTGATATCACGCGGTCGCTTGGCGATCCTTGCCAGGTGCACGATCTCTACCGCGGTGAATGCCTTGATGTGTAGTCGAGGCGCCACCGAACAGATTGTCGCCAGCATATCTGTGTAATAGTCGAATGGCAGGTACGGGTGCAGCCCGCCGACGATGTGGATTTCAGTCGCACCGCCTTGTTCGGCCTGAAGGGCTTGGTCGGCAATTTCCTGGACGGAAAACTCGTAGGCCCCGTCCTGGCCGCTCTTGCGGAAAAACGAGCAAAACTTGCATGACAGGGCACATACGTTCGAGTAATTCACGTGCCGGTTGATGTTGTAATAAGTCGTGTCCCCGTGCAGTTTGCGGCGAACGTGGTCTGCCAGTGCCCCGATCTGCCAGATGTCGTTGCTGGCCAGCAGGGCCAGTCCGTCCTCGCTACTGAGCCGTTGGCCCGCGTAGACCTTGCCTGCAATAGCGTCAAGAGGGTTATCCATGTCCGTGCATCATAGTCGCAGAGGCTCGCCTTTGATATGGCTTGGCCTTGCCCACTGTCCGACCGATGGTGTACATTGATGACACCTTGGCCCAGCAAACCCGTCATATTTCGCTGTATGAAGTCATGCGTACCGAAAGGGACGATGTGGATGAGTTGGACCCGTCTACTGGCCAGTCCGCCACCGGAGATCTTTTGGTATCACCTCAACAGGGCGAGTTGCCAGTCTCAGGGTCGTCTTTTAATGCATGGTTGTCCCGGACCCGCAATCCGATCGTGGTACGCCTGCCCCGCGGTCTGGCCGCCACCATCGCTTTGGCATTCTTGGCCCTGATCGTCCTGGCCTACTGGGTTGGCTATCACCGCGCCGTTGCTCTGGCTGACACCCATCCACAAGTAGACCCTGTTACCGAGTTCACCGTAGTTGCTGGTGGGCAAGCCAATGCCCGCGGCCGTGTCATGGGCCTGTCCTACCACCTGCTAATCGACTTGCCTGCCAGTCCTGATGCTTGGCCGGTGGCCCAGAACCTGCAATATTTTCTCAAGAAGCACGGGGTTGAAACTACAATCATTCCCGTAGACAATACAGCAGTTCAGGTATTTGCCCTCAAGGGCTTTACTGATGAGCAGCTTGCCGCCCAGGAGC
>CAUZAW010000157.1:0-7163 GCA_963577735.1 Phycisphaerae bacterium | reverse complement strand
TTCGTCCCATGTTTCAATGCCCAGTGTCCTGGCCTTGTCCAATTTGCGGCCGGGACCAGCACCTGCGACGACCAGGTCGGTATTCGATGACACGCTGGAAGTGATCTTGGCTCCCAGCGATTCCAGCTTTTGCGACAGCGCTTTGCGGTCGTAGTTTTCCAGCGTGCCGGTCAGCACAATGGTCTTTCCATTGAATGGTAAATTCGAAGCTTTTGCGCTACTTGGAGATTGCTTGAGCACGGTTAAATTGACCTGCGCCCCCTTCAATTCTTCAATCACCCGTTGTCCTGCGTCGCTGTGCAGGAATTGGTATAGAGATTTGGCGATTTCCGGGCCGATGCCCGACTTTTCGCTGTTGACCTCGAACTCGCTGATCTGATCTTTGGTCGCGGCGGTCAGGTTGTCGATGTTTCCAAAATTTTCCGACAGTATCTGCGACGCTCGCCCCCCGACGTGACGAATACCCAAACCTGCCAGGACACGCTGCAATCCTCGTGATTTCGACGCCTCGATGGCGTTGATCAGGTTGTCTACTTTCGTTGTACCCATCCGCTCCAGGGTTACAATCTGGCCAGTGTGATCTTTAAGTTGATAGATGTTGCCGAAATTGTTCAGCAGTCCTGCGTCAGCCAGTTGGTGGATGACCTTTTCACCCAAACCCTCGATGTCCATCTGATCGCGCCCGGCAAACCAAATCATCTTCTCACGGAACTGGGCCGGGCATTCCGGGTTTACGCAACGGTGAGCTACCTCACCTTCTTCGCTGACCACCGGCTTTGCGCAACTGGGGCATAGCTCCGGCGGTGTGATCTTGCGGGTATTCTTTGGCCGCTGGTCTTTGACTACCAGCACCACCTGCGGGATAATCTCGCCGGCTTTTTCGATCACTACCGTGTCGCCAAGGCGAATGTCCTTGCGCTCGATTTCGTCGGCATTGTGCAGCGTCGCGTGGCTGACAGTCGTGCCGGCTAAAAATACCGGGTCCATAGTTGCCCGCGGGGTGAGTTTTCCGGTTTTGCCCACCTGCCAATCTACGCTTGTCAGTCTTGTCACTGCCTGTTCGGCTGCATATTTGTAGGCGATGCACCATCGCGGTGCCTTGGATGTAAATCCGAGCTTATCCTGCAAGTTGTACCGATCCACCTTGACCACCATGCCGTCTACGCCATAGCCCAGTTCCCGGCGCTGGGTTTCAAACGAGGTGATTGTCTCAATGACCTTGTCGATGCCCGTACATGATTTCGTGTGTTCATTGGTGGGGATGCCCAACTGCCGCATGGCTACCAGCAACTCGCTCTGGGTGGCGTAATGGTCAGGCTCAAGCTGACCTCGCCCATGGGCGAGGAAGTGCAGGCGGCGTTGGGCAGCAATTTTCGGGTCCAGTTGCTTGAGCGTGCCGGCGGTAAAATTGCGTGGGTTGGCATATGTTTCCTCGCCATCGTCGCGACGTAGTGTGTTGATTCGCTCAAATTCCTCGTTGGTCATGAAGATTTCGCCGCGCACTTCCAGCACCGCGGAAGGCTGATGGCTCGTGGTGGCCGAGAGACTTAGCGGCACGGACCGTATCGTGCGCACATTGGCCGTGATGTCGTCACCCCGTTGGCCGTCGCCGCGGGTCACCGCCTGGACTAATAGCCCTGCTTGGTAACGCAGGCTCACTGCCACACCGTCAATTTTTGGCTCGACGATGTATTCGATGGGCTGATCGCTCAGGCCCTTGACCACTCGTTCATGCCACGCTCGCAACTCGTTGTGGTCATAAGTATTGTCGATGCTGTACATCGGTCGGCTATGCGCCACCGTCTCGAATCCCGGGATAGGCTCGCCGCCCACGCGCTGTGTCGGTGAATCGGCCGTAACCAGATGGGGTTTCTTGGTCTCCAGTTCCGCCAGTTGCTGTATCAGTCGATCATATTGGCGGTCTGATATCTGTGGCTTGGCATCGACGTAATAAAGCCGATCGTGATGGGTGATCTGTTTGCGCAGATCTTTGATCTGTTGTGCGTTGCCGGGCATATGGGAATTGTAATGCCCGCGGGCCCCGCTGGCATGTGCCGCTAGTGGCGTATCGCCTCTTGCAGCGAGGCCTTGCCCTTGGGATAGCGACAGTTGTTCATCACTTGGTCCAACATGGCCGCCTGTCCCTGTTGCTTTACCGTGCGAACAAGGTCATTGAGATGGAGTCGTCGGCTATGCGAGAACCGATCAAACCCGTCTTCGAGTTCGTGGCGGGTAAAACGTGTCAACGGGTCATCCAGCCCCGTCTGGGCGATGGCCCACTCGGTGAGGCTACGCGCTTCTTTACTGAACCTATAGCTGTCCATCGTGGCGGTTAGCCGCTGTCGCAGCGAGATGAAAGGATCGGCCATCGCCTCGGGCAACGACCACAGCACCGTCTCCGCCTTGTCGCCATTGAGTGACTCCAGCCAGCCCCCCTTGGGCGCTTCATCGGCCAAGCCTGTGGCTTTTGTACTGCTCATGACTTGATTCATCTCCTTGGCCACCAGCGGTGCCACGTTGGTGTTGATCGTGACCCGTCCATGGTGCCTGAATGTGACTGTCAAACGCTGGCCGCTCGTTTCGGCCTGCTGGATATTGGCGGCTTTTTCAACAACGCCATCGCCCCATTCTCGCCGCCGCGGATGGACCACGACGTCACCTGCCTTAAATAAAGCTAACTCAGCCATACTTTCTTTAGCCGCTCTCTGCCGCCTTGACCTTACAACTACCGTCGGGCTTTCTTTGCCTTTTTCCTGCGGCCTTGAAGAACTAGCTATCGCCATGCGGGTAGACGGGCTCGCGTTTGGGGCCGTGCCGCCGTGGCTATCGAATGTAAGTGTAGCACAGACCGCTACGCCTTGGCAAGCCGATGTGTGGAGCGGTCATCTGCCCTCGGCTTGCCCGGTTTCTTTTACGGGGGGAAGGATCACGTCCAGTACCACTGCAATGGCGATGCGTTTTATGGTTTATTTCCAGTTCTTGCCGTTCTTCTTCGTCCCACAGATTGAAACTTCCATGTCCATCGCCGCTGCCATCGCCGCTTTGGCCAGCATGGCACGATCGGCTTCGGCGGCGCTGCGTGCATAAGCCACTTGGATGTGATTGGCCTTGTGTCTGGCCATCATCTGGTCCCGGCTGACACCGTAGGTGACCGCATGCATGATCGGCCACTGCGGCGTCGTCTCGTTCCACCGCCTTTGCGTTTCCTCGTCGGGCAGTTTCACCACACCGGCCCGGCCTAGATCCATTTTAAGCCGATCATCTTCGACATAGATACGCGACCAGACGATTTCGCCCGGCTTGGCAATACCACGCAGCGTTGACCCGCCGTTGGGGAAATACATGGGCGGTTGACGGTGTCCCTCACTGCCCCGCCAACCGCCTATATGGTGGGCCGGTGGGGCGCTGCCTGAAATGAGCAGCACCCATATGTAATCGTCCACCGTACCGCTTTGGTCGTTGTCTCCCCAGCGTAGGTCGTGCAGCGTGTTCTCAACCGGTTGGCCCTTCGCTTTGTGTACGCGGTAGGTCATCAATGCATCCAGCCCTGCGCACTGATCCACTTCATTGAAGTGGGGTAGCGGCTTGCCGCCATAGAGCACTCGTTTGCCGTCGCGCGATCTGACCGGCGGCCGGTTGGTATTGTTCAGTGCACCCTCCACAAGGTCGCTGGCCGGCAGTAGGTCCTTGAGTCCCTGTTGATATTGAATGCCGATGCAGTCGCAGCCGAAGTCGTCGGCGATTCGCAGGGCTGCGATATACATCTTGCATTGGCTGAGGATTTGCGCATCGGTCAGGTCACGCTTGTGGTTTTTGCCCGTGATAAAGGTCATGCCCCTGTCTTGCATCCACCGGCGCACGGCACGGGCATGGCGGTCGCTGACCTGTGTGGTTTCGTAGTACAGCGCACTTTGGCTGAGCCGTTCCTTGAAGACGCCCGTCGGATTGAGAAGATGGTCGGGGATAATGGCGTTGAACATGCCCATGCAGCCCTCATCGAACACGCCCATGATTGCTTTGTTCTGTCGAAGCTCACTTGCCAACGCCTTACCCAGTCGTCGTTCGCCAACCGGTATTTTGACGTGGCGGAACGGTGTTACGTGTGGTGTGCGATGTTTGATAGTACCCGTCTTCAACCATTGATCGAGCGCGTGTCGAAAGAAACTATCGGTAAAGTCCTGGCTCCACAGCGATGAATAAGCCACGCCCGCTTTGGTAAGCGAGCCGTTGAGATTGAGCATGCCCACCAACCCCGGCCAGGTGCCCGACCAGTTGGCACAGGTCAGGATCGGTCCACGATGAGTCATCAGCCCGGCCAGCACATGGTGCGAATACTGCCACACCGCCTCGGCCACGATCAGTGGAGCGTGCGGATCGATATGTTGAAAAATCAACAAGCCATGTTTCTGTGATCCGATGAACCCGTGCCGCTGGACTGGATCGTAGCGATGGGCACGCACGACTTTGTAGCCGGCATCGTTGACCGCCGCGGCCAAGGCAGATTCCATCTGCTTCTGGGCCGGCCAGCACATCTGGTTGGCTGACAGGCGTAGGTCACCATTGGCGATCAGTTGTATATGCTTGCGACCGATCCGCGCTGGCCTGCATGATTGGGGTATCTTGTGCGCCGTCATGAAAATCTCCTGGCAATAGTTCCTCAATTACGATTCGAGTGTAAAACCGATGCTATCGGTTGGACAATCTGTCAGCCGTATCTGTCACGCAGTCGCCGCGCTGCCTCAACCTCGTGTTTCAACTTCTGATACACCTCGTCAATGCTCACCACGGCCGCCGAGCCGGGGGCAAAACCGCAATCGGGATTGAGTGTGATCCGCTGCGGCTCAAGAAACTTCATCGCCTGCTCCACCCGCTGGACGATGACGTCCGGCGTGTCCACCTTGCCCGGTTGGCAGTTCACACAGCCCAGACCGATTTCGAAATCCTCGCGCAACTGCTTAAACACTGACATGTCCCCGGCCTCGGGCGTGGTGAATTCCATGGTCAGTTGCTGCACCTGCAGTTTGTTGAGTTGATTGATAATAGGGTCGTATCCGCCGGCATATCGTTGGTCGCCGCGGGCCCGGGCGCCAGCGCGGCGGCAAAGGTGCACCGCCAGTTTCAGATCGTCGAAACCGGTCACGACCTGATTGACCATGTCCACAGCAAAGTCCGAGGCGCTTTCGGCGTTGTCGTACTGGCTCCGCACCTGTGGATCGACAAACAGGCACAGGTGCGGGTCGTCAATCTGGACAATATCCACGCCCTCATCACGAAGCATTTCCAACTCTCTACGCAATACAGGTACGCAGTCGCGCACGAAGTCCTCACGCCTAGGGTAAGCCTTGGCCGATTTCTGGGCGTTCCACATACGTTCACCGAGCAAAGCTGGCGCCGGCAAAGTGGCTTTGACTTGTCGGTCCGTGATCTTCTTGAGAAAAGACACTTCCTGGGCGATAAAACCGGTCTCCCTGGGCGCCAACTTGTCCACGACAATCGTCCACGGCCGACCATCTGCCGGGTTTTGGCTCAACTCGAAACCGTGCGCCAATTGGGCGATGACGCCTATGTAACTCTTACGCCACCATTCGCCGTCGGTGATGACGTCCAGGCCAGCGTTTTCCTGTAGAGCCACGATGTAGCGTACCGCCGCTTCCATCCGTCGTCGGTAGGTCTGTTCGTCCAGTTCACTGTCGTCACGGATCAGGTCCTTGACGAAATCAGGCCGCGGTATTGAACCGACCACGCTTGTCGTAAACATTTGCCGGTTGTGTTCGCTAGCACCCATGGTCGATTGCAACCTATAAGCTTTGGTCCCAGTGACGGTTGGCCAGGGCGTAGTCTTCCTCGGTGTCGATTTCCATGTAATCGCCCTGAGTGGTGACCATGTGGATGGCCACCTGCTGTTCGATCATTTCCTGAAAAAGGTGAATCAGGTAGGCCTTTTCAAATACCGCCACACCGCGCCACGGTTGGCCCGTGTACTTTTTCCGAACGCGATGATAATGCTCTCGCAGTGCTGCGGCCCCTGCAGGGCTGAACTTGGCCACGCCGATATATTCGCCCTTGGCCGCTTCTCCGGCAATCGTACGATCGACTCGCGTGACCCGGTCACCGTCGGTCATTACTTTTTCCGCATCTTCTTCAGAATGCTGTGAACGCTGGGCGTACCGATCACGCCAGTGCGTATCCACGCACAGCACGATATCGCCTTCGTGCTCCATCGCCCGGCGCACGACCGACGGTCTAAAGATAATGTCCGCGTACGTGCAGATGAATCCTCCTTCCATGTGATGCTCCGCATGGAACAATGACGCGAGAATGTTGTTGTTCTTCCAGTCCGTATTGTGGCAGAAAGTCAACTGCGGATAATCTTCGCGGACCATGTTGATCAAGTATCCACCGATGAATACCGGCCTGCCGTGTTCACCCAGTTCGCTGTCGGCCAACGCCGTCAATAGCCGGTCCAAGATACGTTGCCCGCCGATTGGCGCATAACATTTGGGCTGGTTATCCGTCATTGATTTGAGTCGCCGTCCACGCCCGGCGCCGATGATGATCGCTTGCATGCTCGGCGTTCCTTCCTCGTTATCAGCCTAGGTGGACTATTCTACTGTCTGGGCGTCTCCACAAGGTTCACGCCCGCCACGTCTGAGCCATTGCCCTGAAGTGTATACACTTATAATGCTGCAATGGTTGATCATGGCGAAGTGCTCAAGCGACTGCTGGTCAAAGCCCGCAGTCTGTCCAAAGTGCCCGGCGTTTACCTGATCAAAGACGCCGCCGGTGTCGTGCTTTACGTGGGTAAAGCCACCAGTTTGCCCGATCGCGTCAGCAGCTATTTCGTACCCTCGGCCGATCTGGGCAGCAAAAAGCAGCCCATGCTCCAGATTGTTGAGGATTTCGATGTCATCGAGTGCGAGGGTGAATGGGAAGCCCTGCTGACCGAGAACCGCTTGATCAAGGACCTGCACCCGCGTTTTAACGAGCGCCTGATCGATGGTAAAAGCTACCCCTACCTGGTTATCACCACCCGGGATGATTTTCCCGGCGTGTTCATCACTCGCCAACCGGCCGATCCTGAGTTTCGCGGAGCCAAAGTGTTCGGTCCGTTTACCAGCGTTTACGCTCTACGCGAGTCGGTGCAACTCCTACAGCGGGTGTTC
>CAUZAW010000156.1:0-7190 GCA_963577735.1 Phycisphaerae bacterium | reverse complement strand
GATCAATTTGAATGGGTAAGTGTTCCATTGTCCTCTCTGCAGTAGACCTGCGAATTACCTGGTTGATTAGCCAACAGGTTATATCATGGATTTTCACATTTCAGTTAAATGATGTTATGTTAAGTTCTAGACGTCAGCATGTATCAAATGGAGCATTCGGTAAGATGCCGCTGAGCAACCGGGATATCCTTAAGACCATTGATCCGGCAGCGATTGTTCACCACAGGGCAAGGGTTACCGTTAACATCAAGACCGAACGATTCGTTGACAAGCAACAGCTTGCACTACTGCCGTCAAGTGCCGCGTCAAATACATATTTGCCTTGCCCTTGAGAGTTGATCTCCATGGCAGGGCCACAAAGACCGTAACCCTTGGCCACAAAATAGCCTAGCCATTACAGGACATATGTTCATTGGATAACTTGACACCAAAACAGGTTGTAAACGAACTCGATCGCTACATCATCGGGCAATCTGAAGCCAAGCGGTCGGTGGCGGTGGCCATCCGCAACCGATGGCGAAGACAGCGGCTAGATCCGGAAATGGCCCGCGAGGTCTATCCGAAGAACATCATCATGATCGGGCCCACGGGCGTGGGCAAGACTGAAATTGCCAGGCGATTAGCCAAGATCACAGGGGCGCCGTTTATCAAGATCGAAGCCAGCAAGTTTACGGAAGTCGGCTACCACGGGCGAGACGTGGAATCAATGGTACGCGACCTCCTTGAACAGGCAGTGTCCATAGTACGCGCAGAGCAGGCGGAACTGGTACATGAAAAAGCATGTAAAAGTGCGACAGACCAACTGGTCAACCTGCTCTTGCCTACACCAACATCAGTCACCGACGTCAGTGGAATGTATCCGGAACCAGACCCATCCACGACCGGGGTTGCCATGCAGGCCAGTGTCCGCGTTGAAGAGAGCACTCCTACTGCCGCCCAGGAAGAGGCCGCCCAACGGCTTGAACAAACGCGCAAACGCCTTCGAGAGCAACTTGAAGCAGGCAAGCTCGACGACCGGGAGGTCGAACTGGTGATTCAACAGAAACCACAGGCGCAGGTGATGTTCGCCAACATGGGCATAGAACAGATGGACCCGGACATGGCAAACATGTTCGAAAGATTGATCCCCGAACAGACCAAGCGACGCAAGGTCTCGGTGGCTGAGGCACGCCAGGTCCTCATTGAAGAGGAAACTGACAAGTTGCTGGATCGGGACAAGATCACCACCGAAGCGATCATGCGCACGGAAGAAAGTGGCATGATTTTTCTCGACGAGATGGACAAGATCGCGTCACCGACCGGCGAAGGCTCCCAAGGTGGCGGTTCGCCAGATATATCGCGACAGGGAGTGCAGCGCGACCTGTTGCCCATCGTGGAGGGATCGGCGGTCAGTACCCGATACGGAATCGTGAATACCGATCACATTCTCTTTATTGCCGCCGGCGCATTTCACGTTGCGTCCGTCAGCGACCTGATGCCCGAGTTGCAGGGGCGATTTCCCATACGCGTCGAGCTGACACCGCTGGGCAAGGAGGATTTCGTCCGCATCCTCACTGAGCCAAGCAATGCCCTGACACGCCAGCAACAGGCATTGCTGAAGGTAGAGGGCCTCGACATCCACTTTGACAAGTCATCGATCGACGCCATGGCAGATCTTGCGTCAAAGGCCAACGCCAACATGGAAAATATCGGCGCCCGCCGGCTGATGACAATCATTGAAAAAGTCTTCGAGCAGATCAATTTCGACGCGCCGGAAATGGTTGAAAGCGGCCAGTCAAGGCTGACCATAGACGATAAGTTCGTCTGCCAGCAGGTCCAGTCCATCGTGAACGACAAGGACCTGAGCAAATTCGTGCTTTGACACCAGCTTTCGGTGGGTGACCTTGGCCCCAGGCAGATGCTGTCACATTTGCTGAATATGCTTCTTGTCAACCTTGCCGCTGGTGAAGGTGATCCCCTCGCCCTGCAGCAACCTGCGTTTTCTGGCAAGCCCCATGGCGAACCCGGTCAGCGACCCATCGCTGCCGACGACCCGATGACAGGGTACATCGGGCGCAAACGGATTGCGGTGAAGCGCACTGCCGACCGCCCGGTAGGCACAGGTGCCCAGCTTGCGAGCGATCTGGCCGTAGGTCGTGACCTTGCCCTGAGGAATGCGCGAGGTCAGCGCCCAAACTTTTTCATTAAAAGTCATCCCCGGGCTGATCCGACCAGCCTTGACCTGGCGCTCATGCATGAAAATATCTTACACGCAGTTAATGCGTCATGGCCTGGCAAGACCGATGTTCAATGGCAATACAGGCTTTCACAACTGGCGATCGCGCAGGCGCAACGTAATCGCCAGCACCCGTCCCTGTGAGTATGATGAGAAATTGCCATGACGATCCTGTTAACCTTCCTTTCCATTGCCGGCGGCGTGGCGTTGATCCTCTTTGGCGTACGCTTCTTGCGCAAAGGCCTTGACCGGCTATTCGGCCCCCGCCTGCATCACTGGATCCAACGACTGGCAGGTCGGCGGCTCAGCGCATTCTTCAGCGGCATCGGGTTGGGCTTGATTACTCCTTCCAGTACGACTATTTCAGTCTTAACCGTACAGACTATTCAGGCCGGCCATGCCAACTCCCGGCAGATGCTTGGGTTGATGTTCGGGGCCGACATCGGCATGACGGTCATGGTCATACTGCTGGCGTTGCGCCTGGAACAATATGCACCGATCCTCATCGTAGCCGGGCTGCCCTTCTATCAGTACACCTCGGCAGCACGTACCCGTGGGACAGGCCAGGTGATCATGGCCATAGGGTTTATCTTCCTAGGTGTGTCAATCATCAAGCTATGGACCTCCGGGCTGCCATCGGCGGACCTGACCAGATTGATCGACGCGACAGGGCAATACCCGGTGATCCTGACGATGTTAGCGGCACTGCTGGCAGTCTGCCTTCAGTCGAGCACGGCCACGATCGCCTTGATGATAGGCTTGGCCGCGGGCAAGACCATTGCATTTACAACTGAAGCGGCGATGGCGGTCGTGATCGGCGCCAACGTGGGGATCGCATTGACGACTTTGATGATCGCATGGCCCCAAGTTGACTCGCGTCGCCTGGCCTTGGGCAACCTGTCGGCAAAGTTGGACGTGGCCGTGATTGCCTTGATATTCATGGGGCCTTTGTCCGGGCTGATCGAGCAGACCGCCCTGCCGCTGCCTGCTCAAATGGCCGTCATGCACAGCGGATTCAACGTGGTTCTGGCCGCGATGGGCCTACCACTGGTCGGCGTCATCTCGTGGATGACACATTTAGTCATACCAGACGCGTCCAGGCAGCAACAGCCGTTTGGACCGCGATATATCCCTAACTCGCCAATCGACAGTGTGACCCTGGCCATGAGCCTGTCGAGGCGAGAGATACTGCACGCGGCCGAGATCGTCCGCTCCATGTTCTATGACCTGTGGCGGGCTCTTGAGTCCAACGACCACAGGCTCTGCCAGCAAGTCAGCAAACGCGACGACCAGGTCGATCTGCTGGACATGCAGATCAAGCGATTTTTGACTCGACTTGCTTCCCAAGGCATGGACCACAACGACGCGGCCGAGCAATTGCGACAATTACGTTATCTCAATGAATTGGAAACTATCGGAGATATCATCGACAAGAACCTGTCCGAACTGGTGACCAAAAAGATTCGCAACCAGGTCACCTTTTCTGACGAGGGGGCCTGCGAGTTGAACGATTTTCACGGCAAGGTGCTTGAGAACTTGGTGATTGCCGAAACCGTGTTCAGTACGCAAGATCGTGACCTGGCGGTCACACTTTTAAGTCACAAGCAGGCGATAGACCAGACTGAGCGTACTCTGCGCGACGAGCATTTTGCGCGTCTCAACGCCGGGCTGACCGAAACCCATGAAACCAGCGCCATCCACCTGGACATATTGACACACTTAAAACGCATCAATACCAGTCTGACGCATATCGCCCACGCCATCCTGCAGGATACGCAGAGCAAGGATTGAGCCGATGCAGTCAGGCCACCCGTGGCGGGCTGAATCTTGAACCGGCCAGCCCCACGCGACGGTTCACCTTGCCTCCCGTGGGTATTATCTGGGAGATAACCGAAGCGGTGACGAACACCACGACATTTGCCGCCAGGAAGTAATACCAGCGTGCCAGCCCGAGGTAAACGAACAGTGAAGTGATCAAAAGCATGACCAATGCGATTGGGATCAATCCTCGCCACGCCAGGCGCATCAACTGGTCAAATCGCTGCCTCGGCAAGGTCCATCGAATCCACATCATCACAAAGATAAGCAGGAACGCCTTGGACGCGAAGACAAACGACTTGAGCAATACTAGGGCAAGGCCACCCACGGCCGGCTCAGTGATAAACGGCAAGTCCCACCCACCGAGAAACAGAAGCGTGAAGAACGCAGCCCCGGTGATCATGTGCATGTACTCACCCATGAAGAACAAGGCCCATTTCATGGATGAATACTCAGTATGATATCCGCCGACCAGTTCCTGCTCGGCCTCGGCCAGATCAAACGGCGCCCGGTTGCACTCGGCCAGCACACAGGTAAAGAAAATAATGGCCAGCAGGGGATGGTAAAAGCCGTACCACACGTGATTGGCCTGGTCAGCCACGATCAAGTCAGCCCGGCTGGTTGACCCCATGAGAATGATGATCAGCACGCACAGGCCCATGGGGATTTCATAGCTGATCATCTGGGCCGTGGCCCGCATGCTGCCGAGGAATGAATACTTATTGTTGGATGCATACCCGCCGAGAACCACACCGTAAACCGCCAGGGACCCGATTGCCAGGATAAAGACGATGCCGATGGGAATAGGCGCCGCGGCGATGAGCACTACCTGGTCGGCCCATTGCAGATAACCGCCCCAGGGAATTACCGCCCAGCCCAACATCGCAGTAATCACGATGGCTACCGGGGCCAGCAGAAACAGCGGCCGTTCAACCGCCGGGGGCGTGTAATCCTCCTTAAACAAAAGCTTGATCCCGTCTGCCAGCGGCTGGCCCAGGCCCCAAAAGTGAAACTTAAATGGCAGGATGCCAAAGCTAAAACCCGTGCGGTTCGGACCGATGCGGTCTTGCAGCCAGGCGGAGGTCTTGCGCTCCAACATGATCAGGTATAAACAACTGATCAAAATCACGTGGAGGGCAACGATAACGGTGACGACACTGGCGAAGAATTGGGTGCTCATGGTCAACATTATCCTAATCGGCCATCAGGCCTGCGTAACCATTGAATTCGGGTGTCGGTGTTGTACCCGCCGATAGAGAGCAAGGCAAAACCAACCAATGCCCCACTCCAACTACGACTGGAATGGACCTGGCAATAAGTGATACAGTGTAGCAAAGACTCATGGCAGATAACTCCACACGGCAAGGACGAACTCACGTCGCCACAAAGGCCTCGGGTGGCGGGGTCAATTCAGTCAAGGAAACGATTGAATCAATCGTGATCGCATTCGTATTCGCGTTTGTGTTCCGGGCGTACGTGGTGGAGGCCTTTGTTATTCCCACCGGCTCGATGGCCCCAACACTCCTAGGCCAGCACGTGCGTGTCCAGTGCGCCCAATGCAGCTATCGCTTTGAGACGGATGTTCCTGACCAGGACAAACAAAGGACCCGACATGGCAGCCGCGTGGCCAGGCAAATAAGATCCGACCGGTATCCGGTCTGCCCGATGTGCCATTACCCAAACATTCTTGAAAATGGCACACGACCCTCGGCCGGCGACCGTATTCTGGTTCATAAATACATCTATAGTCTGACCGAGCCTCGCCGCTGGGACGTAGTGGTTTTTAAAAACCCCAGTAATCCGAACGATAACTACATCAAGCGACTGGTCGGCCTGCCCGGTGAGAAACTGCTGGTGGTCGAAGGCAATGTTTATGCCAAGCCCAACGACGGGACAAATCCACAGTGGCGCATCCTGCGCAAGACTGATAAATCGCAGAACCCCAAGGCAGAGCATATTCAGCGGGCGATGTGGCAACCGGTATACCACAGCCAGCATGTCCCACTCGACAAAGGTCGCTTGGCGCCCACTCGAAGGTCCCCCTGGCAGAGCCCATGGGTCGCACAGTCAGGTGATTGGGCCATTGAGGGCCGCAAGAGTTTCGAACACCGCTTGGCCGGTAAAGGCATTATTGGTTTTGACTTTTCCCGCCAGTTCACTGCGCCTATCCAGTGGTATACCTACAACCAGTTCAAAATGCCGCGATATCCCTCTCAACCGATTGAAGAGGTACGTATTGCGTCCGGCTTTCAGCCGCGACAGACAGGCCTTTCGATCTGCATGAAAACTACCGCGCGACTTGATGGCAACACGCCGGTCGTCGTGGCAGCTCGTATTGATGCCGCCGGTCGCGCCACGCTTGAAACCCACCACCCGAAGAATCCCAGCCAAGTGCGTGTGCTCGCTGATGTCCAAGCCTCGCCATTACCGCCTGGGCGCACCACTGATATCGAACTGTGGTACGTCGATCAGCAGGTCAGCCTGTGGATCAACGGGCGCCAGCGGCTGGAATGGTCATTTGATTTCAACGATGTTAGCCATGTCATCCAACGCCGCCCACTGAACCCGCAGCAGTATCCACAGATTAGCATTGAAGTAGATGGTTCACCGGTCACCATACACCGCATTGAGGTGGACCGTGACATTGCCTATACCGCCTACCAGTTTGGGAAGCGGGAAGATATTCACAGGGGTACCACCGTCAAATACGTCGATGGCCGACATGCCAGCCAACCAATTGACATCCTCGCGGGTCAGTATTTTTGCATGGGCGATAACAGTCCAATGAGCTTTGATGGCCGGTTCTGGCAACAGATTGATCCGTGGGTAAAGCGGACAATGTTTAAAGAAGGCGAAAACCACCTTGGGATTGTGCCCCGCCAATTGATGCTTGGTCGGGCATTTTTCGTTTATTTCCCGGCGCCTTTTTCAACCAAGCCAAGCCATTGGGCCCTGTTTCCCAATTTTGGGCAGATGCGCTTTATTCACTGAACCAATGATCTGCAATCGCTTACCGATTAAACATTCGACAATCTTGCGATCAAGGTGATCCCATACGGCGGACGTGGGGCATGAGTCGACAATTATGGATCAGCATCTGTGCTCAGAACGTTAAGACGCCAGAAACAGATTCATCAGCTCATGTCCCTGGTCGAGA
>CAUZAW010000155.1:0-7248 GCA_963577735.1 Phycisphaerae bacterium | reverse complement strand
AAATGTTGTTGAGTTCCCCTCATCACTGGCGGATCATTCTGGGCTTGTACTGATGGCCGATACCCATCACTGGAACGAAATCGATGCAGGGTGTTCAGGTGGTGGCTACCAACTCGCCAACCACAAGGCACACAATAGTCCCGCCCCGTGCAGGCCACGCGACTGGTCGGATGGGTTGAGCGTGGGGTGGCTCGATGGCAGTGTTCGGTGGGTGCCTGAAGAGGCGACGCTTAAGCAGTTCTGGGCCGATATCGGACAGTGGTATCGGTTCTGATATCTTAGTCTGGGCTGGCATCGAAAAATGAGATTACGGGTCTTAAGAGATGAACATTGGCAGTTTGCTGACCAAATCGACACAGAGTTTTCCCGATAGCCCGGCGATCGTGCACGGCAAGCACAGTTGGGACTATGCCCAATTCAACGAGCGAGTCAACCGACTGGCCAACGCGTTGAGCACGCTGGGCATAGTCCAGGGCGATCACGTGGCGCTACTGATGCACAACGAACCGCAGATGCTTGAAGCCATGTTTGCCTGCTTCAAGATGGGTTGCGCGGCGGTGCCGATCAACTTTCGGCTGCACCCCAGTGAGTATGTCTACATCATTGACCACTGCGCGGCAAAAGCGGTCATTTGCTCGCCGCAGTTTAATAAGGCCCTTGTCGCGGCCGGAGAAGGGCTTGCCGACGTGCGGTATATGATGACAACCGGCGCTGCGGCCAATTCCCTGCTGGAATACGAGTCGGTATTGGCTGGCGGGGCTGCACATTTTGAAGATGCCCGGGTCGATCCCGATGACGTTGCCTGGGTGTTCTACACCTCGGGCACCACCGGCCAGCCCAAGGGGGCGATGCTGACGCACCGCAACTTGCTGGCGATGACCATGAATTTTTACGCGGATATGTTTCCGGGATTCGGACGCAATGAAGTTGTTCTGCACGCGGCGCCGCTGTCGCACGGCAGCGGGCTGTACGCGTTGCCCAATATTGGCAAAGGTGCGGCAAACATCATCTTTGCTGAAAAAACCTTTGAGCCAGGTTTGGTGTGCAAGACGATTCAAGAGCAGCGGGTCACGAACATGTTCGCCGCTCCGACAATGGTTAAAAGGCTGGTCGACAGCAGCGAGGCGGACTGTTATGACCTAAGTTCACTCAAGGCAGTGGTCTACGGCGGAGCGCCGATGCTGGTTGAAGATTTGACCAAGGCGATGCAGAAACTGGGTCCATGCCTGGTGCAACTGTATGGGTTGGGCGAATCACCCATGACGATTACGTATCTTGCGCACCAAGATCATGTGCTGGATGGCAGCGATAATCAGATGCGGCGGTTGGCATCAGCGGGAATTGCGCGCACGAATACGCAGGTGGCCATTGTGGACGACAATGACCGTGTGCTGGGGCCCGGTAAACGGGGGCAGATCATCACGCGGTCGGACCTGGTGATGAAAGGCTATTGGCGCGACCCGCAGGCAACCGCGCAGACGGTCAAGGATGGCTGGTTGTATACCGGGGATGTCGGTTACCTTGATGAGCGGGGTTACCTGTTCATCATGGACCGGTCAAAAGACATGATTATCAGTGGCGGCGAAAACATTTACCCCCGCGAAATTGAGGAAGTGATCGTTCAGCACCCGGCCGTGCGCGAAGTGGCGGTAATCGGCGTACCGGACGAGCAATGGGGCGAGCAGGTTAAGGCGGTCGTAGCAGTGGCAGAAGGTATTGAGGTTACGGAAAGCGAGTTGATTGAATTCTGCAGGCAGCACATTGCCAGTTTCAAGAAGCCCAAATCGGTTGACTTTGTGGACGAGCTACCCAAGAACAACTACGGTAAAATCGTCAAGCGCCAGTTACGTGACAAGTATTGGCAGGGTCGCCAGCGTCAGGTGCTTTGATATTCGAGGTTCGCATGTCCAAAAAACGTAAACTTGCCCGTGGTGCGGCGGTGGTTGGTGCCGGGATGTCGAAATTCGACATGTTCGCTGATCGTGACTCGACGGACTTGTTCGCCGAGGCTTTTGGCGACATGGCCGGGTCGGTGGACAAGGGCTTGGATACGGCCGATATCGACGCGTTGTACATAGGCAATTTCACCAATGATTTTTTTGTTGGCCAATCGCACTGGGGCGCGATCCTGGCCGATGCCTTGGGTATCGTGCCCCGGCCGGCGACGCGCACGGAAGGGGCATGCGCTTCCAGTGGCCTAGCCTTTCGCGAGGCCGTGTTTGCCATCGCCTCGGGTTTTTATGATGTGGTGTTGGTCGGGGGTATGGAGGACATGTCGAAGCGATCGACCGCTGAGGTGGCCGAGGGGTTGGCCTTGGCGGCCGATTCGTATGAACGCGGGGTAGGTTTTACCTACCCGGGCGTATTTGGCGCTATTGCCAATGCATATTTTGACAAGTACGGGGCCTGTCGCGATGACTTGATGAACATCACCATCAAAAGTCACGACAACGCAGCACTGAACCCGCGAGCTCAATACAACGTGTCGATCCGGGACATCATGGCCAAGCGAATCGAAAAAGCTAAAAGCCGAGGCCAAGCGGTCCCGTCGTGGCCGGATGAAAAAGCATTTTTGGCTGATCCGGGCGCAAATCCCGTGGTCGCGTCGCCCATGCACTTGTTCGATTGCTGTCCGATCAGTGACGGCGCCAGTTGCCTGCTGCTAGTTGGCGAAGAAATTGCCAAACGTTTCACCGATGATCCGCTTTACGTTGCAGGTATTGGCCAGGGTAGCGGTCGAGGTTTGCAGGCTGCCGAGCAGTTGACCAGTTTTGAAGCGACACGACATGCGGCGCAGGAAGCTTATGGTATGGCTGGGCTGGTGCCGGATGATATTCAGTTTGCGGAAGTGCACGATTGTTTTTCAATCGCGGAACTGATTCACATCGAGGACCTGGGGTTTTTTAAGCCCGGACAAGGCTACAAGGCTATTGCCGAGGGCCGGACGCGGTTGGATGGCAGCAAGCCCATCAACACGTCCGGCGGGCTCAAATGCAAGGGGCATCCGGTCGGTGCTACGGGAGCGGCGCAACTGGTGGAAGTGTGGCATCAGTTACGTCATGAAGCTGGCGACCGGCAGGTAAACGATGGCAATCTCCGCGTTGGCGCGGCACACAATCTGGGTGGTACTGGGGGTACGGCGACATTGACCATTCTGGAAAGGAGATAGTCACGTGTCCGACGTGGTGGAAAGGCCGTTCGGCGATTACGCGTTCCAGCAGTATCTCGGCCAGGAGAAACTGATGGGGTGTCGTTGCGTAAATTGCGACACATTATTTGTGCCGCCGCGGTCAATTTGCAGGCTCTGTCATAAGTTGAACATGCAATGGCAACAAATGAAGGGCACGGGCAAACTGGTAACGTACACGCACATTACCATCGGCCCGCCGGCGTTGGCCGCACAGGGATATGACCGTGATCACCCATACTGTTGCGGGGTGGTGGAACTGGATGAAAAAGTCAGGGTGGCGGCGCGGATCGAGGCAGGTGAGGTGCTTGGATCGATTGGCTTTGGCATGGCCGTGCGTGTGGTGTTTTTGCACCCCGCCGACAGGGCCAACGGGCGAACGGTTCTGGCGTTTAGGGCGATCTAAGCCAGCGAGGTGGCATCGCCGCGAATGATGGGGATATTCTGGGGTGGTTCGTTGCGCCGACCTTCAGGTAGTTGTGCGGTGGCATCCATGTAATGGATGGCTAGGGCGCGGCGGTGCGAGGATGTTTTGTTGGCCAGTGTGCGATGCGGCATCAGGCCGTGATGCAGCATGCAGTGGCCCCGCTTCATTTCCAGTGGCAGGATGTTTGACTCATCGATGTTTGGAATATGAAGCCCCGTACTGATCGTATCATGCGGCAGCGGCTTAGTATGGGCGCCGGGACTCACCCACATGCAGCCATTGTCCACGGTGGCATCGTCCAAAGTCAGCCAGCAACTGACCACGCCGTCAGGCTTGTTCACTTGAAAGTATTGGTTGTCCTGATGCCACTTGATGGCATCGCCGGTATGCGGCGGTTTGTACAGTCCCTGGCATAGGATCAAGCGAATATTTGGCCCGATCAGGTCCTCCACGATATCCAGAAGGTGCTTATTACGAACAACAGCGTCGAATGCTTCATGCATCAGGTGGGCACAGCGAAGCTGATAAATATTTGCGTCGGTTTTTTCAGGCCTTATATCGCTGACGCTCTGTGACGGGTCGCGATTGGTCAGTTCCAAGCAATCTAGGTAGATCTTTGCCAGCAGGTCTGTTTCCTCATCGGATAGCAAGCGACCGAACAGGTGATATCCTTTTTGGCGATAGTTTTGTATCTGTTGTTCGGTCAGCGTCATGGCATAGCCTCTAGCTAATTAGTATATATAGTAGTTGTTGGTAATGTCAGGTCGCGTTGTTTGCTTATGTTACTATGTGTTGCGAAAGGTATTGTCATGTTTCTGGACCGTGAACAACTGAAAAAATTTTGCGACGATGGGTACCTGCTGGTGCGTAACGTTTTTACGAGCGACGAAGTGGCTGCTATGCGCGGTCGCGTTGGTGAGTATCTGTCACGGCAGCGTGAATATCCGTCTGCATGGGTGCAGGTGGAAGCCAAGGTGACAGACGGTTCGGTGAAGGTAGCTCAGGAAACCAAGGGCTATCGCAAGTTGGCGCACATCACCATGGTTGATCCGTTGTTCCACGATATGGTCGTACAGCCGAAGTTTTCCGGCATTTTGCAAGATTGTTTGGAAAGCAAGAATATTTGCGCATGGGGGTCTGGCGTGTTTCTCAAGCAGTCTCAGACTGGTATGCGGCAACCTTGGCACCGAGATGCGCACGATTATGCGGGGCTGTCAGGTACGATCTGGTCTCCGCTGATGGATGCGACTATCGAAAACGGCTGTATTCAGGTTGCACCTGGTTCGCATAAGACCAAGGTGCCAACGGAGGATGTGATAGCGGTCAATGCGGATGAGGAAGAGAATTATCATGTTGGGCGTTTTAGCCACGAAATCCGGTTCCTGGAAATGAAGGCCGGTGACATCGTGCTGTGGAACATGCGTACCCTTCATTCCAGCGATCCTAATCTGTCGGACGGTCCTCGCTGGGCATTGGCAGTGCATTGTGTGACGACGGAGGCGGCATTGGCAGTGTCCGGTGCCGATCGTGGCCCGCACGAGTTAATTGCCGGTGACCATGATGAGCGGACCGCCGAGGCCGTGGGTTGTGCTCACTGTTATCCCAATCGCTTTGCTGCTTTTGCTCCGTCGGGGGGCTACAAATAGCCGATTGATTGCCGGCATATATGCAAAAGGAGAATGGTGATGCTTACGGATACGCAGAAGCAACAATTCGAGACGCTGGGTTTTTTGTGTTTGCGGCAGTTAATCGGGCCCGATGAAATGCAGGCGTACACTGAAGCATTTGACGAAGTTATGCTGAAGGTTCGAGACGGCAAACCGTGGGATAAGGCACCTGGTCGTCAGCAGGTGGTGCCGTTTTATCGGCACCACCCGTCCGTGTTCCATCGCATGTTGGACGACGAGCGTATTCTCGGAACCGTGGAAGATTTGCTCGGCGAGGATTTTGTGTTCTCCGTTTCCGAGGGTATTCACCATTATGGAGGATCATCATGGCACCATGATGACATCAGTCCCGAGGGGCAGACGCATCTCAAGGTGGTGCTGTTTCTTGATTCTGTGCGTGTTGATACGGGTTGCCTGTGCGTTTTGCCGGGTAGCCAGTTTCCACAATACAGGCAGCGGATGGAGAAGTACGGTGAAGATATTCTCTTGGCACAGGGCAATGTGCCGGGTACTTACGCGATTGAGTCGGATCCGGGTGATGCGGTTATCTTTGACGTTAAGCTTTACCACGCAGCCTTTGGTAACAATCAGCGGCGGGGCATTTATCTCAATTTTTTTCAAAATCCCACGACTGCTGAGCAGCAGGACCATGTGATCAATTTATATCGCAAGGACAGTGACCACGGATGGACGTATTACACGCCGGATCTGTTTGAGGATGCGCCACCAAGGCGGCGGCGAATGTTAAAGTTCCTCCAGGATCACTGTTATCAAGCCTCTTGAGCAGCGGCATGATTAAGGCGACATGGCCTATGTCCACGTCTTTAGTCTTGGCTGTGGTCCGCTAGGATGAAAACTGTCCGGGAACCGCTGGTTGTTATTGTTAAACGCAATTAAAGCGTGACTTGCGGTATGCCTTCCAGCATTTGTTGTATCCGTTCGCTGGAATTCGATCGCAGTATTTCGTCCGGCTCAAAAACATTAGAGGATCGTTGCTTCAGCGACTCAATGTGGTGTTCGGTGGTCGGTTTGGCGGCATATTTTAGGGCCAAGTACTGGCGTTGCCCCGCCTTGCCGTAGACCGCATGGTAGAGTGCCTGGTTGAACATGATCATGTCGCCGGGTTCCGTTTCGAGGGCATAGGAAGGAACATCGTTTCCTGTTGTGCCAAAATAGAGGGGCTTGGCACTTTTGTGATGTGCTTCTTCGAATGAACAGAGGCTTGAGTGGAGCGGAAGGCGGTGGGATCCGGGAATTACTCGCAAAGCGCCTGTTTGTTTACGCATGGGTTGGAGGTAAAGCATGATCTTGATGCGGGTGTATTCAAGTTCACGGCCATCACCTCCACGGTCAGCATGCCAAGGGTGGTCAGTATATTTTTGTAAGTCAATGTCGTCAGCAGGTCTTCGATGGCTTTCAGAACCGCTCCAGATGAAATCCTTGCCCAGCAATTGTTGCATGGACAGAAAAATCCGATCATCCTCTATCAGCCACCGTAGTTGGTCACTTCTCTCAACAGCCGAAGTGAGGCAATCCCCATCACAGAATTTAGGGTTGGTTGCCAGTTCACTGGCCCATAACTGATCACTGCCTATCTTGATCCGTTCGATTTCCTGTGCTGAAAACGCAGATCGTATTAACAGCAATCCAAAAGTTTCAAATCCAATTGTTTGTTGTTTAGTTAGCATGGTATTTATTGTGCAACTTAAGTTTTTCTATACAAGAGCCTATTATAGTGAAGCTCTTTATGTAATGGTATTCGACTTGCGGACAGATATGATGTTTCTGGCTGATTAGAGTAATAGAGGCAAGTGTGTTGAGTGAGATATTTCGAAAACTGGACGAGCAGGGGTATGTGGTAGTAGAAAAGGCTCTTGAGGGTGATCTCTTTGCGCAGGCACGAGATGCGTTTTACCGGGTAGAGCAGCAGACACATGATGATTGGGCACGGGGATTTTCCTACGGTA
>CAUZAW010000154.1:0-7271 GCA_963577735.1 Phycisphaerae bacterium | reverse complement strand
GGTCACTTGCTGTTGCAAAGCCTCTACCCATTTAGCTTCGAGACCGGCAGCGCGAGCCTTCTTGAGATATGTTTTTATTTCCTCGGGGTCCGTGCTCCTGCGTATCAGCCAGTGCAGAATGCGTTCGCTCGTGGGGTTTTCCTCGAATTCCTGCTTTAACAATTCAATGGCTTCAGCGTCGCGTTTTTCCTTGAACAACAGGTGAACCCTCTTGAGAACGACTCTTGGATTTTCTTGCGGATCCAAGTCATCAAGATTTTCAAGCGCTTGTTTCGTCTTTCCCTGGGCGCCGTGCAGATCGATCTGCAGTGAACGGGCAAGCATATTCTGCGGATCACGTTTTAAGGCTATATCGAGGTGGCGCTGCGCTTCTTCGAACTGTTTGTGCCTGATGTTGAGTCGAATCAAGCGAAAACGAGCTTGCTCAAATTCCTCCATGCCCTCCTTTGCGAGAATATCGTTGAGCGCTTGAATCGCGGCTCCGCCCCGCCCGGCTTTTTCCAGGGCTTGGGCATAAAACCATAGAGTGCCGATGTTTTCGTTGCTATACTGCTCATTGGCGGAACGGAAGTAATAACAGGCGTCGTTCCATTTTTTCCGCTGAAGCGCAACCCTGCCGACCATCATGTTGTAATCCGCCGAAGCGCCGTTGAAGGTGTGCACTTCTTCCAGTAATACATCTATCCTGGCCAACGCTTTTTCGTGTTCAGCCTTGTCTTCATAGACTGCCTTGGCATCTTCAATAAGCAGTTCGACCCACCTGCGCAATGCCACGCGCTGGGCTGAAGATTGCAGATATGCTTCCAGCGGTGTATCGAGGACATCCACCTCATGAATCTGCTCATAGATGGCGACCCCCTCTTTCCTTTTGTTGGAATTTACGAGGCTGTTGGCATAAGCTGCCGTGATCATCAGGTCATCAGGGAAGACCTTTATTGCAGCAGCGTAGAGTTCCGCTTGCCGCCCGTTTATGGCCTCTTTCATCTGCTTGGTGTACTTCTGTCCCACCTCGAGGCTCGTTGCCTCGATCGCGCCGCTGAGTATGAGTACGTCATATCTTGAGGTGGGTTTTTCGATCAGTCGGCTTTCGATCCGTTTAACGACTTGTTTTGCCTCGTCTTTGCGTTCCGCAAACATGAGAATGCGAACGTGATTGAGTTGGCGGCGTATGTTTTGAGGTTCGAGCTTTCGGGCCTGATCGGTCAAGTCGATGGCCTGTTGGCGTAGTTGGTCAATCTGCGCCTGCCTTGTCCCGCGCTTCTCTTTCATCATGTGCCAAGCTTCAGCCACGTACCATTGAGCGAGGCTGAATACAGCCTCGGTATCGCCAGGTTCATATTCGAGGTAACTCTCCAGATCCTCTCTGGCCAGAAGGCGCTCCTCTTCGGAAAGGTCGAGTCCGGCGAGATTCTGGTAGACGTTTGCCAAGCCGCGGTACTTGCGCGCCTCAATCATTCGGGGACTTACTTCGAGCGCCTGGCTGGCCGATTTATACATGTCGTCCCACATGGAGATTTGCGCCAACTCCTGGGCAACCAGCATCAGCAGGTCCATCAGCCGTTGAAATACTTGCGGATCCCCAGGGGCCTCGCGCAAGGCGTTTGCAAGGGCTGTTCGCATCTGCGTATAGGATTTGAACGCTTTGGCGCCATAGGGAACTTTGACCTGGCTGGTGGCGTCATAGAACTTGACAAGCAGGTCTATGTTGGAGGCCTTTGCCTTTTCTCGACGGATGGCCTTACCGTAATAATAGCGTGCTGACTTGTATTTGCCCTGCTGATAGTACTCGTCACCCATCCGGATCAGATCATCTACACTCTTGTATGCTGCCAGGACGTACAGTCCGCCTGAGCCGGCTGCAATCACGATGATGATCGCAGCTAATATAAGAAGGAATCGTTTGTTTAAACGGCTGGCCATAGGACAATGCCTCGCATGTTATGGATCAGTAGTCAGTACGTTTTCTGCGGTAGATTTTTGTGCGGCAGTTGATCTGTTACCTGCCGCCAATCGGGCAGGCAGGCCATGATTTCCGGCATGGCACGAGAAAGAAACTGGCTGACATGCTTAACGATCTCTTCCGGATCGCTCACCCCGGTCAATCCTATTTCCACCTTGCAGTAGTAGCGATGTCGATCCCAGGGCGCCATGCCCTGTGCCCGCACCTTGTCAGGTGAGTCAAAGAAACTGCCGTTGGCCACAAAGAAATATACCGCGGTGCTAATCTCCTTGTCGTCGGGCGGGTAGTATCGAAACAGGGTGATGGGAACATCCAGGCTGGGAATATAGACGCCAAGCGGTTGCCTGAGACTCGGCGCCAAGAAGCCGCTGCCATCAGAACGATATTGTGGACCCTCGAGTTTCACCTGCCTCGTTTGAATACTGTGCTGCTTGGCGCCGTCGCTTGCCAAGATGCATCTTTCCGGCACATGTGCAACCGTATCCACGAGGCCAGTGTAATAGGCGATATGCAGTCGTACACGGTTGCTCGGCAACTTGGGTTCGGCAGATTTGGCCTGGGATTTGTCCTCGTATAGCCAGGTAATGTATTGCGTCGTACCCAGCACTTCGAGGATAGCCGTGTCCAGCGGGTCGTGTTCTTTCACGACTTGCCAGGGACCAATGCGTTTGGCCAACCGATACAGCGGCACACGTAATTCCAACGGTAACTTGTTAAGAACAATGTTGTTGTATTTGACGGCGGCATTGAGAGTGCCCAGCGTGACAAAGAGAATGCCAACGATCGTGGCCAGAGAAATCGTTGCGGCCCGCCACGGCAGCGGGTTTGATCGGTTGATATATAACGCCAAAGCGCGACGTATCAGTACGGCAGCAACCGCCAGCATGACGATGCTGATGACGAACAGGACAATGGCGAATGGTAGATTCAGGTTGTTGCGCTGAGGCTGTAAGACGAGAAACAGCAGGTAATAGTTGAGGCTGACCAGGGCTGCTAGGGAAACACCCATAGCCATACCGCGTAGGGCAGCAGAAAACTCATCGCCCAGACAACGGTCACTGCGACCAGAACTTGACAGCGATGCGTGGCGGGCCGGCAGGCTACCGACTGGAGGCCCTGCCGCTTTATCGTGAATCAACATTTTGTCTAGTATCCAGCCCAGCAACCAGAACAGACCGGCGGCAGGAACCAGCATGAACATGCCGATCATGGTGTGAAAGTCGCCCTTGATCATCTCCTCGTTGACCAGGGACAACAGCCCCAAGGTCGTAACTCTTACAACGTTGATGGAGACGGCGATGGGTATGGCCATCAACACCATGATGAGGCGTTGCCACCAGGCGCGGTCAGTCAGGTAAGCCATGGCCACGCCCACTGCCATGAAAGCCATGAGCATACGCAGGCCCGAGCAGGCCTCGGCGACGGTCAGAGGTATTTCTCTGCCACTCTCGTTGACAAACATCTCGATGCTGTTGCCACTCTTGCTGACGCCGAAATCAAGAAACGTACTGAGCACGGCCAGCACACCTGTCGCGGCTTCAGCCGTAATGTTTTGCAGGTACCAGGCGGTACGGTCCCAGATACGGTCTGAAATCTTGATGAAAAACAACAGATAGGCGATCGGAAACCAGAGGACACGCATCATGGCTGGACCCACCAGGAACAGGACCATGCCGAACAAGGCAACGACCATGCACGCGCCTTGGAACATATCGTTTTGTACGGGATACACCCCCCAGGCGAAACCTATCAACCCGAGAAATAAAATTACTAGACCGCCTGGATAGATGTTCCCGGGCAAACCGATCAAGCGGTGACGATTGCGGAATGCGAAGAACACGCTGATCAGCGGCACCACCATCAAGTGGGACCAATCAGGGTTCCACGGTTCCTTGATAATGTGACTAAGCATCCCAGTTATTGATTTGCCGGGCTTCATCTTGGTCGCGACGTGAATCATGCGGCCGATAAAGGACCAGTATATGGCCAGGAAAAGCAGACCGATCACGGCATACCAGCACCAATCGGCGCGCAAGTGCCCTGGCCGGTCGGCGTTGGTTGGAGAAAAGGTTGTCACTGTCGTACTAGCCATGCATTTGTCAGAAGATGGCGAGTTTAGGCCATCACAGCCGTACGTACCCACCTGCACTTGAGCAGTTGAAAAGCAGTGTTTTATTTGTCGGCCTGGAGCCGCGCTCTCCTCCGGCTCGTATCACGCCCATTAAAACACGTCGTTTGCAAAATTTCGATCTAGTACAAAACCAAAGCCATAATTGCCGCGGAATCCGTGCCGCACTACGGACAACGGAATTATCAATGCGTTAGTCCCCACATTGACAATATCATCTGGCTTGATGAAGAAATCCGGTTCGCGTCCCTCAAAAATGGATCTGGCGTTGAGCCTGATGGTGACGGCATGATCAGAATTGATGCGTCGCGTCAAATCGACGCGCTCGGGCACACCGACGACGCCTCCGGCGGCGGCCACGGCCTGGACGAACGTGAGGCTCTGCTCGCCGGGCACACTATAGGTACCGGGCCGAGCAATGCTGCCAGTCATATAGATGCGACCGCTGGACGATAACGGTATGTATATAACATCGCCGGGACGGATGACCAAGTTGTAGCGCCAATCCCCGATGCGAAGCAAATGGTAAGGCACTTCGATTACCCGTTGCGTCAGGCTAGACACCCCTTCAACTGATTCTGGATCACTGCCTTGCGTGTCTGACTCGAATAAGGCTTGGGCCAGGACTTCAGCCGGATTGGAACCATGGCCGGACACCGTTGGCAAGAGAACCCATTTGCCATCAATGTAGACCCAGTTCGTGTTGGTGTCGTTGCTGTCCAGCGTTCTTTGCAGGGCCTGTGGCGCGGCCCGGCTCGGCGGCGAGGGTGCATCGGTTGCATCGTCATCGTCATCGTCACCATTGAGCAGTGGCTCAAGCACACCAATCGGGTCCTCGGCCCGCGTGTGGACCTTGATCTGATCGATGATTTTTATGTCCGTATTCTGTAGTTCAGCCTTGCGGATGACATAGATCGTTCTGATGGAACCGGGCAACTGGCCTACCGATGCAAGGGCATCGAGCATGCGCAGGTCAGCTTTATAGATTCCGTACGTGCCGCCGACACCACCAATGAAACTGTAAGTGCGCTGGCGGCGATTAAAAACTGACACATTCACTTCTGGATCTTTGAGCAGCCCCTGTTCCTTGACGATGCGCCTCACTACCTCTTCGAGTCCACCCTCGGTAAAACCGCTCACCTGGAGATTGCCCAGCCGTGGGTGGCGGAAGACACCTAGATCAGTGATGGTTCGCTGAATCGCATATTCCGCGCCCGGTCTGACCAACTCGTAGACGGAGATGGCGACCGTATCGCCGATGCCGATGACGTACTCTCTTGCTTCAGGTATCAGATCTTCACGCAACACCGACGTGAGGTTGGTCGGCCCCGTTGCCGGCTCATCCATCACATGCAGGCGCTTGAGTATCGGCAGTTTCACCGGTGTCGGCTCCCATCGGCCGAGGGTCGAAGGATTCATCCATGAGTCTGTTTCACAACCTGCGACCAAAGTGGCCAGTGACACTAGTGCCATCAACCATAAGCGGCGGGATTGATATGCCGGTTGAAAACTAACCATATGCCAATTCTCACTCTAGGTTGGCGGGGACAAAATCCGGGCCATGCCCATGAAGTCAGTACGCCGACGTCAAATTCATCCAACTCAGCTCCGGCCCGGCATGAGGCTTGGCATTCGGTTATTATCGGCCAACGGTACGTTGGCGCTGTTGAGACCACATCCTCATACCAGTCTAACTCCTTTGGAAATCGGTCCGAAAGCCGATTCTCCTTAGGTCAATGGTTGGCCACGGGTAAAGAAGTATCCAAATGCCAGACTCCCGAGGGTGTATGCTTTATTATGCACACGATACACTTGGCCGCTACGGCAGACAGTTTGCGATAGATTGATCTAAACACCATGCCTAGAAGAGTTTCCATCATCGGTGACGGGGCCATGGCCACGGTCTGCGGCTTGCTGCTTGAGAGCCAAGGATGCCATGTCACCATATGGGGAGCCTTTAGCGACCACGTTGAGAGATTGATCCAAACGCGGACCAGCCCTCACCTTCCAGGTTATCGGATTCCACAGTCCATCCTCCTGACCAACTCAGACGAAGGTGCATTTGCCGGGGCGGACCTAATCCTCTCAGCCGTTCCCACGCAATACATACGCGGTATCTGGAGCCGCTTGGCACGCTTCGTACCGCCACAAGTGCCCATTGTTTCAGTGGCCAAGGGCATCGAGATAGATACGCACCTTCGGCCAACCCAGATTATAGGCCAAGTCCTCCAGGCATCCGGCTCGGCGGGAGATGACCCTGACCGGCCAGCTCGCTCGCTGGCTGCCCTGTCGGGCCCGTCAGTAGCTGATGAGTTGGCCCGGTGTCTACCCGCGACCGTATGTGCGGCCAGTGATGACGATGATTTTGCCAAAATCCTCCAAAAGACGTTTACCACACAGTGGTTTCGCGTCTATACGCACAACGACTTGCTTGGGGTCGAACTGGCTGGCGCGACGAAAAATGTAATTGCCCTGGCAGCGGGCATTTTGGACGGACTCCAGGCGGGCAATAATGCCAAAAGTGCTTTGCTATCAAGGGGTTTGGCCGAAATTACCCGCCTAGGCGTGGCCATGGGAGCACGGCGTGAAACATTTTTCGGGGTATCCGGCGTGGGTGACCTGGCAACGACCTGCTTTTCCCCGACCGGCCGTAACCGCACTTGTGGTGAGCAACTGGGCAAGGGCCGCAAACTTGATGAGATTCTCGACTCGATGAACAGCATCGTGGAGGGGGTGCCGACGACGCGTTCGGTGGTCGCCTTGTCCGAGAAATACCGGGTTGACATGCCCATTACCCACGCGGTCCACGACGTACTGTTTAGCGGCCTAGACCCCTTGGCGGCCATCGGACAGTTGATGACCCGTCAACTCAAGCCGGAAACAATCGGCTGACCACGGTGGCAGTTTCTCAAAACGGACACGCATGCCATGGAAACAGGCCATCAGGGTGCTGAAATCAGCTCTCTGAAGCATTGGCTTGCCATGGCAAAACGCCATGCTGCAGGGCGGCACCTTTCTGGACCAGCAGTCTGGACGGCAGGACATTAGTTGATCCTGCACATGGATCAGCTTGCTTGGACAAGGTAGGCACTGAGCATGTCGCAGGTGGCGTGCAGGTCGTCGAGGTGAATCATTTCGGTGACGGTGTGGATGTACCGCGTAGGACAGACCAGGGTCATGACA
>CAUZAW010000153.1:0-7275 GCA_963577735.1 Phycisphaerae bacterium | reverse complement strand
TCACGCACGAATTGCGCACGCCGCTGACGAATATCCGATTGTACCTTGAGACCCTTATGGAAAATGAGAATCTCGACCCAGGCATGAGGGCCAAGAGCCTGAACGTGATCAACCAGGAATCACTTCGGCTGGAACGCATCGTCGGAGACATGCTGTCGGTGTCGGAAATAGAGGCCGGCAGTTATCAGATTGTGCGCGATGATGTGCGGGTTGAATTACTGTTTGAAGACCTGGCCAGGGACTACCAGGCACATGCAGATGAGAAACAGATTGACTTGATCTTCAAGATCGCGCCCAAACTACCGGTGCTGTTCGGAGATCGAGACAAGATACTGATCGCCTTTCATAACCTTGTCGGCAATGCGCTCAAGTACACCCCATCCGGCGGGCAGGTGGTGGTGAACATCGAGGCAGATGAGTCGCAGTTGACCGTGAGCGTAAAGGATACGGGTATTGGGATCAGTGAGGAAAACCAGCAACTCGTGTTTGATAAGTTCTACCGGGCTCGTGACAAACGGGTATCGGCTGTGACCGGCTCCGGCCTTGGCCTGGCACTGGCCCGCGAGGTGATACGACTGCATGGTGGTGAAATCACAGTCGAGTCACGTATCGACGAAGGCAGCACCTTTACCCTTACCCTTCCTGTACGTGCAAAGGCGGCGTAACAGTCGATGGAGATTATCGAACAACGCCAGGGCGCGATCACGGTACTCAAACCGATGGGACCGTTGTGCCATGAAGACGCCGAGCAGTTCAAGAAACGTCTCAATGACGTGCTGCGTCGCAGCTTGGGTCGGTTTGTTGTAGATGCATCAGCGATCTCCTACGTCGACAGCCGCGGCCTGGAAGCCCTGGTTGACGTCACGGAAAACCTGTCCCAAGGCGGCCAGTCTCTGAAATTGTGCACGGTCAGTGACACGCTACGTGAGGTATTTGACCTGACGAATCTCTCAGCCTTGTTTGAACGGTTCGAAGACGTGAACAGTGCGGTGAGGAGTTTCCTGTGACGGAGGGTAAGCGAAAACCACGTATCGGTGAAGCCCTGCTCGAGCAGGGCGCGGTATCGAAGCAGCAACTTGACCATGCCCTCACTCAGCAGAAAACCACTGGGCGTATGCTTGGTGAACTGCTGGTTGATGAAGGCGTGATCAGTTGCGCAGCATTGGTCCAGGCGCTGGCCCGTTGCCAGGGCGTGCGCGGCTGTCATCTGCGCCACGGCCTGATTGACCCTGCACTGATCCAGGAAATAGGTGAGTCAGAGTGCGAACACCTCAAGGTCATGCCCATGTTTCGTGTTCATCAGACGCTGACGGTAGCCATGCCGGACCCCAGTTCGCTGCCGAAAATCGACCGGCTCACACAACTTACCAATTGCAAGATCAGCCCGGTGCTGGCCCTTGAAGCGAATATCCGAGAGTTTCAAAAAAAATATGCCGACGGCGATACCAATGTAGATGCATTTCTAGCTTCATTGGCTGACTCTGATGTTGAAGTCGTCGAGCGAGAGAAACTTGACGAAGGGCCCGTGACTGATCTAGACCAGATGGTCGCAGGAAGCCCGATCGTCAATCTCGTCAATATGGCATTGATGACGTCGATCCGTGACAAAGCCAGCGACATTCATCTCGAGCCGGAAAAAAATGGCACGCGTGTCCGCTACCGTGTTGACGGTGTATTACGCGATCTGATGCGACCACCCCCGGGCATGCACGCGGCGATAGTGTCCCGCGTCAAGGTCATGGGCAAGATGGACATTGCCGAGAAACGCCTTCCCCAGGAAGGGCGAGTGCGGATCATTGCCGAGGGACGAGAGATCGATCTCAGGGTGTCGAGCATGCCCACCCTGCTTGGCGAAAAGTTGGTGATGCGTGTCCTAGACAAGGCCAACCTCAGCGTACGCCTTGAGGATCTGGGATTTCGCCTGGAAACGTTACACGCGTTCAAGCGGATACTCTCTTTGCCGCATGGGCTGGTACTGGTTACCGGTCCGACCGGAAGTGGAAAAACGACCACTCTCTACTCAGCACTGGACCTGCTGCGCAGCCCCGAACGAGCGATTGTTACGGTCGAAGACCCCGTTGAATACCAGTTGGAATTGATCAACCAGATCCAGGTGCAGGAGTCGATCGGCATGACATTCGCCCGGGCACTGCGCAGCATCTTGCGCCAGGATCCGGACGTGATCATGGTCGGAGAAATTCGTGACGAGGAAACGGCCCGGGTGGCGGTGCAGGCGGCCCTGACCGGGCACCTGGTATTGGCGACCCTCCATACCAACGACGCGCCAGGTGCCATCGCCAGGCTGATGGACATGGACATCGAACCCTATTTGCTGTCCAGCGCGATAAACGGTGTCGTCGCCCAACGCCTTACCCGAACGGTATGCACCAATTGTGCCACCAAGTATTACCCCACCGAGCAGGTACTGAAAGACGCAGACAGTGAGGAACTGGTCGGCCGCGCCTTTCGCCGCGGCATGGGATGCCCACAGTGCCACAACAGCGGTTTTTCCGGGCGGGCGGGCGTGTATGAGGTCATGGAGGTGACACCGGACCTGCGCCGCATGGTGCACCATGGCATGGCGACACATGAATTGCGGCAAAAACTGCGTAATCAAGGCGTGTTATCGCTTCGTAGCGAGGGCATCTTGCTCGCACTGGAAAACAAAACGTCCCTGGAAGAAGTCCTGCGTGTGACCCGTGGAGAGGACGAGGACACTGATACAACGCTGGTCAGCCAGATCGTTTCATCGAGGAATGTGGCGTGAAACTTTCCTATCAGGCATTCGACAAAACGGGTAAACCCACACGAGACACCATCGAGGCCGTCGACACCGATGATGCTCGCGAACAACTTCGCCGCCGTGGCTTTTACGTGACGCAAATAAGTGGAAACCCAGTTGTGCCAACGCCCATATTGCGCCCCAAAACCAGCAACTGGGGCGGCCGCACCAAGCGGCTCAAGCACTTGGCCATGTTTGCGCAGCAGATGTACGTGCTGATCTCATCGGGCACCCGCGTAGTGGAATCACTCGAAGCAATTGAGCAGCAGATCAAAGACGAACAATGGCGCCGCGTGGTCGTCGACGTGCGCAAACATATCGAACAAGGCGCCTCACTGGCCGAGGCAACACAGTTACACCCACAATATTTCGACCTAGTAAGTCAGAACCTGATCAGTGCCGGCGAGGCCACAGGAAAATTGCCCTTGATGCTCGAACGTCTGGCAAAGCTGACGCAGGGGCAGATCAAGGTGCGTACTGCATTGGCCGGAGCGATGGTCTATCCCGCCCTGCTCATGTTCGTTGCTGTTGGCGTGCTGTCGATGATGTTGATGTTTGTATTGCCCCGATTCTCGTATCTTTTCGAAACACTGGACGTGCCACTGCCACCAACGACCAAATTTCTAGTTGCATTGTCCGACATTCTGCGTGCGTACTGGTGGGCGATCCTCCTGGCCCTGACAAGTGGCATGGTGGGACTGAAACTGTGGTTAGGCTCCGAATCAGGAAAGCGGGGCATTGACATGCTGATGGTTCGCCTGCCTCATCTTGGCAAGGTAACGCGCAATTTTGCCACTGCGCGCATTGCCCGGTTGCTGGGAATCATGCTGGATAGTTACATGCCGTTGTTGGACGTGCTGGGCTTGATCCGACAGACCATGGGCAACATGTACTATGCGAAACTGCTGACCAATGCGGAGGAAGCTGTGACGCGAGGCGAATCAATCAGCAGCGCGTTTGCCAGCAGTGACCTGATCAACCCCTCCGTCTGCCAGGTCGTGCGCGCCGGCGAGCAAAGCGGACAGGTTGCGCCGCTGCTTTTGAACGTAGCCGACATGATGGATGAGGAAAACGACGTGCTCGTCAAGTCGCTGATGAGCATTGTCGAGCCTTTGATACTGATGATCCTGGGTGTGCTTGTCGGATTTGTGGCATTGAGCATGTTCATGCCACTATTCGATCTGATGGGCGGCTCCCCCGGAGCAAGTGGATGACCGCGTGGGTAAAATCATCCCGTAGCCCGATTGCCATTGATCTGGGTCACCACCAGATCAAGGCTGTGCAGTTACGCCGAGCCAAAGACGGCTGGCAGATCGCCGCGGCGGCAATGGTCCCGCGGCGGGGTGACGGTGACTTTCCGGACAAGTCCGAACTGGAGCGATTGCGCGGTGTGCTGCTGCGTCGCGGGTTCATCGGTCAACGGGTTGTGCTATCGGTGCCGCGGCCTCGCGTACAAACGGAGGTTATGGAATTACCACCGCGTCACAGTGGAGCGCCGGTTGACGACATCGCGCGGACAGAGATGGCACGGATGCAGCGTTGGGAGTCAGACCGTTTCGAGATGAGAGTGTGGGATTTGCCCGCACCAGCAAGGGCCCAGGAAAGCACGCACATCATGGCCGCCGCGTGCCTCCACGAGGATGCCAATCAATTACTGGACCTGTTCGAATCAGACGGTTGGCACGTCATTGCCATGGACATCGAGCCCTGGGCCATCGCCCGGGCATGCAACGGACACAATACTCACTGCGATAATATATTGGCTGCCCTTGACCTGGGTGCTACGCATACCCACTTCGTCCTGATGCACGACCAGGTGGTTGTCTACGATCGACAACTCAATGACGTGGGCATTGGGCCCTTGCGCCAGTCACTTATCGATGGATTGAGGTTGGAACCGGCTGTCGCCGACCACGTAATTTGTGACATCGGGATCGACTGCGATCAAGCACCGCCAGACGACAGGCGGTGGGATCAACAGGGTGGCGACGCGCGAAACATCATTACTCAACAACTCGATCAACTGTGCGTCGAGTTACAGACTTCGTTGTCTTACGGTTCTCGCAGTTATCCAAATGCCAGTGTCGATCGGCTGATGCTCGTCGGCGGCGGCGCCACCATGCCGGGGATAGCCAGATATCTGACGCAGGCCTTGGACATTGACGTCAAGGTGGTTGCCTCCCGCGATGTGGCCTCATGCCCGGCGCCCTTGGCCTCGCTGTGCCAATCGCCGGCAATGGCCATCTCAATGGGACTGGCCTTGCACGGCCAGTGAGTAAAACATGATGGGCATCAATCTCATCCCGGCTCATCGCCTCCTCGCCATGCAGCGCCGCATCCGTGTGAGGCTGTGGTTGCGGATTGACTCGATCTGCATCTGTGTTCTGCTGATCATCTGCGCTGTAGTGATGCCACTTTTTGACCAGAGTGCAACCAGCGTGGCAGACGAGTTGGTGTTTCTTGATAAAAAAGCTACCGGCATGAACCGGTCGATCAGTGCGTTGCTGCCTGAGTTAAGTGAGGTAAAACTGACACTGGACGCCAGCCTCGCCATGCAGAAACAGCCGGACTGGAGTGTGTTGCTGGCGCTTCTGGCGAATCTTCAGGGTGGACAGATCGTGATGCGTAACGTTCAAACTAAGCCCATGGGCGGCGGTCACGTTGCCGCAGGGGGCAGCGAAGTTGTGTCCGCTGAAGAGATCTCAGCGGCCGGCGACAACCGATCTGGGTACAAACTCGTTCTGGGTGGAATGGGTAAGACGCAAAATGCCATATCACAGTTTGTACTAAGGCTGGAACAGTGCGGCCTGTTCGAACGGGTGCGGGTGATCATGACCAATCGCGAGGGTTTTATGTCCGACCACGCTGTTTCCTTTGAGTTGTTGTGCACGATGGGCCGTGGCAAGGAAACCGATTCATGAGCCAAACACAGAAGAATCGTGGAACTTTGTGGCCGATAGACTCCGTTGGCGTCACGATCTGTCTGCTTGCCGCCACATTGATGTACCTGTTGGCCATCGCTCCGCTGATCCGCCGCAATGCTCAATACACGGCGCAGCAACAGCATCTGGAGCAGCAACGCAGCGAGTCTGATAAATTAATCGTGTCGCTGGCTGACCTGCGATCACAGATCGAAAAGGTACACCGGCAGTTGCAAGCCGTCCCGTTACGGCTGGAGCCAGCTTCGACCATCAACAAGCGATTGGCGCGGTTAACGGACCTTGCCCACGAGTGTAAGTTAAAGATCAACAGAATCGAGCCGGGCAGCATGGTGCGTGGCGCCCGCTACGGCACTGTACCGATCATCCTGACAGGCACAGGCACGTATAGAGCATGCACCCACTTCATCCATGAGCTTCATGAGCGTTTTGGCGATACCGGGATTGAATCATTTGACCTGACTGGTTCGCCCGGTAGCGGCTCACCGGCAGTTCGCTGCGAGTTTCGTCTGGCTTGGCATACAGCGCCATCAGAGCACCACGCCGGGCAGGCCGTCGGTTCCCCTACAGCCAGTGCCCAATAAAATAAAATAAAACCGCGGTTGCCGACAGACGAGTTATATCGTCTGTTTACATGTCCATGAAACTGAACAAACAACAGAAAATCACAGGATTGGTGCTGGCCGTGGCATTGATTGTCCTGGCCATGGATAAGCTGTTGTTGAGCAACCCAGAATCAGGTAGTGCATTGGCGCAGGCCGCCTCGATCAACACCACGCAGGCGGTTGAAACACGGCCTCAACCACCTGCGGCCGAACCGGTCCAGGATAATCTGGCCCAAAACTGGGCGGGCCTGGCTGATCAATTGCAGGTGCTGGCCGAACAACAACAACTTGAGTTATCAGAAGTACCTGACGTATTTGCGACGCCATATGACTGGTTTGACGACGCCGATCAACAATGGATGACGACTGAAACTGGCACGCCCGAACTGTCAAAGGCCGATAATTTCAAGCAAAATCATGTACTGAAAGTTGTATTTGTCTCTGGAGACCAGTCAGCAGCGTTTATTAATGATTTACCGTTGCGTATTGGCGACGTGATTGACGGCTTCGAACTGGTATCCGTAGCCAATCGGTCTGTAATGCTGCAAAGCAAAGAAACCAAAGTGAAACTGGAACTGCTGAAATAGACTCAGGTGATCAAAGATATTTCGGAAATCTTATGGGCCGCCATCATTAAGCCCAGCCAAGTTTTTGTCGATCAATGTAATTCAGCAGAACCCCTGTGAACAGGCCTAGATTTCAGAAATAGGAGGATGATGCATGTATCAAGCTTCAAGGAAACACCGCAAGGCATTTAGCCTTATTGAGCTGGTGATCGTCATCGTGATCATCGGCGTGATCTCGGCAATTGCCATCCCGCGGATGACCCGCGGCGCACAAAATGCAGGCGCGACAGCACTCAAGGGAAGCTTGTCGGTAATGCGCAGCTCTATTGAGTTGTACCGCACTGAGCACGACGGCAAGTTCCCGACGGCCACATCCGTGGCCA
>CAUZAW010000152.1:0-7298 GCA_963577735.1 Phycisphaerae bacterium | reverse complement strand
TGATGAGTTGCGTGATGCAGATGGGCATCAAGGCCGGTGACCATGTGGTCATTTTCGGAAGTGGCGGCAATGCCATGGCGTTTACGCGCTTTGCCGCACTGGCAGGCGCGAAGGTGGTTATGGTCGGAAGCCCGGTGCGACAGGACATGGCGGTTCGACTGGGTGCAACATTTATTGACTATCACTTGGACACCGAGGTGCCTGCAGCGGTAAGCAAAGTACTCAACGGTCATGGCGCCGACTACCTGATCGAAGCGGTCGGCAAACCAAATGACCTGCCGAAAATGTTCGAGTGCCTGGCGGAGAACGGTACGCTTTTTCTGTTTGGCTTGCCGCCAGATCTGCAATTCAACACCAACCTGTGGACCGGACCGTCGCGGTATACCATCGAGCGAAAAACGGTGGCCGAGGACCTTTCGCACAACCAAGTGCTCAACTATTATCTGGCCGGCCAACTCGATCCGCATGATTTTTACGACCAGTCTCTACCATTGGATCAGATCAATGAAGGCTTCGACAAGATTCGCAACCGCGAGGCGATAAAAATCACTATTACCATGCCGCATTGAGTAACCCTAGCGGCCCTGAGGGCAATCATCATGACGCAACTTACCAGCACAGCCGTGGTTTTGACGGACAAGGGCTGTGCCGAGTTGCAAATATTCGATACGCGTGCGCTGCAGGACAATGAAATCCGCATCGCCAATACAGTTACCGGCCTCAGTGCCGGAACGGAATATCTGGTTTGCTCAGGACGCATGGACGATTGCAAGTTTCCCTGCACGCTCGGTTACCAGGGCGTGGGTCGCGTAGTTGAAACCGGTCCAAGGGTAACCAACTGCGCCGTGGGCGACCGCACGCTATCTGGGATCAACGAATTTCAACCTTCGCATCTTGTGGCTGGCAAAGGCAACGCCCATCAGTCACACATCATCATGGACGCCGGACGCCTGCAAGAGATAGCCGATACCGTCAGCGATGAGCATGCTTCGTACACGTGGCTGGTATCGATCGCGGCGCAAGGTGTTGAGCGAGGCGGGGTAAGCAGCAACGACGTGGTCGCCATCGTGGGCCTGGGCCTGATCGGTCAGTTTGCCTGCCAGATCGCCTGCGCTGCCGGGGCTAAGGTGTACGCCTGCGACTTGATCGAATCACGTGCGAACCTAGCGGCCAAACGCAGCGTGCAAGCGGCCCTGACCGGAGACGCGACGGCACTTGATGGCCGACTGCGACGCGACCACAGTGATGGCGCCAACGTGGTCATCGAATGCACTGGCAACAACGGGGCCCTCGACGGCGCCCTTAACCTGGCGGCCCCAAACGGTCGGTTCGTGATGCAGGGTTACTACCCGGGCCAGGTGCAGTTTCGTTTCATCGTGCCTCACGAGAAACGGCTGACCATGCACTTTCCCTGCGCGTGGGGAGACTTGGGCGCTGCGTTGAACATGATCGCGACTGGTACCGTGCAGGTGGGCCCGTACCTAGACGGCGAATACAAACCCAACGAGTCAGCGCAGTTATACCAGCGCCTCTACGAGCGCGACCCAACGCTCCAGGCCGCAGTGATCCGCTGGTCAGACTGACAAAGACTTATCAAAGACGGGGTTTGACTTTGCAAAAATTATTGCGCAGTTGCAAGATTGTCGGCTGAAAAATGGCATCCCCCACCGCGTCGTAACTACGTGGTGTAATCGGAGTTGATGGCGATGTACTGGCGGGACAGATCGCATCCCAACCACTCGGCGCCAGCTTGGCCCAGTTTCAAATCCACGGTGATCTGCACCTCTTTGCGGCGCATGGCGCGAACCAGTTTGCGATAGACCGGTGGCCTCAGGTCCACGCCCATGCCCCCTCGGCATACCACCACGCCGGCAATGGCCAGCGACAGTTTTGATGGCTGTACGGCTGCGCCACTTTTTCCCACGGCCATGATCAACCGCCCCCAGTTCGGATCAGCGCCGTGCACAGCAGTTTTGACCAGTGGGCTGGAGGCAATCGCCTTGCCTATTCGGTCGGCATCGACGGCATTTTTCGCCCGCTTGACCCGAATACGAATCACGCGCGTCGCCCCCTCACCATCGGCCACAACCTGATAGGCTAGATCACAGCACACCTCGTTCAGGGCGGCCTGAAACGCGCCCGACGCCCGGGTTACCTTGCGGTTTCCAGCCGCTCCGTTGGCCAGCACGAACACGCTGTCGCTGGTGCTGGTGTCATCATCGATACTGATACGGTTAAAGCTTTGGCCAACCGCCTGGCGCAACGCAACTCCAAGTGCAGCTGGGGAAACCGCCGCGTCGGTGGTGATAAAAGCGAGCATGGTGGCCATGTTGGGACTGATCATGCCACTGCCCTTGGCAATCCCAGCTAGCGTAATGGACTTACCTGACAGGTGAATGCGGCGAAAAGCAGTCTTGGCCACCAGGTCGGTGGTGAGGATGGCGAGAGCAGCCTCGATGTCAGCGTTGGACCCCCGGCCCAACTTGGCGGCCACAGTGGCGAGGCCCCGGCCTATCTTATCCATGGGCAGTCTCTCGCCTATAAGCCCAGTAGAGGCGGGCAATACCTGTGTGCGGCGACAGCCGATCAGGTCAGCGACCTGATCGGTCATGGCCACAGCATTGACGCGGCCAGTCTTGCCCGTAGCGACGTTGGCGATGCCACTGTTACACACGATGGCGCAGCCGTCACTGCGCCGCAGGTGGCCACGAGCGACTTCGACCGTCGCACCGGGGCATTTGCTTTGCGTGGTCATGCCGGCCGACACGCACGGCAAGTCACTGACGATCAGCGCCAGGTCTGGTTCGCCCGAGGGTTTTAGCCCGCAAGTAGCGCCCGCGGCACGAAACCCACGGGGCAGCGTCACGGATCGACCTGCCTTTAATCTAGCCATGAGTGGTTGTTGTAACGGATCAGACAGACGCACGCGAACTGATACAATAAGATAAACCTGACCACGAGTATTGCTCGAATATTAAAGCAAAGCCACGCACCAAGGCAGGGGTAATGACCATGACTACAGCCACATCAACGATCGAACAGTTGCTCGGCTCCGAAGCCGATGAATTGCTGCATTACCGCGTCAAGGGGTTTGACCAAACGGCCCTGCATCTGCCCGGCCCGGATTTCGTCGATCGCGTACTGGCGCCTACCGATCGCAAACCACCGGTGCTTTGCAACTTTCAGCGTATCCTCAATTGCGGCCGGTTATCGGGAACAGGTCACGTGTCCATTTTGCCGGTGGACCAGGGCATCGAGCACTCGGCCGGGGCGAGCTTTTCCCCCAATCCGCTTTATTTTGATCCTGAAAACATTGTCAGGTTGGCGATTGAGGGTGGCTGCAACGCAGTGGCGTCCACCCTTGGCGTGCTCGGCACCATCAGCCGCAAGTACGCTCACCGTATTCCATTTCTGGTCAAGCTCAACCACAACGAGTTGCTTACTTATCCCAACAAGTACGACCAGTTTCCATTCGGTCAAGTGGAACAGGCGTTTGAGATGGGTGCCGCGGCCGTAGGCGCGACGATTTATTTCGGATCCGATGAATCGAGCCGGCAGATCCAGGAAGTTTCCACCGCGTTTGCCCATGCCCATGAATTGGGATTGGTAACGGTATTGTGGTGCTACCTGCGCAATAACGCTTTCAAGAAGGACGGGGTGGATTATCACGCGGCGGCCGACCTGACCGGCCAGGCCAATCACCTGGGCGTGACCATCGAGGCGGACATCATCAAGCAGAAACTGGCGGAGAATAACGGCGGCTACAACGCACTCAAATTCGGCAAAACGCACCAGAAGGTGTACGACGACCTGATGCCGGGTGACCACCCGATAGAGATGTGCCGGTACCAAGTCGCCAACTGCTACATGGGCCGTTCACCCCTGATCAACAGCGGTGGGGCGTCGGGCGACAATGATTTCGCCGAGGCGGCGCGGACGGCCGTGATCAACAAGCGAGCCGGCGGCATGGGCCTGATCAGCGGACGAAAAGCATTTCAGCGCCCCATGGAGGAAGGCATCCAACTGCTCAACACCATTCAGGACGTCTACCTGGATCAGGGCATCACGGTCGCCTGACGCACGCTGGAATCTTAACAGTGCCCAAATCAATCTGCGTATTTTGCTCATCCAGCAATGAGGTGGACCGTGCCTATTTTGACTTGGCCGAGCATCTGGGCCGACGCGTCGCCTACGACGGTTACGAACTGGTCTAGGGTGGCGGCGACATCGGCCTGATGGGCGCCCTGGCTAGTGCGGCCCAGAAGCATGGCGGCAAAGTCACAGGCGTCATCCCTGATTCCTTGGCCGATCGTGAAATTGCTTATCGCGAGGCGGATGAACTGATCGTCACGCCGGACATGCGGCAGCGCAAACAAATTATGGAGCAGCGGGCCGGTGCCTTCATCGCCTTACCCGGCGGGTTGGGCACACTCGAAGAACTTCTGGAGATCGTTACCCTCAGATTGCTCGGCTACCACGACAAGCCGGTCGTGCTGATCAATGCTGATGGCTTTTACGATCGGCTACTGGCGTTTATCGATCATCTGTATGCGCAGCGCTTCGCCCGGGAAAAATACCGAAAACATCTGCTGATCAGCCAATCAGTGGACGAGGCGATGAGTCTTATTAAAGGCGCGTATCCACGCGTTGAAAACCAGCGCACCGTGGAACTTTGATTTCTACCTCGCAATCGCGGCGACCATTGCGGCCACAATCTCCCGGTGGTGCGGCAGGGTATCGGAGTAATTGGCCGCCTCTTGGGCGGTCAGCCACAGCACCTGGGCCACTTCCACCTCATCAGCCTTGAATTCATGGGACAGCAGTCTGCCTAGCCAAGCCGAAAGCAGAAGCGGCTTGTCCTCATAAGAGTTTTTCCAGACACGCTGCACAGGTTCTACGCTGACACCCAGCTCCTCACGCATCTCCCTCACCACGGCGTTCTGCTGTGATTCACCTATTTCAATGGTCCCGCCGGGAAAACACACTTTTCCAGGCGCTGCGGCTACCTTCCAGCCTCGCCGGATTAACAGCCACCGCCCGTCATCACGCCGGCAACCGACGATAACGCCGTGCATGCGGCCGTCACTGTGAATTGGACTATCAGTCACTGCCTCAAGGCCTTGAACAACGGCTTGAGATGTTGCTCGTAACGATGTCCGCAATAGATTCGCCGCGGCAGCAGGCCAGCTTGATCGAACTGGCCGGTTTTCAACAGCCTTACCACCTGACAAATCACCTTTGGATCGCTGGTCACGATAAACAATGTACCAGCGCCACACACTTATTGCATGGCTGCACCGTACCGAACGTTTTACGACATCTCAATCTACTGCAACAACGCCAACACGTTCTTTGCACTGTTGTTGGCCAAAGCCAGCGTAGAGATGCCGGCATTGATCAGAATCTGCGACCGGGTGAGTTGCGAGATCTCGGCGGCGAAATCGGTGTCACGGATTTGGCTTTGGGCCGCGGTCAGGTTTTCCAAGGCAATCTGCTGACTTCTTATCGACGTTTGCAGCGTGTTACGCTCAAACGCACCGAGTCGACCTCGCAGCATCGATATCTCATCAACGGCCACGTCAATGATTCGCGAAGCGGCAGCGGCATTACCGTTAATCAGGCTGTTGTCGCCGCCAGACACCACGGAATTGAGATAACCCTCCACTTGATTACCCAGCCGGCTGGCCGAAACGGACTGGATGCCAAAGCTGACTTGTTGGCTTGAAGTAACACTCTGCCCCACCTGGTATGTCGCACCCCCACCGGTGACAGTAAATGTGTGGGTCGCCAGCGTGGTGCCCGCTGCCGGAGTGAGTGACATGCCAATATTTATCGCCGGAGACCTGAGCGTGATGTCGAGCCCGTCACCGAGGGCAAGGTTTCCATTGATCAGAGCCAAGACATCTTCACCCGTATCACGGCTCAGGGCGGTGCCGTTTTGTTCGTCATAAGTACTGAAAAACGCGCCGTCTTGTATTTTGCGCACACTTACAAAAGCATCAGTACCGTACTCACCGCTGGCAAATACCATGCCCGAGGTCTGGTCGGCCACATCCACCAGCGAGGCAGACACACCGGTCGCATCAGACACGGAATTGACGGCAAAGACAACAGCGGATAACGCGGTGCCGCTGACAAATCTCAACGCCTCGACGCCGTCGTTACCCTGCACTTCGAACGTCACGCTTGACAGCAAGGCGCCTGGCGAACCACCCGTGTTGCCCGAGAGGAACAGGAACGCGTGCTCCGCACCATCCAGCACCTCGACAGTCACGGGAATCGTCGAGTTGGTCCCAAAGCTAGCGCCTAAGATGGCTACATCACGGATACTATCGGGGTTGACTCCGCTGATCAGGTAATCCAACGTGCCGTTCAGCAGTTTCAACCCAGCAAAACTGGTGGTATTGGATATCCGCGTGATCGATTCGACGGCCGAATCGACCTGCATCTGATTGGCCTCGATTTCCTCCTCCGAGAACGCGCCAGTGTTGGCCGCCTGTACAGTCAACCCTTTGATCGAGTTGAGCAGGGTGGCAATCTCCTGGAGGGCGGCCTCGGTGGTTGCTATCACGCTCGATGTTCGCTCGCCGTTTTCGATGGCCTGGGTCACGCCCGCAATTTCCGTACGTAACCGTTCGGAAACAATCAGTCCAGCCGGGTCGTCCGCGCCGCGATTGATTGCCAGTCCGGTGCTGAGCCGCTCTAGGCTCACAGAAAGGTCTTTGTAAGATCGCTGCAAATTGTTCTGGGCGATCAGTGCAGCAATATTAGTGTTTATTCTAGTCATGACAATCCTCCTTGATTGTCGCGTAGTGTTGGCCTGCCACTGCCATAGACACAAGTCTGCTTGGGTAAACAGTCTTATTCACATGGGCAGATCAGAAGGCTATCCGTATCCTTTATCGACACCGGTAAAGCACCGTATTTCATGACGTTTATCGCTGCTGCCAGTGAAGGCAGTTACTTGCTGCATAATGCCCGCAGTTTTTTGTCGGCAATATCCAAATCTATCAACTGCACGCAACTTGCAGCGGTGTTCTCGCTACTGATCGAGCAGTACACCTCCTTACGATGCACATGCACCTGGCGCGGGGCCGAAATGCCCAGTCGCACCTTGTCGTTACGTATATCGACAATCGTGATCTCGATGTCGTCGCCGATCATGATTGTTTCGTCGCGCTGTCTAGAAAGTACCAGCATCTATACGGCTCCTTCCTTGAACCATGGGCCGGAACGTAAACCATCACGACGGCCCGATTAACTGCCTAACGCAGCCATATGTCGTTGCTGCAAGGCCT
>CAUZAW010000151.1:0-7316 GCA_963577735.1 Phycisphaerae bacterium | reverse complement strand
CCTGGTACTGCTGGCTGAGACCATCGATGGTTGGCATCATCTGGTCAAGCTCAGCTCGGATTCGTATACGCAGGGTTTTTACTATCGACCACGCATGGATAAAGCGACCTTGGCGCAGTGGTCCAAGGGCCTGATCGCAATCAACGGCCACCTTGGCTCGTCGCTGGCCGCCCATATGGCACGTTACGAGCAGAGCAAGGACGAAGCCGACTACCAACGCGCAATCGACGAGGCCAAGTGGCACGCCCAGACATTCGGATGCAACGACCGGAGCGAACCCTGTTTTTTCATTGAATTGCAGCGCCACGACACGCCGCTGCAGAAAGCGATCAACCCTCATTTGCAACGCCTGGCAACCGAACTAGAACTGCCGATCGTCTGCGACAACGATGTGCACTTCCTTCTGGAAGAAGACCACGACGCCCACGACACCCTGTGCTGTATTGCCACGGGGAAGCAGAAACAGGATTCCCAACGATTCCACTACCCTCGTGATCTCTATCTCAAAAGTGCCGAGCAGATGCGGCAGATTTTTGCCGACGTGCCCGAGGCCATCGAAAACACGGTTAAAATTGCCCAACGGTGCAACGTGGAACTGGACTTTTCCCAGAATCACGCGCCTATCGTGAAAATTATAACCCGCAAGAACACTGGCGAGGACACGTGTGATGCCGCAATGGGCAGCACCAAGTGGTACTCCCGTTTCTGCGGGCAATATGATCTGCACCCGTTTGATTCACACATTGACCACGAATCCATGGATCAATTGAAAAGCGACTGCGATCAGGCCCTGCGCGAATTGGCCGAGGCTGGAGCCATCTGGCGGTACGGCGAGAGTGAAATAAGCGATGACATTCGCAGCCGGCTCGATCGCGAACTGCGTGTCCTAGCTGCCAAGAACATCTCCGCCTACTTCCTGATTGTATGGGACTTTGTCAACGAAGCGCGACGACGTAACATCCCGTGCAATGCCCGCGGCAGCGCCGTGGGCACGATGGTCGGCTACTGCCTAGGTCTGTCCAACGCCTGCCCGGTCAAGCACGGCCTGCTGTTTGAACGGTTTACCGATCCAGACCGCAGCGAATACCCGGACATTGACATCGACATCTGCCAGGATGGCCGCCAGGAAATTCTCGACTACGTGCGTAAGAAGTACGGACACGTAGCACAGATCATCACGTTCGGCACGCTCAAGGCACGGGCGGCAATCCGCGACGTGGGCAGAGTGCTGAACGTTCCCCTGCCGGACGTGGACAAGGTGTGCAAACTGGTCGGCGACGCCCTGGGGGTCACCATCAAGCAGGCGATCAATCAGGAGCAGCAATTGCGCGCGCTATACGATAATCAGCCGCAGTTTCGCCAGTTGTTGGACACAGCGCAAAAGCTGGAAGGCCTGTCCCGTCACGCCGGCGTGCACGCGGCCGGCGTGGTCATCGCTACCCAACCGTTGGACCACATCATTCCCCTTTATCAACCAGCGGGCAGTAACCAATTGGTCACGCAATGGGATGGGCCGACGGTGGATAAAATCGGCCTGCTGAAGATGGACTTTCTCGGTCTACGCACGCTGTCGATCATTGAAAAGACCAGGAAAATGGTTAAAAACACGCTCAGCGAGCAAACCATTGCCGCCACCGTACATCAGACTGAAACGAGCGACAGCCAAGCCAGTTCCACGGTGGATCCGCTTGATCTCGACCGGCTCAGTTACGACGATCAGCGGGTATTGGATCTGTTTCGACGCGGTGAAACATCGGGCGTGTTTCAGTTTGAGTCGGGAGGCATGCGAAACACGCTGATGGGGATGAAGCCCGACCGGTTGGAGGACCTTATCGCTGCCAACGCCCTGTTTCGACCCGGGCCCATGGAGTTGATCTCCGACTATAACGATCGCAAGCACGGGCGAACAAAGGTACCGCCAGTACATCCGATCGTGGATCGGTTTACCAATGAAACATATGGGATCATGGTGTACCAGGAGCAGGTTATGCAGATCGTCCATGAACTGGGCGGTATCCCGCTGCGTTCGGCCTACACACTGATCAAGGCGATCAGCAAAAAGAACGCCAAGACAATTGACTCGATCAGACCCACCTTCTTAAAAGGAGCATCCAAGCAAGGGCTCTCGGATGGGCAAGCGACTGAACTGTTCGACCTTATTTTGAAATTTGCCGGCTACGGATTCAACAAGTCGCACTCGACCGGTTACGCGATCATCGCCTACCAAACCGCCTACCTAAAAACCTATTTCCCTGTACAGTACATGGCTGCGCTTTTAACCTACGAATCAGTCAGCAGCGACAAGGTCTATGAATACAAAGACGAATGCCGACGGGTGCTCAGGCCCGGGGGAGAACGGGGCATTGAAGTCCTGCCGCCGGACATCAACCTTTCACAGGTTGGCTTCACCGTGGTTTACACTGATGGAGAGCCGCAAGACACCAATCATGGCCATATCCGCTTCGGCCTCAGCGCCATCAAGGGCGTGGGCGAAAAGGCAATTGACGCGATCATAGCCGTGCGTGATCGAGATGGACCGTTTGCGAGCTTGTGGGATTTCTGCCTGCGAGTTCCGCTTACAACGGTCAATCGCGCCATGATTGATGCGTTTATCAAATGCGGGGCATTCGATGCGGTGCACAGCATCAACGAGCGGGCCGCGATGGTGACTGCCTTGGACGACATGATTGCAGCAGGCCAAAGCGCTGCGGCAGATCGTGACACGGGGCAACTGAACCTGTTAGATTCCTTGGACGAAAAAGATGCCGCTGACACGGCACAAAACCCGCCGCTGCCGGATGTGAAACTGTGGTCCAATGCACAAATGCTCACCCATGAAAAATCGGTGCTGGGCTTGTATGCCTCGAGCCACCCTCGCGACCAACATCGCCACACCCTCAAGCAGTACAGCAACACAACCACGTCGGACATCGCTGCATTGGCAACCGGAGCGCCCGTGACTATCGGTGGCATGCTGGCAAAACCACGAATAACCACGGTAAGCAAGGGTCGCAGCGCCGGACAGAAGATGGCCATGATTACACTTGAAGACGACACCGGATCGGTTGACGGCGTCGTCTTCTCCGATGCGTACGAGATTGCCTCGCCCTTGCTGGAAGCTGACCGCATCGTTTTTTTGATAGGAAAGGTAGACCGACGGCGGGAGGAGCCGAGCATCATCGTAGAACACATCGTTCCCATCGAACGAGCCAGCGAAATCTTGACCAAGTCGGTCAAAATTATTTTCGACCACAACAAGACTGACAGCCATGGCAATGCCGCCACGCTTGCGGGTGATAAGCTTGAGTGCCTAAAGCAACTGCTCAATGAATCAAGCCCGGCGACCACCCCGGACAACGGTCTCGGCGGGGGCAAGGATGTGTACATCGAAGTGCATCAGGAAGGCTGCGTGGCCCTGCTGCAACTAAGGGGACTGCGCGTCAAGGTGGACCAGGACTTGCCCCGCCGCATCGACCAGGCCATGCTAGGCCATGCCACCTGTCAACTCATGGGTCCCCAGTAAGTGTTTCCACCTTCGACCGATGGGGTTCTCGCTTTTTCTTCGGCTTGCCGGCAACAATGCCTTTGTCGTCGTAGGTGGTCTGCATGGCCTGCCCGGTAGCCACCACATGCTCGATGCGTTTTTGTGCCTTGTCGGCATATTCCCTGCTCAATTCGCAACCAAGCCAGTTGCGATCCAACCGGGCGGCAACGGCTAACGTCGTGCCACTACCCGTAAACGGGTCAAACACCAGATCGTGCGGGTTGGAACTAACCTTGATGATCCGCTCAAGCAGCGACTCGGGTAGTTGACAGGGGTGCCAACCCTGCCGCTCCTTGAACGTCCCGCAAAGGCGCGATACGTACCAGGTATCCTCACCGGGCCTGAAGTAGCTGCCGTCTGACTCCTGCGGACGCAGGTACCAGGTATCGTCTGGCAGTTTGCCCGCGGGATTGGCGCGGGCGTCCCTGTAGGTTGTCTGGCGGGCACTGGGCACAGCGATCACCTGACGGTTAAACGTAAACGGCAACTGGGGCGCCCTGCCCTTGCCGCCCTGGTTAAAGACAGCCGGACCCACGCAATAAAACAAGTGCGCATGCGAGCGGTTGAACTTAACCTTGCAATTCTGGCCGAACGTGTAGTGCCAGATGATCCAGTTGCGCATGGCCAGAGTGCAATCGCTTTCCAGCCGTTTAAGGTGCAAGCGGACCTCGGCAGCATATTCGTCACCAATTAAGATGTATAGCGATCCGCTCGGCTTTAAAAGACGGGCGCAAGCAGTGATCCAGTTTTTCGTCCAGGCAATATAGTCACCATCGTCACGCTTGTCTTCATACTGATCGTACTTGTAACCAATGTTGTAAGGCGGATCGGCAAATATCAGGTCTACGTCCGCCTCGGGCCAGCCACCCATAAGGTCAACGCAATCACCGACGCACAGTTTATTGCGAGGCAGTAACGTGGTTTTCTTTGCTCGACGCATGTCTACAGATTCTAGCAGGAGTTGCCGAACGTTCCGAGAACAGCCTTATCCGACAATAGTTGCTCGTTTGCAGCACCAACTTATACTAATTACGCTCTGAATCGCTCTATTATTTTCACGTATTGATGGATATGGCCAAAGTTCTTGTTACTGAATCTCTAGAACAGCCATGCGCTGACTGGCTGGCGCAGCACGCTGAGGTCAGTTGGGCAAATTATGAACAAGCTGGCGCGCTGGAACAGGCCCTGCCCCAGGCGGATGCTCTGGTGGTTCGCACCTACACAATTATCAACGAAGCGTTACTCGACCGCGCGCCGCAACTGAAAGTTGTCGGGAGGGCAGGCGTGGGGCTGGACAACGTGAATGTGGAGGCATGCCGGAGGCGTGGGGTTGAAGTGGTCTATACGCCCGAGGCCAATTCGCAGGCTGTCGTCGAATACACCCTGGCACTGATACTCGATGACCTGCGTCCGCGAATAACGATCACCGAGCCAATCGATGCGGCGAAGTTCCACCACTACCGCAAGCACAAACTGGGCACACAACTGGACCAACTTACCCTAGGTATCCTCGGTTTCGGTCGTATTGGCAAAAAACTCGGCCGGGTTGCTGCCGCCTTGGGCATGAAACTGCTGGTCAACGATCTGTTACCCGAATCACAGTTACGCCAGGCAGTCGATTACCCGTTTGAGTTTGTTGACAAGCCTGCGCTATACGCCGACAGTGATATAGTGACGATTCACATTGATGGGCGTGCAGCCAACCACCATATCGTTGGGGCCGAAGCGTTATCGCAGATGAAATCAGACGTCCTACTGGTCAACGCTGCACGGGGCATACTTATCGACCGTGATGCGTTAGCCACATGGGCCAAAAAAGCAGCGGCCACCGGTGGCCGAGCTGTGCTGGACGTACATGACCAGGAACCGATTCCACCCGATTATCCGTTGTATGGAGTTTCAAACGTGCGCCTGCTGCCGCACACCGCGTCTCGAACGGCCACCGCGATGTTGAATATGGGTTGGGTAGTGCGCGATATCGTGACAGTGCTGCAAGGCAAGACGCCAAAGTATCCTGCCCCGGCGGCGGAACCGGGCTGACGTCATAGGGGAAATGTCGGACAAGCAATCGTTTGATTTTGTCGCCTGCGGCACGGGAAACGACCTAGCCAACCGAATAGCTCAATAATGAATGATTAGCGAAATGAAAAGTCGTGTATGACTACTTGAAGTAAATAGCGTCTTAATTGCGCTGCCAGAGGCTGGCATCAGAATTCGTTCATCATTGATCATTTGCTTTCCGGTTCCATGGCGCTAGATTCTATCGCACGACTGAACTCGGGTGTTTGCAAGAACGTGCCGCTGCATGGGTAGCGATGGCCGCATTTGAAGACCATCACCGGCAAGAGCCGTTGTGGCGCTAGGCGTACCTCTTGCTCGACGTCGTACAATTCGAATGGGCCGTCGATCAGGCGGAGCATGGTCACGTCCGCTTGGTAACCGGGGCTGAGCAGACCGATACGATCGTCCAGCTTCATGACACGGGCTGGTGCACGGGTCGATTTCTCAATGACGTTCTGCATGGGCAGGCCCAGTTGCAGAAATTTTGTCATGGTGGTTGGCATGTCGTAAACCGGTCCGTAGATGTTAAAGCGGTGCAGGTCGGTGCTGATGGTGTCGGGCCAGAAGCCGTGCTGCTGACAGGCAGGCTCGGCAATGCGCCAAACGAAGCTGCCCTCTCCGTGGCCAACGTCGAAGATCACGCCACGCTGCCGTGCGTCGAGAGTTGCTTGCAGCGGCGTCGCGTCTGATTCGTCGAACGGGCGATGTTCCCAGCCGTTGTACGTATGCGTGTAGACATCGCCGGCACGCAGTTGGCTGAGCACTTCTTGTGGAGTCAATGCCGATCGCACGTGATGCACCATGCACGACCTCCCCGTCACCTCAGCTACTTCCAACGCACCACGGAACCCCGCCCGTTCGTGTTCGATACGGTTGCGGGCCAGCGCCGCAGTCAGACGCACTTTCGTACCCAGTATCCGCTGCGGGTAACGCTCGATGCAATCGACGGCGCTGGGCACATGCAGGCGTTCAATCTCAAACAAGTCGCCGATGAACGGCTCAACGGTCGGTTGCCCCTGTACGCCGTACTGAGCAATGTTAAGCAGTGCGTAAACATCCTCGCGGGCGTTGGACATGACGCTCTCTGCAAATGGACCGTAGTTCAAACAACCGGCTGTCCCGAAATCGAGCATGGTCGTCACGCCCGTGCGCAGGCCTATATCTTCGGGGTCTACGCTGTAGACGCCCATCTTGCCATAGGCGTGGACGTGCAAATCGATCAGACCGGGGCAGACGATCCTACCCGTTGCGTCGATGGTGTGATCACCTTGGTCCGCCAGGTTCGGTCCGATCTCGACGATTTTCTCTCCCTGCAGACGTACGTCTGCAGACAACGCCGGGCCCCCGCTACCGTCGTACACCTCGCCGCCCTGAATAAGAAAACCGTTGGCCATGGATCATTCCCCGACATGATCATACCGTTAATCTCTCGATCGACAGGAGTGACCTTGCCCCCTGAACCGAGTCCAAGTCAAATGTGAGTTCATCCGACATTTGTGCCCGTACCCGACATCGACCACAACTGGCAGTCGATTGTGCAATACCTGGAGCGCCTCGACGAGTTGGCACACACGATCAATTCATGCCAAAACAACCTGATGCGTGCGTACTGCAGATCACTCCGAGGCTTATCGGTAATCTGCACGGTTTCCGGTTGCTCCAGACCTCGATCGGCAACTTAATTTTTCTTGACAAGTGGTCATCGGTCGGC
>CAUZAW010000150.1:0-7409 GCA_963577735.1 Phycisphaerae bacterium | reverse complement strand
TTGATCGTCGCGCAATCGACCGATCATGTCCAAGTTGATCATGGCTGCGATCTGCTGCGGTGTAATGTGAAGTTCGTCGAGATGGTTGACCAGATGTGCAGAACCCAGCAGCCCGTGTTCCTCTCCGGCAAAGGCAATGAAGATGACCGTGCGCCGTAATGCAACCTCGTCGTTGGCCAGCTCTTTGGCCAGTAACAGCATGGCCGCGACTCCCGAAGCATTGTCGTCGGCACCAGGATGAATGACCTGTTGTTTGGCCACGCTGCCCACCCGGCCATAACCGAGGTGGTCGTAGTGTGCCCCGATGATGACGGCCTCATGAGCCAGTTGGCCACGGCCAGGCACCACGCCCGCCACGTTAGAGATGGTCACCTTGGAATGTTCCAGTTCGACCCGCCCCGAGACTTCAGGTAACTCCACGGTATCCGTTTGGCCGCGGTCGGCGCGGCGTTGTAACTGCTTGGCCAAAATACGTGGCTGGTCGCTGTGTCCGGCCAGCAATTGCTCGAATGCCCGCTGGCTCAAGTGCATCACCACCAGGGCCGACTTCGTCTGTGCCGTGCGTTGCGTGCTGAGCAGTGACGAACTGTTACCATGAGAAGGCGGATTAACAATTAACAGCGCCGCCGCTCCTCTTTGCGCGGCCCACTTGGCCTTGTTTGAAAAAAATGAAGCTGACGACCAGCCCCCGTAGCTTTTCTCGTCTTCATCTGCCCACCGACTGTCGCCACGGTCGGTAATTGGTTCGTAACGGAACGCCACCGCGACTTTGCCCTTAAGTGCATTTTCACCCAGTGATGCGAAACTGTTGTACCCGTGCGCTTCGATGCCGTAACCGACAAATACCGCTTGCCCAGAAAAGAACCCGTTGGCCGACAGGCCCATGGCGTTGAAATCAACGCCTGCATTGAATGGATGTCCGTTGCCGATCGCCAACGATTGCGTTGCTACCGTTACCCCCAAGTCAATTTCTAGCCGCTGCGTGTAGGCCGTGCTGTGTCCCCTGCCGAAGGCGGGCAGTAGACCCACGGACATCATGTGATTGACCAGGTAATCGCGGGCTCTTTCCAAGCCGGCTGTGCCTGCCCCGCGACCCTCCATGGTCGGGCCAGTTAGGTCTGCGACGGTCGCTTGAAAAGCCAGTGCCCGCTGTTGCCACGCATGTTCGGCCTGAGTCGTCTGCCGGAGCGTACAACCGGCAGATAGCGCAATGATCAGGGCAACAGTCATGCGCCTGAAGCAAGCCGTTATATGAAATACTTGCTTAAATCGCTGATGTTGCACCGAGGCGTCACTCACCACCGACGACCCGATCGATTTCTTCCATGGCTGTCTGCCCCTCGGCCACAAGGCGATAGCCCGTTTCGTGTAGACTGGTAAACAGCGAGGCTCGAATGGTCTTGCGCATGTCCTGAATCTGGGAAGTGGAAAGAATCACATCGCGCAGGTCGTCAGTGACGTTAAGCAGTTCGAAGATCCCCCGGCGGCCGATATAGCCTGTCTTTAAACATCGTGGACAGCCCATGGGCGTGTAGACGACGTTAATGTCTTCGATGCCGAACTTGCTTAGCCGCATTGCCTGGGTTGGTTTTAGCTTGTTGGCCTTCTTGCAGTTGGGGCATAGTGTGCGCACTAGGCGTTGTGCCAGCACCAGATTTAGTCCTGAAGCGGCTAGGTAGGGCTCGATGCCCAGATCCAGCAGGCGAAAGATCGTGCTGACCCCGTCCTGAGCATGAACTGTAGAAAACACAAGGTGACCGGTGATTGCCGCCTGCATGGCGATTTTGGCCGTTTCCGTGTCCCGAATTTCACCGACTAGAATCACGTCCGGATCCTGGCGAAGCACGCTACGCAGTAGGTTGGAAAATGAATTACCCTGACTTTCGTTGATGGGAATCTGCGTTACGCCGTCAATCTGGTATTCAACCGGATCCTCAATTGTGATGATATTGCGAACCTCCACGTCGATTTCGCGGATCAACGTATAAAGCGTCGTTGTCTTGCCTGAACCGGTGGGTCCGCACATCAGCACCATTCCCGAGTTCTGGCGAACGACGCGCCCGACGTCGGCTTCCATCCAACTAGGCAGGTTTAGGTCTTTGAGTCGCGTCGGTGATTGTGCCTGATCGAGTATGCGGATGACTAGTTTCTGGCCGTACATCGCCGGTGTGAAACTGACCCGGTAATCGATGCGCCGGCCTGCTATATCGGTGCAGAAGTGGCCATCCTGCATTGATTGTGTTTGGGAAATGTCGATCTCGCACAACACCTTGACCAATCGCAGCAGGCGTTGCGCGATTTTGCTTTGCATATTCAGGGTGCTGACCATCATGCCATCTACCCGCATACGCACCTGAAAGGATTGATCCTTGGGCTCGATATGCAGGTCCGTGGCCCGTATTCGCTTGCATAGCAGCAGAAAGGTACGTAAAAACAGCACCCCATCACGGCCGGCATGGACCGCCGCCCGCACGTTGTCATCGGTTGGGGCGTGAACTGTCTGGCCGTGTGAATTGATCAGCCCCATTTCCGAAACGTCTATAGATTCGCCGGGCAACGAGGCAAGCATTTTCTGAAGAATTTGCTCGTGTGACTGGGCAGCGATGATAAGGTCGTGCATGTCATCTGATGGTGGCAACTGCTCTGCCTGGCCCGCAGTGCCGGTACCGGTTGGCGGAGGCAGGTCCGGACCACGCACCGCTGACTGTGAGAGGTTGGCATCGCCTTCGTCAAGGGTAACCGCCTGACTGCCGTCGCTGGTCACGGCCATATCTCTGGACGATGGGTGCGGAGAGTTTTTGTCTGGTTGGACTGTCATGGGAAGAGATGCTTGGTTGCCGGCGCCCGTATCTTGCGTTGTATGTCGCGTGCTTGCTTGTCGGACGAGGAACTTGATCTCCACTTGGCCCAGGCAAATCATGTCTCCGGTTTTTAGCGTGGCCAGACGTATGTTTTTGCCGTTAACTTTTGTTCCGTTGGACGACCTCAGATCACGCAGCCGAAATGCCGCGCCCTTCTTCTCGACCACACAGTGAAATCTACTGAGCTGGTCATCACGAAACGCCAGCGAATTCGCTGTATCCCGGCCGATGGTCACTGGGTTGCCGGTCAATTGCAGCCGCCGAATACCGGCGCCGGTCTTTACTTCGAGGATTGTTTGCTCCATGGCGATTCGTCCGCTGAAACCTGCCTTCCATTCCATAACCGTACTCACCTAGTCAAACCGTATCTAGATATGTGGTTTGAGCTTGGCAAGAGGTCTTATAGCATCTGGCAGACCATGTCCCCGACTTGGGATGTAGAGTAGCCCATCCGACCGGCACTCAATGACTGAAGTTTGGGCGTCACCTGCTTAATGGCTGCTTCGACGCGATCGCCCGCTTGTTTGTGTCCGCTATTTTGCAAAAGCATTGCCAGAGCACCGATCGCCGCCAGCGGGTTGATAAGGTTCTGGCCCGTGTACTTGGGTGCCGAACCACCGATGGGTTCATACATCGACGTGCCACCCAGGTCGGGGTTGATATTGCCCCCGGCCGCAATGCCCATCCCGCCCTGGATCATTGCGCCAAGGTCCGTGATAATGTCGCCGAACATGTTGGGCACCACGATGGTTTCATAAAACTCCGGGTTCTTGATGAACCACATGCAGCACGCATCGACGTGATTGTAATCACGCTTGACGTCCGGGTAGTCAAGATCACCAATTTCCTCGAACACGCGAAACCACAGGTCGCCGCAGTACGTCAGCACGTTGGTCTTGTGTACGAGCGTAAGCAATCCTTTGCCTTCACCAGTCTGATTTTTGCGACGAGCAAACTCGAAGGCGTAGCGCAAACACCTTTCGGCACCGAAGCGTGTAGCGATCATTTCCTGCGTAGCCACTTCCTGGGCAGTACCTTGGCGCAGTATCCCCCCATTTCCGCAATACAGGTCTTCAGTGTTCTCACGAATCACATCGAAGTTGACCTGATCGGGGCCCTTGTCTTTGAGCGGACAGTCCACGCCCGGGTAGAGTTTGACCGGTCGCAGGTTGATGTATTGGTCCATCGCGAATCTCAATCTCAGCAGCAGGCCCTTTTCCAATATGCCCGGCTTGACATCTGGGTGACCAACGGCACCCAACAGGATGGCGTCGTAACTGCCCAGCGTATCGATGTCTTGGTCGTTGATGATCTGGCCGGTCGCCAGATAGCGATCACCGCCGAAGTCGAACGTATCACTGGTGTACTGGAGTTGCTCGAGTTTGGCCACTGCTTCGAGCGCTTTCAATGCCTCGCGGACGACCTCTGGCCCAGTCCCGTCACCGGGTAGTACAGCGATTTTCAATGTCATGTTGTACCATCCTTCACAGATAAAAAGTGGCTACTGGCGACATCCTCCGGCACTTGAACAAGGTAAACCTTTGCTGACGCGGTGATTTGCCGACAATCAGTCGGTAATACTAGGCGAGCGCGTATCTGGTGATCGCTTCGGCCACGCCGTCCTGATTATTCGATTGTACGACAAAATGGGCAGCCTTGCGTACATCGATCCATGCATTTTTCACGGCGATCGACATCCCCGCCCATTTCATCATACCCAAATCGTTGGGTGCGTCGCCAATGACCATGACCCGGTCACGATCAACACCGTAATGAGCAGCCGCGGCCTGAAGCCCCCTTGTTTTATCCGCGCCGGCGCGGATCACTTGCAGCAAGCGCAGGTGACTTGTGGCGAAATCGACTTACCCGTGAAGATGCTGTTGAATCACCGACTGAATCTCGCCGAGTTGATCAGGCGGGCCGGTCATGAAAATCTTGGTGATCGGTTCGTCCAGCAATTGGTTGAACGGTTTGCCGCTGTCGGTTAAGCCCATGCGTGCACGATCCAGGTCGCGGTCCGCAGCATCCGTATATAGCGTGTCAACCACTTCCACGCCGATAGGGACCTGCTTGGATACCCGTCGTGCTAACTCAATTACTTGCCTAGCCACTTGCTCGTCGATAGGGTGGTGTTCGATCAGTTGCCTGCTTGGTTGATCGTAAACCAAAGCGCCGTTGTGATTGATCTGCCAAGTGTTGAGCCTCAGGCGATGATAAATCTGTTGCGTGTTTCGCGGCGCCCGAGCTGAAGCTACCACCACCTTTATGCCTTGGCGGGTTGCCTCTTCAACCGCCGCCACCGTTTTGGTGCCCAGTCTGCCGTCCTTGCGCAGCAATGTCCCGTCCAGATCGATGGCAATCATTTCGATCGGCTCCGCCGGCAGTGGTTTCAACTTCTCTTGGCTGAATGACGACATGCCCGTCTTTCTACCGTGGGTCGGTACAGCATTGGTAATTAGCCGTAGCCTATAACCACAACCAAGCCGCAGACTTCGACAATTTGCAACGGCCAAGCCGGCTTCAGACGGTGCCGTAAAGGTATTCATGCAGGAATTGAATCGTCGTCTCCTGCTCGTGGGCGCGGTAGGCGTTCAGGTCACCGATCGAAATAAGGCCGGCCAGCCTGTCTTGGTCGTCAAGGACCGGCAAATGGCGGATGCGGCGGTTCTTGAACACGGATTGGGTTTCCGAAATCTTCGTGTCTATATGGCAACAGATAACTTCTTTGGTCATCACCGTACTAATAATCAACTTGGTAGGATTCAATTGTTTAGCCACCACGCGACGCAGCACGTCGCGCTCCGTGAAGATGCCGCGCATCTGATTGCCCTTTTACGACTACCAACGCGCCGATCCTGTTGTCATTCATCAGCACCGCCGCGTCCTGTACGCTGGCGTTCAGCCCTATCTTGTAAAGCTGCGATCCTTTGATCTTGAGAATGTCCTTGACCGAGGGCATAGATAACTCCTTTCGCTTAAGAAGTATGCCAACAGATAAACTGCACGCCAATACCGCCACCTGATCAGATCTGATCATAGCAAAGGCACGATTATTATAGGCTGACAAATCCGATTTTGACAGTAAGCGCGCCGTGAAGGTGGAACTATTTTGCAAGCAAGAGTTTACGCCATGCCTGCGCCGCGGTTACATCAGATTCGTTTTTAGTGCTTGTTGGCGAGGTGGTCGCGAGGGCGGGCGACTTCAGCTAAAACAGTCTACCTTGCTGCGGCGAATCGGGCGGTGCTGATGCCAGCACACCACGCACCTCATCGAGAAAATCGTCGAGATCGCGAAACTGTTTGTAGACACTGGCGAAGCGAACATACGCCACTTGGTCAAGGCCTTTGAGTTGCTCAGACAGCACCCTGCCGATCTCGGCCGCTGCGATGTCGCGCTCATGACGGCTCAGTAATTCTTCCTCCACCTGGTCGATCAGTTGTTCTAGATTCTCTGCGCTGACTGGCCGTTTGTAGCATGCCTTCTCTAGGCCGAGCATGAGTTTGCGACGATCAAACGGCACGCGTGCCCCGTCTTTCTTGACCACGTGCAGCCGCACCTGCGATTCAACCAGTTCTCGGGTGGTAAACCGCTTGTCACAGATTTCACACTGGCGCCGCCGACGGATGGCGCGACCTTCGTCGGTAGCGCGCGAATCGATAACCTTATCGTTGTTCTCGCCACAGTATGGGCAGCGCATCCAAGACACTCCGCCACTACATGTAGGTGCCAGACCAATAACGCATACCACATCATTGGCCAACGCAACGCCATAGTCAATATGCAGGTGTCAATCCCCAGGATATGGGTGTTTGCCTGTATTGGCAGCTCTGTGATACGCTCGGGTGATGCCCATTCGACTAGCCATGCTCGGTGATATTGTGGGGATGCCCGGCGTTAACTCCGTTTGCCAGCTGGCGCCCACCCTACGCAAGCACTTCAATGTCGATTTGGTCATTGCCAACGCCGAAAACGCCCACGAGGGGTCGGGGATTACGCCTGCCCTCTACCGCCGGCTGATCGATGCCGGCGTTGACGGCATTACCCTCGGCGATCACGCTTATAGGCGGATGCAGATCAAAAGCGTGCTCGAATCGCAACAGAATATCATCCGCCCGGCCAACCTGCCCAGCCAGGCCATGGGACGCCTCTGGATGCAATTGACCGTTGCTGTGTCGGATAACCTAGATAGCTGTCGTTCGCGGCCACAGATCGCGAACCCTTCTGGCTGCGTCTACGTGATCACCGTCCTCGGCCGCGTTTTTCCCACGCTGCCTGCCGATGATCCCTTTAAAGCGGCCCAGAGCGTGTTGGCCCAGTTGCCCGATCCCAACCCCATCGTGCTGCTGGAAGTCCACGCTGAAGCGACCAGTGAAAAGCAGGCGATAGCACACTACTTCGACGGGAAAGTCGCCGCGGTCGTCGGTTCACACACCCACGTTCCGACCGCCGATGCCCGGATTCTGCCCCACGGAACCGCATACATTACAGACTTGGGGATGTGCGGTCCGCACCATTCGATTATCGGTCGTCGCATCGATCGCGTGTTG
>CAUZAW010000149.1:0-7418 GCA_963577735.1 Phycisphaerae bacterium | reverse complement strand
GTACGGTAACGATGTGCCGTGATCGGCTGAGGTGGAGACTTGAAAGGCTGATGATTTGCGATCATCCGTGATCACCAAGCGGGTAGAGATTGCACATAGTATAGGACCGTCTGCGGCGGGCGCCGAGTCTGCAACTGATAACTGCCAGATTCCACCTGGTAGTTGACCAGTAATTCTCCGGTTTAGGCCTCGTAGAACCATGCGGAGCTGTCGGCTTCTCCGTGGCCGGCATCATTGGTTTTCGTTTCCGGATTTTGTGGCACTTCGACATGCTCGTGTTCTTATTGCCCGTGAACGTAATCATCATGTCGACAAACGTGAATCTAGATACAGGGGATCTTCTGGTCACAGGGTAGGCGTGGCGACATACCGGTATGTTCCCAGTGGTTGATCTCAATAGGATGCGCAGGTGTTGTTGGCAGGCCCTCGGTGGCTTGATCGTTGTGTCACCTAGTAAAAGTATTTGCAATGTCCGGGTCGGTGGTGTGATACGATATGTGCCATGCACGAAGCAGGGATGCGTTATCACTGGTGGTTTGCCGACGGCGGCGACAAGGACGGTCCGGCGTGCCGCGATCTGAGCCGGGGGCTGGGTGTTCATCCACTGATAGGCTTGTTGCTGCTGCGCCGCGGCCATGATCAGGTGGAAGAGGCCAAGGCCTTTTTGAATCCCAAGCTGACCGACTTGCACGATCCGGCCGACTTCCCGGGTATCGGTCGTGCCGTCGAAAGGCTGCACCGGGCAGTTCGTGAGGGGCAACGGATCGTTATCTATGGTGATTACGACGTCGATGGCATCACCGCCAGCGCTATCCTGTGGCATGTGCTGCGGCATGTCGGCGCTAATGTGCATAATTATCTGCCGCACCGGCTGGAGGAAGGATATGGTCTCAACAATGATGCGGTGGCTCAGTTGGCACGCGACAATGATGTGATTGTCAGCGTCGACTGCGGCATTACGGCCGTTGAACAGGCCCGGGTGGTCAAGGATGCAGGGGCGGAGTTGATTATTACCGATCACCACGAACTGCCGTCGGGCGAGTTGCCGGATGCTTATGCCATCGTTCATCCACATCTGGCTGATGGCGATTCTGGCCAGCCATACCCGTTTGCCTATCTTTGCGGCGCCGGGGTGGCGTTCAAACTGGCGTGGCAATTTGCCAAAGTCTTTTACGCCAGCGAGCGGGTGCCCAAATCATGTCGAGACTTGCTGATGGATCTGCTGAGCCTTGTGGCGCTGGGCACCGTGGCGGATGTGGTGCCGCTGGTCGGTGAAAACCGGGTGATCACGACGTTTGGCCTTGGTCAGATCAAGCGCACACGCTTTGTTGGGCTCAACGCCATGATAGACGCAACTGGTCTGCAAGAGAAAAAAGTTGATGCTTTTCATGTCGGGTTTGTGCTGGCCCCGCGTCTCAATGCGTGCGGGCGAATGGGACATGCCGGTCGGGCGCTGCACCTGTTGACCGGAGCCGCTGAAGACGAAACGGCGGATCTGGCCGCTTTTCTGCACGATGAAAATCAGCGTCGCCGCGAAACGGAGCGACATATCTTCAAGCAGGCTCAGAAAATGCTCATCGACGGCGGTTACGATGGCGATGAAAACCGCGGCATTGTCCTGTGTGATCCCGATTGGCATGCGGGGGTACTGGGTATTGTCGCTTCACGTCTGGTGGAGACTTATGCCCGGCCAGTGATACTGTTAAGCCAGAGCAACGGCGAAGCACATGGCTCTGCCCGCAGTGTTGAACGGGTACAATTGCACAAAGCGATCAGCCACTGCGGTCATCTGCTCAACAGTTTCGGCGGCCACGCCATGGCGGCGGGTTTGCGCCTTGATGCTGATAAGGTTGATCAGTTTCGGGTCGCGTTTACTGAATACGTCAACGGCCTGCTGACGGCCCAGGACTTGGTTGCGTCGATCGATGTCGATGCCTGCTGCACCCTCGAGGACATGTCACTGGAGTTGATCGAGCAGATTCTGCGCCTGGCACCGTTTGGGCGGGGCAACGCCAGCCCACTGCTGTGTCTGCGCGGCGCCAGCTTGGACAGGCCCGCCCAGCGCGTTGGCAGTGACAGTTCGCATCTACGCCTGACTCTGCGCCAAGGCCGTCGTATCGTCAATGCCATCGGGTTCGGCCTCGGCCACTTGGCGGATGACCTTGTGGCGGGGATGCAACTCGACGTCCTTTTCGAACCCAAGCTGTCAACTTGGCAGGGTAGACTGCGTGGCGAGTACCACATCAAAGACTTGAAGCCGACTGGAAATTAGATACGCATACCCGGCTTGAGCGTTGTACAACCTGTAGGTAGCAGCGAATAGATCCTGATATGTTTGCTAATCTTTTGCAGTGCACGCTTGATCTCTCGTGATTACGACTTCACCTGCGTGCGGTCACGCCTGCTAGTGTCAACAGCCTCTCTGTGCATGGACCAGAGGCGAGACCCTAGGCGGGGGCCATGGCTTAGTCGAAGTCGCCCAGGACCATGTCGTCAACCGTTTTGCCAGCGGGCATCATGGGATAGACGTGTTCGTGCTTTTCAACGACCGTGTCAAGCACGGCCGGGCCGTCGTGGGTCAGCAACTGTTCAATGGCGCTGGGCAACTGCGCATACTCTGTGCAGCGTATCCCCTTGCAATGCATGGCCTCGGCCATCTGGACGAAGTCGGGGTTGTACATCTGCGTGTGACTGTAACGCTCATCGTAAAACAGGTCCTGCCATTGTTTGACCATGCCCTGGAAGTCATTGTTGAGGATGATGGTCTTGACGGCGATGCCGTACTGGGCAGCGGTGACCATTTCGATGCCGGTCATGCAGAAACTACCGTCCCCGTCGATGTTGACCACGGTCTTGTCTGGCTGGGCCAGTTTGGCGCCGAGGCTTGCCGGCACACCGTAACCCATGGTGCCCAGTCCTCCGGAGGTGATCCACTGCCGTGGGTACTTGAACTTGTAGAACTGCGCAGCCCACATCTGGTGCTGGCCGACCCCGGTGGTGAGGATGGCGTCACCGTCGGTCTGCCGCCAAAGCTCTTCGATCACCGCCTGTGGCTTGGTATGGCCAGGTCGATCGTCGTGATTGTAGCGGAAGGGGTGCTCGGTTTTCCACTTGGTTATCCGGTCAATCCATTCCTGGCGTGGTCGGTGCTCGAGCATCGGCAATAGCAGTTCAAGGTTTTTCCGAGCATCGCCCTCTACGGCAATGGTGACAGGCACGGTCTTATTGATTTGTTCGGGTGCGATGTCAAAATGAATGATGCCGCCGCGGCCCTGTCGCTCTGCTTGGCGGGCAGCCGGGGCGAAAGCGGCTGGATCACCGGTAATGCGATCGTCGAAGCGTGCACCCACAGCGATGATGCAGTCGGCATCGCGCATGGCCCAGTTGGCATACGCAGACCCATGCATGCCCAGCATGTGCAGCGACAGCGGTGAATGCTCGTCGAAGGCGCCTAGGCCTTGAAGCGTGGTGGTGACGGGGATGTTCGCCTGCTGGACGCACAGGGACAGCATCTCGTGGGCATCGGCTAAAATAACACCCTGGCCGATGTAAAACACCGGTCGCTTGGCTTGGTTGATCATTTCGGCGGCGCGCTGGATTTCCGTCGATGCACCCAATTCGCGGATGTGGTATCCAGGCAGACGAGGTTGCATATCAACCGATTGTTTGAGCACACTGGCCGTCACGTCCTTGGGCAGGTCCACTAGCACTGGCCCGGGCCGACCTGTGGTGGCGATCAAAAAAGCTTCGTTGACTCTGCGAGGAATGTCGCGCACATCCTTGACCAGTACATTCCATTTGGTGCATGGGCGGGTAATACCGGTGATGTCCGCTTCCTGGAAGGCGTCTGTGCCGATGGCCGTGGTGGCGACTTGGCCGGTGAACACGATTATGGGTGTGCCGTCCATCATCGCATCTTGAAGTGCGGTGACGGTATTGGTTGCCCCGGGCCCGGATGTGACCAGAACAACGCCCGGTCGGCCGCTGGCACGGGCATAGCCTTCAGCCATGTGCCCGGCGCCTTGCTCGTGACGGGTCTGGATGAAGTTGAAGTGCTGGCTCTCGAAGATGGCGTCGAATACCGGCAGGATCGCGCCGCCGGGATATCCGAAAATATGTTCGACGCCGTGAAGGCGCATCATCTCGTGAAAAATCTGGGCGCCGGTCATGTTGGTGAACTGATCGGTCTGGGTTGCATCACTGTCGGTTGCGACCCTGGCAGCTGTGTTCTTGTGTGAGTTGTCCATTGTTGGCGTCCTGTGTTGACCGTCATCGGCGCGAAGCCGGCCAAGGGTTGGACCCTCAATCACGGTATTGCATCGGTTAATAGATGATGGTTGATCAGCCGGCCGGTCAGTACTGTCCGCCGGCGCGATAGGGTACGGGCCTACCGCTCAACTAACGACTATGCAAACCGTCACCGGCTGTGACCGGAAGACAAGCCATAGGCAGTGGGCGATGACGCTCATAATGGCATTATAGCCGACGTACTGTTCTGAGCCAAATTTTTTTAGAAAGCGACATGTTCAATTATCGGTCGCACTGGCATACTAACCGCCGAGCAGCATCCGGGGATCCTGACGACTTTAGGACGACATCGTTAAAGTGAGTATTATCGCTGCCATGAGTGACAGGCCACTTCGCATCGGGATCATCGGCGGTACGGGTCTGGATGAGGCTTTGGGCGCCGAAAGCGGCGAGACACTGTCAGCCGATACGCCGTTTGGGCCAGCTGCGTCACCGATCACAATGACCCGCTGGCAGGGTGTTGACGTGGTCCTCTTGCAGCGTCATGGGCCGGGGCACGTGTTCAATCCCACGGCCGTGCCCTACCAGGCTAATATCTTTGCCCTAAAGTCGTTGGGCGTGACCCATATCATCGCCAGCGGCGCCACCGGGAGCCTGCGCGAGGACATTCACCCCGGCGACCTGGTTATAGCCGACCAGGTGATCGACAAGACATACAAGAGGGCCAATACGTTTTACGACAGTGCGGCGGTGCACGTGGAATTTGCCGAGCCCTTTTGCCCAGTCACGAGGCAGTGGTTGCTCGCTGCGTCCAAAAGGCTCGGAGGTGTCACCGTCCATGACCGCGGTACCTATGTTTGTATGGAAGGGCCGGCCTTTTCGACGCGGGCCGAGTCTCTGCTGCATCGCCAGTGGGGCGGCGACTTGATTGGCATGACGGTCATGCCGGAGGCCAAGTTAGCCCGCGAGGCGGAAATCGCCTACGCCTTAGTAGCACTGCCCACCGACTATGACTGCTGGCGGCCGCACGATGCTGACGCGGCCCAGCCGGACCTGCTAGGCCAGATCATGGGTAACTTGAAAAAAGCGACCACTGCCGGCATTGAATTGATCAAGATCGCCCTGTCAGACATGGCGATACTTGGCCAGCGGCCGAGCCCCGCCCACGAAGCGCTGCGACTTGCCATCTGGTCGGACAAGAGCAAAATTGATCCCGATCATCGCCAGCGGCTGGACCTGCTTTGGGGTCGCTATTTTTAGTCGCTAGGCTTGGCGGTCCACGATCTTCATAGGTACTGCACAGGCACCTCTTGGGCCCGTTTTAGGTCCTGTTCGATTGTTTTGAGTATCCCCGCAATCCGCTCCGGCCAGGTGATTGAGCCCGTTCCGTCACCAACGTCCGACGCCGCATCACCTGGCCCAACGGCGGCCAACTGCATCAAGCGGCCAACCAGTTCTTGTGGATAGCCCGGTCGCGATCGTGCATAAGCTTCAGCCTTGTCGGTGAAATCGCCTAGGTCAGACGCGGGTGGTGACCTATTTAAGAAATGCTCGCCATCAACCGTCTTTGCCCGACTCCTGCTGGCGGGCCTTTTGCTCGGCCAACTCGCGCCGGTTGATAAGAATGTTGCGCGGAAAATCAAATGAAAGTCGCACTTTGTCACCGTGGATTTCGACGACAGTTATCACACCGAGTGGCTTGCCCGGATCGCCGATAACCACCTCTTCACCAATTCGTCGTGTTAGTGCAAGCATCGCAGTGCACTCCTTGGCCGCATTGTGGGTTGACGTTCGGGATTCGGATACACTCGAAAGTCATTAATTAAAGGGCGGTTCATGATTGCACACCCTTCCTTCTTGCGAGTGTCTACGTGCATCGGTCCGTCAACGCTTTAGATTTTGATTTTTATGAGTAGGGAAGCTTATTGGACCTGTTCGACCGCCACGACCTGGGGTACTTTTTCACAGATATTGCGTTCGATGCCCATGTGCAGCGTCATCGAACTCGATGGGCAGCCCACGCACGCGCCGTGCAGGCGAATCTGCACAATTCCTTCGCCGGTGACGTCCACCAGTTCCACATCACCGCCGTCGGACTGTACGGCTGGGCGAATACGCTCGATAACCGCGCGAACCTTGTCTACTACGCTCGGTGATGTATCGGAAGCAGTCGTTTCCTTGGGCATGCAAGTCCTTTTACGATCAAAGCTAATAGCCTCGAACGGGCGTAAGCCAATAATTATAGGCCCTTGCGGGGCCGTTTACCAGCAGCATGGCCCAATTGCCGGGATTAACTTGGTCACCACCAAAACGATCGCGCAACCGTCCTTCGGGAAAAACTATGCTGCTGTGACAGGTCGTGGTAGATGGTCACGCTGAAAAAGCCTCGGCAACTCCAGCCACTCTGACACATCCATGCTCGGGTATCATATATATACAAAAACGCTTGAGAAGTCTCAAGGCATGTTGACATGAAGATTCGGTCCATCAAGGCGACGCCGGTTACGATTGCATTTACCGAACCGGAGTACTGGTCCCAGGGCAGGCGCGAGGGCGTTACGGCCATCGTGGTGCAGATCACCACGGTCGACGGTGCAGTCGGTATCGGCGAATCAGTGCCTGCGCCGTCGCCGCAGGTCACATTGGCAGTGATCGACAGCGTCCGGTCGATCCTGGTCGGATAAGATCCGCGACGAGTCAATCATCTCTGGCTGAACATGCAAAGCCTCGGCGGCTACGTAAGCTTTCCGTATTTGGGCAACGCAGCACTGGCCGGCATTGAAATGGCGTGCTGGGATATTGTCGGCAAGTCGTTGGGCGTTGCGGTGCATGGCCTGTTTGGCGGGGCGATCCGCAAGCATATTGAGATCATGGGTTTTGCGCAGCACACCAGGCCAGGCCGCATCAAAGCCGATGCGCGACATATGGCGTCGCAGGGTTACAGGACCCTTTACACGAAGGTCGGCATGGGCATGCATCGCGACCTGGAAGTGATTGAAGCGCTGCGCCGCGGCGGGGTGATCAGGTGGAGATCCGCTGCGATCCTAACGAGTCGTGGCCGCCCGGGCATGCAATACGCATGGCGCACGCGATGGCGCACCTGCGTGTGCAATACATCGAACAGCTGCTACGAATGCGTGCGATTAGTGAGTTGGCGGCGCTTCGCAATC
>CAUZAW010000148.1:0-7475 GCA_963577735.1 Phycisphaerae bacterium | reverse complement strand
ACGAGCGCTCAGGTGCCGCGATGCCTGCCCGTCTTCGCAAGAATATCGAACAGTTACCGTGGATGGATCAGGCCACGTTGGCGCGAATTTTGTGAAGATCCTCCGCTTGGCAATACTCCATGGGGCAAGGCAATTTACGGTATGTTGACTCGGTCGTATCCTTGACATGTTCTGTTTTTCAGCAATAATTTAGAAGGTCGAAGGTGGTAGAGGAGTGTAATAAGAATGATAGAGCAGGAAACCGAACAACGTCTCAAAGACCGAAAGGTCCTTATTGTAGATGACGATACTGAGGTGTTGTCTGCGATCGATCAGGCCATGCAAGCAGAGGGCGCCTTAACGCAGACTTGTACCGATGGCAATTCGGCGGTCCGTATTTGTCAGTCGGACCCGCCAGAATTGGTAGTGCTCGATATGATGTTGCCCAAGCGCAGCGGGTTTCTCGTATTGGAGAAAGTAAAACGGCTGACCAGCCCACCGCTGGTATTCATGGTGACGGCCAACGAAGGCAAACGTCATCAGGAATATGCTGAAAACCTTGGTGTCGATGCCTATATGCTCAAACCCGTTCGTCTTGAGCGGTTGATCACATTGGCCATGGAAAAGTTTGGCGACAAGGCGTAGCCTTATCAACAACGTGGGCCGTTGGTCGGGTTATCTCCACTTTGAAAATCTTGTTACGTTGGCTGAACGAGCGTGGGAACCGGTCCACGCCGCGGGGTGTTCGTATGGCTTGGGTTATTATTGCCTTGTGATTATAATGGTTGTCTAAGGTGCTTGACACCGCTGTTCAGTTCTCGCCGGTTTTGATCGTGGGCCACTTGCGAACGATAGTGTCGGGTAGGTTGCGGAGACAACATCATGCGGCCTTGTCGATGCATACTGCCGGTATTCCTGCTAATTCCTGTCGTTGGCTGCCTGATACTGGTCGCAGCGTCCTGGGCTCGAGAGGTGGTTGTCACCAAACACAATGGCCGCCAGTTATGGGGCGAACTCATTGCGGACACGGACGAAAGCATCACCGTGTCGATAAGCGGCAATAGCGTAATCATCCCGCGCGAACAAGTCCGGTCGGTCGAGGCCGTCATGACACGGCAGCAAGAATATGAGCAGAAACGAAAAGCACTGGATGATGATGATCTGGAAAAGCGATATAACCTGGCATTCTGGCTTTACGAGGAACATCTCTTCGAATGGTCGCTTAATGAATTGCAGGATCTTCTGCGTCGTTTTCCCAATGACAAGCGTGTCGCCCAACTGATTCCTATCGTACAGGTCCGGTTTAAACAGCATCAGCTTTCTACCGAACCCTCACCCGCTGACACCAAGGCCAGGCGGCCGGTCAAATCAGTAAACAAAAAGACCCCAACCGAACAAGGTTGGCCGGCAAATCGTCTAAGCCAGCAGCAGGTCAATCTCATACGGGTTTTGGAAATCGATTTGAAAGAAAAACCTACGGTGGTTGTGCCGTCGAAGGTGATCGATGAAATATTTGAATACCAGGGAGGTGGGCAGTTGCTTGGTAAAACTGAGCGCCGAAAATTCAAGGGCCGCAGGGGTTGGCAGCAGCTCAAGAAAATGTTCGAACTTGCTCTGGACAATCCCCAGATTCGGTCGTTGTACAAACGTGTCAAGGTTCGTAACGACCCACCTGCCATGTTGACTTTTCGCAAGCGTATTCACCGTCTTTATGTACTCAACTACTGCGGAGCAGCTAACTGTCACGGTGGCGGCGAAGGCGGTGACCTGCAGCTCTTTCGCGAAAGGCCCACTCATGACGCAACTGTTTATACGAATTTTTTCATGCTCAATTCATTCAAAGCCAAGTTCCGATATGACATCATCGACCGTGAAAAACCAAGCCGGTCTTTGCTGATCCAATACTCGCTGCCACCCGCTGATGCCCTTGAGCCTCATCCGCAAGTAGAGGGTTGGATGCCGCTGTTGCACCCCCTACGAGGTACGCGACAGGATCCGCGAGCCCTGATGGTCATTGATTGGATCAACACCCTCTACAGGCCATCCCCCAATTACATGATCGAGTTCAAGCCGGTAAAACAAGAGCAAAAACACGACGGTCCGGACAAGGCGACGGTCGTACAGTAGAATTGATCCCCGCAGAGCAGGGGTTTGGGACTTGGCTGCCAAACGGTTATCTTGGTGGCATTGTTTTGATGGCTTGCGGTAATGGCGGCGTTGAACGGTCAAAAGGATAGAACGTGAATCGCACACTGATTGGCTTGGTGATCCTCGGTGTATTGTCCGGCTGCTCTGACCCCAAAGCAGCGAAACGTCGTCAATGGCAAAAGGATCTGGAGGCTGTTAGCGGGCAGATTCAGCAGATCGAAAAGGGATATGTCCCGCATGGGCTGCGAATCAAAAGTGGCCAGTGGCTAGACCTTCAGACTCACCGCCAGGACCAGATTGCCGGCCTGATCTCCAAGTTACGCCTGTTGGCACAGCAGGCGGGACCGCGGCAAAAATCAGCTGCAAAGAGCTTGTTGGCTGAGTACTATGCGTCCATGGCTCGGCAAGGGGTGCGTAGTGCCATCACTGCTTGGGGTAATGTCAGCAATGAGGGCGTGATGCTGCTTAGCCAGATGACATCGGTCGGCCAGGCCGATAGCCGTGCCAAATCATTAGATACTGATGACACGCCCTTGCTCGAAACGCTCGAAGAAGAGAAGCAGCGGTGCGATAGCAAACTTGGTGAATACCAGAAGTTGGTTGACAACGCTCAACGATCGGATGAGCAATTAAATAAGCAGATTACCGGCCACAGTGAGCAGAAAGATCAGTTGATGCAACAGGCAAGTGACTTGCGCAAACAAGCATTTGTTCAGAAGGGTGCTGAGCAAATAGCGGTTTACAAGCGAGAAACCGATATCCAGATTCAGGCAACGGGATTAGAGAAGAATATTCAAAAGTTGAAGTTGAAGCGTGATCTGGTTCAAAGCAGCATGAGAATAGATCGACAGCAACGCGACCTTTACCGCTCTTCTTCAAAATGGCTGGCTCAACAGATCGAAAGCATCGCCCAGCAGCAAACGCAATCACAAGGCCTCCGTGACATCGCGTTGCATCGCAAAAATGAACTGGCCACGACGTTGCGTACGCAGTTCGCAAAGGTCCAGGAGGCCTATGACGTACAGGTTGAAAAGGTGTTTGGTGACGCAACGGCTATGGCCGAGCAAGCAGTCGCTGAAATTGGAACCCCGCCCGGCGACAAGACCAATATCATGCTCGATAAGTTGACCGCACAGGTCACGCTTTTGCATGTCATCACCCAGCACGTAGTGACCGCAGGCAGTTACGGCCAAACGCTCGACCTATTGGCCCGACAGGCACGGCGGTTAGAGCTGCAAAGCGCCAATTTGCTGCGCATGACTGCGGACAGTTTTCAGCAAAAGCGGCGCGAGTTGGCAGTCAAAGCGGAAAAATTTGCTGCCGATGCGCATGAAACCGGTCGGAAATTAGAGGGTGACCGAGATGAGCAGGTTGTTAAAGCAGTGACAGGCCAACGCAATCATATCCGTACCTATCAGGACCGTATCAAGGCGACTAGCCTGGTCCAGCGATAGTTACTGTTGCCGATTTGTCTACGATTAGTTGGTTGCCTTTAAAGCGGTTAATTCCGTCGGGGGGCCGCCTCGTTGCTTGCCTGCGGATATAAGTGAATATCGCCGCGTAATAGGTAAAGTGAGCCCAACAGTGAATAGGCAATCATGTACAACCGGTAAAGCATCAGCATGCCGATCAACTGGTTGGCTGTGCAGATGGACCTTCTAACAAGTAGTGGCACACCCATGCCTTCCATGACACCTAGCCCCTGGTAGCTGATAGGTATTGCCGCGGACAAAAATAGTACCGGGATTATCGTGGCCATCACCCCGATTGTGTGGGCCTGGTGCATGATCCCTAGTGCATAACCGGTGAAGATCGTGCTCGTTACGAAGCAGCAGTGGCTCATGATCGACAGGAGAATCGCGACGCATACCACCATTTTATGGTCGCGGTAAGCGACGGCGGCCTCATCCACGCGCCCGATCAGCGCCTGACCCGGCAACTTGCCAACCAGCCAATCGACACCGAACCAGCGACGAAACAGCGGCACAAAATAAATCAGCACAATAGTAGTCAAGATGCCAGCCATGATGAAAATCGAAAGCGTGACGCGCCGTGCTGCAGGATGGTGTGCCATGAACAGGCCAGCAGCACCACCTAGAATAATCAGTCCGATCAGACCGGATATACGATCGAAGATCACGCTCATAATCGTGTCGGTCCGTCGGTTGCTGCCCTTGGCGGCGTAGTATGCCTTGATCACGTCGCCGCCGGTCGATCCGGGCATGCAGAAATTAAAAAAACAGCCAACCATCACCAGTCGAAACGACTTGGCAAAGGTGACCTTCAATCCGCGGGCGCGAAGCAGCAGGCACCAACGATAGGCCTGTATCGGGTAAGTCGGGGCTACCAGCAGCAAACCCAGCAGCAGCAAGCCGAAGTTAGCGTTGTCAAGCGTCGTGACGATGCCCTGCTTGAATTGGTAGTCACCAACACTCGGCCCACGGCTCTTGACAGGTATGTCCATGCGCACCACCGCCTGCGATTTATCATCAATGGCAATGACAACCTGCTCGCCATCACCAAAAGTATGGGTGTTGCCCTCGATGATCGAAAATGAAGTGGGGGTTGACAACACTTGCCCGTTGGGCAAGCGCACTCCACTGGGCACCTGGATGTGGTCCGTCCATGTCAGTGACCAGGCAATATAGCCAATGCCACAGGTAGCAATAAGCACACGGATAATCAGAAATAAGTGGTGCCGCATACGACCGTGTTATCGGCAAAATCTCAATATCTATTGCAAGGTCTTCAGCCCCGTGGGTTTTCACCCCTGGCCCGATGGTATAATCTCACATCGCCGGTCAGCCGGATATTCGGACCTTCGCACCTTGACAACATTAGTTGTTCGATCGGTTTGATGTAAGCTGGATAGCTATCAATGATGCCAAATTGCACCCAGCAGCCCACGATTGATAACACTGCCGAGGTGGAACAACCGCCGCCGCGTGCTTTTACCCAAGGCACCGGTATCGTGTTGCAAATGGTCGGCGGGCTCATGTTTATGAGTTCCTGCTGTGTCTGTGCGTCTGCATTCATCTGGAGCCCGCAATGGTCGCCTCATGAAGCCGAGCAGGCCATGGACAATCATGGTATCGAAGCAACGCCCTGGCGCCATCTTCGGGCAGATCCGACTAAGCTGGGCATGATGCTCACCGTTATCTCCACGACCGTTGGTGGGTTATCACTTATGGTCTTTGGCCTCGGGTTGCAATCCGACAAACCGCGATCAGCTGTTGCGGCAATGGTGACTAATATTCTTCTTCTGCTTGCTCTGATCGTTGCTGGGGTTAGCTTCTGGTTCGGTAATATGCCGATATTGGCCCTGCTATGGCACGGCATCCTGACTGCGGTGGTATTGGTCCTGCTCGGATTCACATTTTATGCATGGCGCCAGGCTGTGGCCCATCCCCCGCCAGGCGGATTGAACGTTGTGCCAGGTGATTATGATCCCAAGTGTGATGTTGACGCTAAGTTGTAACAAGTGGCTGCGCTCGAGCTATTAGGTAGTTCAGCCTTGACGCACGCGATGCAATGACGCGCCGGTGGGTCACCGGGCGGGGTTGTCATGGCGGAGTTTGCGGTGGTACCTGATCGGTCGGCCGGCAAACATTGGTCTGTACAATTTGCACCGCCAGTTTGATCGCCGCCTGCATGCTGCCGGGATGCGCTTCATTTTTGCCCACAATGTCGAAAGCTGTGCCGTGATCAACGCTGGTTCGGATAATTGGTAGGCCCAGCGTTACGTTCACCGCGTGATGAAATGTCAGCAGTTTTACAGGAATCAACCCCTGGTCGTGGTACATGGCCACCACCAGATCGTATTTGCCTGCCATCGCTTGGCGGAAAATGGTATCGGCCGGAAACGGGCCGTGTGCATCAATCCCATCATGTTGGGCCATCTCGATCGCAGGTTGAATAATGCGCTGCTCTTCGTCTCCGAACTGGCCGTTTTCCGAAGCGTGCGGGTTCAGCCCACATACGGCAATGCGAGGTTTGGGTATCCCCATTTGTTGCAGTGCCCGATTGCCCAGATCAATCGGGTCGAACACGCATCCGATTGTAAAGATATTACGCAGATCCAGTAGTGGCACGTGGATCGTCGCCAGCACGACGTTGAGCTTCGGCGTGGCAAACAACATGGCTACCCGCTTGGCTTTGGTACGCTGCGCCAGCAGTTCCGTATGGCCCTTGTGGCGACTGCCTGTCATTTGCCACGACTGCTTGCAGATCGGCGCGGTCACAATCGCATCGATATGTCCAGGTGTACCTGCTGGCATCACCGCGGCCTTGATCGCGTCGTCGATAAACCGCAGCGACGCCTCGCCGCCTTGCTTGGTCGGACGCGCCACCGTTTGGCCCAGCAGCGAATACTCGTCGTAATCCAGTACAACCACTTCGTGCACAAGGTCATATTGCGCGCGAACTGAGTCGTGCTGCAATCGCCACCAGAACGGGTCAATTTCGGCAAGATCAGCCGCATAGCTGATCAACTCATTCATGCCGAATACCACAAACCTTGCCAACTGCCGTATCTGTGGGTTGGCAAGCGCCTTGACGATCACCTCGCTGCCAATTCCCGCTGGATCACCCATCGTGATCCCGATAACCGGTCGCTTGGTTATCGGCAGCGGATTGGAATGCGTCTGTGCCATATGCGTATATTATCAGGCTAGCTTGGCCTAGGTGCGCGACGTACCGTTCAGATTTCAGCGTCGATCGCCTATGATATACCCATGAACGCCAATAACAGAGCAGTGGATGTGGCCGTGATCGGCGTCGGTCGCATGGGACGCCACCATGCCCGTGTTTATGCCAATTTGCCTGATGCCAACCTCGTGGCGGTAGTGGATACCGATGAAGACTGTCGCGAGACGATCGCTGATGAATTGGGCTGCCAGTCATTCTGCAGCGTGGATGAACTTCTCGCTTCCGGTTCGACCATTGCCGCTGCCAGTATAGCAGTGCCCACGGTACACCATGTGACCGTCGCGTCGCCGCTTTTGCAACGTGGTGTCGCCTGCCTGATTGAAAAACCGTTGGCCGCGGATACCGCGGAGGCGAAGGTTCTGGTGGATTTGGCCGAACGGCTGAGGGCGCCAATTCAAGTCGGTCATACCGAGCGATTCAACCCCGCCGTGCGCGCCGTTGCAACAATGGGTATCACGCCCCGTTTTATCGAAGTTGATCGGATCAGCCCCATGACGTTTCGATCCCTCGATGTTGGTGTCGTGATGGACATGATGATTCACGATCTGGACATTGTCCTGATGTTTGCAGGCACCCCGTTACAACGTGTGGATGCTACCGGGGTAGCGGTGTTGGGTGAGCATGAAGATGTAGTGAACGCC
>CAUZAW010000147.1:0-7515 GCA_963577735.1 Phycisphaerae bacterium | reverse complement strand
AAAACTCCGACTGCTGCCCTACGCTGGCGACTCACAAAACTCCGCTTAAGCAGACACCATTTCCGCGGCCGCCCCCAACTCCATCAACGGCTCGCGCGCCGTAAAACGATGATTGGACAACACCAATTGCTCACCTACACACTGTTTGGCGTTTATCACCAACGGCCCCTGCAGGTTACCCGTCAATGTATTTTGGTTCTTGTTGACAATGACGAATACCTGCCCCTTGTCCAGCGACTCTAGATTCAACTCACGCATCTGCTCAGTCTTGATCGGAACCCGGTAACTAGGAATGAACATACTCGGATCGGTGACGACGAACGCCAAGTCCTCACGATCGATGGCCTGCAGCCAGTAGAAGCAACTATCTACATCCGGTTGCAGCAACACATACTTCTTCTGGTGTGGAAAACCGAGAATCCCCTTGGAAAAAGAGACGACCCGCTGTTGATCGATCTCGACTTTCCCAAATCGCGACGTACTCACTTGCATGGCTTGTATCCCATAGTGGCCGTCCATACTGGGGTCTTGTCCGCTTATCCTGCGAACCGGCGGCATCCTACCGCCACCTTATCTTTGGCTGACACGACCGGCCATCAATAGCGTCCGCCGCGCAAAACGTGCGCCTTTAGCGCAAAAAATCGACCAAGCTCAGTTGCAGGTTCGCTGATCCTACGGCCAATGACGCTTCCAATTGCTGTTGCAATTGCGTAAAGCGAGTGATCGCCTCGGCCAGATCGGCATCCTGCAATTCACTGAGAAACTGTGACTCGGCAATTTTCAATTGTTGTGATCTTTCTTGCTGTTGCTCAACCCATTGGCCACGACTGCCGACGTCGGCACGTACACGGATCAGCGTTTCCAGATCCATGTCCAGCCTTTCACTAGCAAGAGTGATGCCAAGTGAGTCGTCATTAAGCAAAGAATCACGCAAATTGATCAAGTGCGTAAAAACGCTTTCGGCACGAACTTTCGCTGTGTCCTGGCCGAAAATCTGGCCAGCTGAACCGACACTAGTGTAAATGCCCAGGTGGGTGGCAACTAGGCTGGTACCAAGTTGGACGGCACGAAAGTCCCCCGCACCCGCAGTCAGGTCTTCAAAGTAAAAACCATTGCCGTTCGGAACCAACCCCACGTTGAACTCTGTGGTCCACTCGCCAGGGGCGCCCACGGCTAACCCCGCAGTACTGGCGGCCAGACTGATAGCCGTCAGCACGTCTCCGGCGGAAGCGACGCCGTCCAGGTTGACGTTAAAGCTGCGGCCATCGTGAAGCTCAATGGCAAAATCGTCCTCACCCAATACTGTTTCAACGCCTAGGCCAAACCGAAAATCGGTCAGCAGCGTTTGTGTACTGAAACTTCGAAGCCCCAAGTCTGTTGCCGTCGTTCCACGATTTTCTCCGATCGACATCTCCAAGCCGCTGACGGTACTGATCAGGTTAAACCCAGTCTGTTGATCATTGATTTCCAGTTGCAATCCAAGACCAAGTTGATCGACGACATTGATCATGTCCTCAACGGTGACAGCCGAGGAAAAATCAGCCACCTTGGTCACTGCACCTTGCGTGATCTCGAGGCCGGAGTATATATCGATGGGTACGCCCAGAGCCGCCAAAGTGGTCTGCGTGGCTAATTTTGGGTCCACGTTGCCCCCTACCGTGGACACGCCGCCGGTAGAGCTGATGGAAATACCCAAGTCCGCCGTCGTCTGACCACTGCCGAGATCGCGGATGCTGATCGTGTGGCCCGCGGTACTGTTGAGTTGATAACCGGTACCGGCCACCTGAAGGTCACCCGCGGCCGGATCGATGCTATTTATCGCGTCATTGACGCGGGTAACCACGTCGCCAAGCGTCTGCGAACCTTTCAGGTCGACGATCACCGACGTGCTGTCCACGATGACGCTAACCGCCCCCAACCGCACGGGTATGCCTTGAACACCATTGACATGCGTGATGGGCGTATCATCGGTCGCCTGCGGATCCAAGTTCACCTTGCCGATAACACGGCTAGACATGGCGGCAAAAGCGTCCTGCCCATTGGAGTTGATACTCAATGGCCCGCCGCTGCCGGCGTCACCCAGCAAATCCACTTGCGACCCCAGATAGCGAATACCGCCGAGGAAGTCCTCGAACACCGGAGCGTTGGCCTGGGCACTGCGGTTGCCTGCAAACAACGACACGCCCTGAAACTGGAGATTGGCAATGTCCATTAGTGTGCGGATCTGGACATCTATTACCGACGCCTGGCTGGCCCGCGTTTCGGCGCTCGAACCTATGCCCACCTGGCTCGACGCAATGCTCTTGGACACCAGCAGAAGTTCTGTCGCATCAGCAAGGGCGGCGTCCGTGGTATTGAGCAGTCCCAACGCATGTTGCAGGTTACGCTCGTGCTGGTTCCGGGCATCGATCTGGCTTTCGAGCATGAGTACAGTAGATGTCCGCACCGCATCATCGGACGGTTTGTTGAGCGCCCGACCGGTACTGATCTGCTGCTGAATCTCCAGTAGGGCCCGCTGCGTATTACGCAGCGAGGCCAGCAACTGCGTGCTGGTCGACAGCATCGTTGTTCGAGATTCGGTAATGCCAATGGAACTGGTCATGCCAGTTATGCCTCAACGGATTATGCAAGCGACATTAAGGTTTCAAGCAATTCATCGACGACTTGCAAAAATCGTGCGCTGCTTTGATAAGCGCGTTGAAAAGCCATCAGGTTGATCACTTCTTCATCGGCGTTGACGCCACTGATGCTCTGCTGCTGCGCCGACAGGTTGCCGCCCACCAGTGTCTCGGCTTCGAACTGTTGATTCGTCTGATCCAAGCGCACGGCAAAATTCTCGACGTGGCTAGCCCAGGCCTCGTTGATGGTCAAACCGTTGAGGCTATCAACCCCCTGATCGCGCAGGGCTGCCAGAGCCAGAGTGTTGCTGTTATCGCCCGGCAGATGTCCTAGGGCCGCGGCCAGAAAGGATGGATTTTCACTAACCTCGGCGTTGACCGTGATATCCTCGGCGTTGGAGCCGGCGAAGTAACTGTTGATACCCAGCGCCGCCAGCACGCCGCTGGTATCGTCGCTGAAGCTAAATTCAAAGTCACTGGTAGTCGCGGAAATAACCAGCCGACCATCAGCGGTGACAGAGGCGCCAACATTGTCCACTGCGTCTATGGCTGCCGCCAGCGCAGATAGATTCGTATCGTTGGCCGGGTCGATCCCGTCGAGATCGACCGCCAGCGTCGTGGACTGACGCTGGCCGATCGACCGTTGCAGTACATGTAACCTTAAGCTGCCGTGTACCGGCGTAAATTTCAGACCTGATTGCGAATCATTAAGGGCAACGCCTTGGTCGGCCACTCTGTTGCTGCCTGTGACTGTTTCAAAGCCGACCAGCCCTTGTCCCTGGCTGTGTGTTTTGTTGATTTCGTAGATAAACGTATTTATGAAGCCGTCCAGTTCATTGAGGGCAAAATTGACGTCTTGCTCTCTCGCCTCGATCAATGCGCCAAGCCGCCCAGAGGTGGGCAACAATACGCTGCCGTTATCTTTGAGTACCAGGTCAATCACCCGTTCGCCGTCAACCGTCTGATCTCGCACGCCAATGCCGAGGTTTATGCCGTTAATAATCATGGGTATGGAACCGACAAAGACATCCACCAATCCCGAAGGCTGCTCGATGACGGAGATGTCCAGGAACTCGGCCAATTGGCCCAGCAAGCTGTCACGTATGTCAAGCAAGTCTGCCGAGCCACCGGCCCCAACGTTGGATTTGACAATCTGCTCGTTGATGACCGCGATCTCGTCGAGCAGGTTGTTCACTGCAACCGTTGCGTCGCCTATCGAGTCATCCACCTGAGCCAGCATATTGCCTAGGCCAGCGCGTAAGGTCTGTACGAAGTCCGACAGCGTTGATCCCTGGTGTAGTACCACCGTGCGCAACGCATTATTCTGTGGACTGTTGGCCAGTTCGCTCCAGGCGTTGAAAAACGTGTTGAGATGCGAGGACAGGTCAGAATCGGAAAACTCATTTTGCAGCACCTCGATCTGCGACAGAATGTCCCGACGTGCCAGCGAAAAGGATTGATCAGCCAAATTGGCACGAACTCGCCCTTCCAGGGCAGCGTCCACCTGGCGGGTAATCGACTGTATCTGCACGCCGCGGCCGACGAAAATGCCCGCCTGCAACTGCTGACTGCGCAGCGGTTCGAGCAAAATGCGCTGACGGTGATAACCCTGCGTGGCCATGTTGGCCAAGTTATTGCCCGCGACCTCGATCGCCGCCTGGTGGGTGATCAGTGCCGAACGTCCGATCTGTAACGCACTGCCGAGAGTCATGAATGGGTAATGCCTGTCATCCGATCAATACAGATGCTATGCCGTAGTGTTGAACGTACTGATCACCATTGCCTGCGGCGGTGGTGCTCCATTACTCGCGTAGACGCTCATGCCGCTGCACGCTGCGCCGATCGACTGCACCAATCCCTGCATGTGACTGACCAGCGACTCGGTCGCCCGCCGCGCCACGTTGGTTTGCCGGCGCACCTCAGCCATGTGTTCGAGTAACTGTTGGCGCAATACAAGCAGTCGGCCTCGGTCTGGCTCATCAAGCCGTTCAGCCAGTTCCGCCAGCCTCAGTGGCTGTGCGGCATGCGTATCCAACGCCAGAGTCAGGTCAGCTACCAGTTGCAGCCGCCTTTTTTCCAATTCACTGATCTGCTGAATAACGGTGTTTTCCTGCTGTGAACCGGTCGTCACCTGTTCGTATTGAACCTGCCGCAACGACTGACGCTTCTGCTTCAGTAGTGCCAGCAGCCTACCGTGAGCCTCCAACTGTTTGGCAAGCACTCCGGTGAGCTGATCGATGATCAACTTGATTTGGTTATCCAAGCGTATCTATCCTCTGCGTATTGACGATGTTTTCCGCATGGGCTGGATGGCTACGCAGCCAGTCGGTCAAATGTCGGTTGAGCACCTCGGACACTGGTAGCTGAGAACTGGCTGTAATCTCGTCGGCCAGGTACATGTTCAGGCGACTGGAAAACACATCTTCAGTAAAGCCACCGTCAAAATATTCGGTCTTGAATGGACTATCACCCATGTTTTCGAGCAGGGGGTACACCAGTGCATTGGCCACAAATTTATCTGTAATCCGATCGATCACCGCTTCGGCCCGCTTCATCATTTCGTTTTCGAAGGACCCTTGGCCGTCTGTCTGCGGCACATGCCCTGCAGTTGCATCAGCCGCACCACCCAAAACCGTGCTGTTCACAGACGTCGCGTACATGGCCCTCACTCGAAAGTCACCTGCGCGTGCAGTTTGCCGATGCTGTAAATTTCTTTGATGATCGCTATCCTATCCTCAACCGGAACCTTGAGCTGATTAAAAGCGGCAATCAGGCTCGCCAGTTTTTCGCCACCGCGTTGCTCCGGGTCGATCCCGATAAAACGATGATCCTCTATCTGCGGCGCCTGGGCCGTGGCCTGCGGCTCAGGCGTGATCATTGAGATCGTCAGCCCACCGTGCGATATCGACACCGGTGAAATCTGCACGTCACCGCTCATGATGATCGTGCCCGTCTTTTCATTGATCCGAACCCGCGCCCCCGTCTGGATAAACGCCGGGTCCAGTACCGTAGAAAGGATCTCAGAGATAAAAGGTGCCGGATTGCGCAATTCAGCCGACGGCAGGTTGATCACCACATTTTTCTGGTCTGCCGCACGCGCGATCCGTGGACCGCCCAACATCAGGTCGTTGATCGTCGAGGCAATCGTGTCGGCCACCTGAAAAGTAGCGTTCGGCGCATTGAGCACCAATGTCATGCGTCCGTTTTCGATGAACTGCGCTCGAATGTCGCGGTAAATCTGGCCTCCATGACGGATAACCCCCACGGTAGGTACCCCCTTGTCTTCGACCGCCACACGCCCTGAGGCGTAGGCGAACACGGGCGAATCCGGTAGCGGTCCGGTCATGGGCATCATCAGCAACCGCCCGCCTTTGAGGCTCTTGGCTGCGCCTATCGCGCTGACGTGAACATCCACAAGGTCTCCTTCTCGAACTCCGGTTGCCGGTGTCGTCGCTTCCAACGCCACCAACGCTACATTTTTGGCATCCTCCAAATCCGCCGCCACTATCGTGCCATCGATAAAGTGACGCACCACTGCGGCCAACGGATCCATTGCTGGACGAAAATCACCACCGTCGCCCGTACCCTTGAGGCCCACAACCAACCCCATTCCCACCAGTTTGCTCTGCTCTGAACCTTTGATACGCACCAGATCGCCGATCTGAACCGCGCGAGCCAGCGGCGTCATGATCGTGATTAAAATCAACGACAGCAGCGGCAACAATTGCAACTGATTTCGCTTTGTCATGATCCATACCTCCAGGTCACAAGGCCTTGCATGCTGTTAAAAATTGAAGATCGTGTCGAAAATCTTGGTCAGGAAGCCTTTCTTGGAAGCGCGGCGTAGTTCGCCGCGGTGCTCCTTGACGATACTCAACCCGTAAAGTTGTGTGGACAGCACGCTGTTATCTGTGGATACGTCCTTGGGCCGGCAGGTACCGGTCAGGACCATGATCATGACCTCACCGTCCGTATCAATCTTATTGCGGGCCTCAAGAACGAGGTTGCCATTGGGCCTAATGTCGATGATCCGAGCCGTGATTCTGGCTGTGAACGTATTGCGTTGCTCGTGCTTGCCTTCACCTTTAAAATCGGAATCAAAAGTGACGTTGATTTCTGGCTGGCCGCCGCTTAGACCAGATTGTTTAACCTGCAGGTTGAGAAAATCCTCTAGGCGAAACCTGGGAATCGCCGAGATTTTACCTTTTTTAGAGAAACTCTTCTCCGTGTCGAGCGTAGATTCAGCGTCACTGGTGATCGTCTCGCGCACTATAATGGTCACCAAGTCGTACCTTGCGAACTTGCGGAGCATCGGCTGGCCCACTGCCACGAAACTTGCTTCCGCCACCGCCGGCGAGATGGTTCGGCGGGCCTCGATTTGCTCGCCATCCACGCGTGGCTGCCGTTTGACGGCAACCACGTAGAGTGAAGAGGTCTGCGCCCACGCAGCCACACAGGTCACCATCGCAAAAAAAACAACCGCTACTTGTATCGAAAGCTTGCTCAACTTTTTCCTTTCGTGACTAGTGAAATTTACGATTTCCCGCTCCCCAGTCGCAATGCGTGTGGCCTCGGTGTCACGTCCACCGTCTGCGTCTGGCGCTGCCCAGTAATACGTACAAGCAAAATGGTATCCTTCGCCGTGTAGCCCTGGCGCCTAGAAAGATGGTGGGCGCGCTCGTTACGCACCTTGATTACATCCCCTAGGCTGCCGTCGGCAGTGGACCGCATGGCCGTCCGGATCACCAACCCACCGCTGACGCACCGCACCGTAACCAAATCACCCTTGCGCACCAGATAAGGACGACGAATGTCCTCTTCCAGTAACACAGCACCCGGTAATATCACCGAGCGCGCCACCATGCCAACCACATCGTCCAGCGTACGAACAGGGAGG
>CAUZAW010000146.1:0-7564 GCA_963577735.1 Phycisphaerae bacterium | reverse complement strand
CCGACTTCCGGCAGGCGGCGGCCGAAAACGAGCAAACCGACCAATCCCAGCACGACAACCTCGGCCCATCCCCATCCGCCGCCAAAGAACAATGCCAATGTTTGGCTCATTTTTATTCCTCGATCCGACCCGGTAGCAGGCCTAGTCTATATTCAATCCGCTTGCATGCTCACAGTCAACCTATGATCAACCTATGACAAGAAGATATATCGGCATTGCAGATACAAAGCACCGGTAGAACACGACCCTCATTTCAGCCGCGAAACCTCACGTTTAGTTCCAATAACCCCCGTTTGCGGCCTACGATTGCGGATTCAGCCACCTGCAATCGGACCAAGTAAACCCCCTACGCTTGGATTTGTGATTTTTGGTCTGACCGTTAAGATGCCGATCACCCTTCACGACGACCCCGTCGTCTAGCCTGGTCTAGGACATCAGGTTTTCATCCTGAAAACACGGGTTCAAATCCCGTCGGGGTCGCTTTTCGTTCCGAGTTGCACCACGTCGCATTTCGTCGCTTTTCACCGACAAAACAAGCCTTTTCGGTGTTTGGCCCGGCGAGGGTCTATGACCACTGTCATCGCACCGGGTCGCACTGTTTTGCACTGTTTCGCGCCCGCGTTGCTGCGTGTACTGCTGCGCGCTGTGATCACATGTTCCAGTCGCCTCCAAAGGTGCACGACATGATGTCTGGTTAGGAACGAGAGTGGATAATTGTTCCACTGCCGCAACCTGATCGTTGAGTCGAATTCGTGCATAACGCTTCATCGTCAGCCGGGGATCTGAATGGCGAGCCAAGGTCAGCAATGTTTTAGGGGTCGCACCGCTTCGCTCAATGCGACTAATGTATGCACCACGAAGAGCATGGAAGTCGAATACTCGTCCACTATCATCACAATATGGAATCTCCGCAGCCTTCAAGTCCCACCTCAAAGTTCGGGCCGTATTCACCGGCATCTTAGAAAACAGCGGTCCATTTTGAGTTTTACTGCCAATCCAATCCTTGAGATACTCAGCAACCACTTTGGGAATTGGCTGACAATCACTATGCCCAGCCTTGGTTGCCCTTGCACTTACCGATATTGTTGGTGTCTCCGCATCCAGATCAAAATTATGCAATGTCAAACTTCGTAGTTCTTTCCGGCGGTACCCAGTTGTTGCTGCTATTAAATACAAGGCGGCCCGATCAACCCCCTTCATGCCACGTTCAAGATATCGCCTTTCTGTCGTGCAAATTAATTTGAGAAGTTCATCATCAGAAAGATCTCGACGCACATGTCTTGGATCTTCATCTGCATTGAAACTCCGAAGAGGTTCCAAGCTGTAATCTCGTGCCCGATTCTGTTGATTTTTTGGCAGAAGAACAGAAAAGCCTCGGGTTAGGGGTATCTGGATACAATGGCGATCAGATTGTCTTGGATGGTCCTGGGCGTGCGTCATTTGGGAAATCTCGGTTTAATTTATTTTTGCGCGATTTCTAACCCGGCCCGTCCGTCATCTGGATTCGGACTCATGACCAACACACTCGCCGACTCAATCCGCCCCGCCGAGCTCTGGTTCGTCGAGCCGCCCGAACCGTCGCCGGCGTTCACCCATGCCGTCGGCTACATGCTCTACCACGGCGCGGACCTCGCCATCGGTGAGTCCGACGCGCTGCCCACCGAGCCACCCGACACTCCCGATGGGATCAAGATCATCGTGGTCGAATGGGACGACATTGAGCGGGTCAAGCACAAGCTGAACGGGTTTGCCGGGTTTCGCCCGGACCAGAGCCCGCCGTTTTCCGGCGACACGTTCCAAGAGAAGTACCGAGGCGCCAGCGGTCTGACGTTTGTCCACGAAAACCGCCGCCTCTGGCTGGCCGTGATGGGCCCGCAGGTGCTGCACACGCAGCGGTCGCTCGACAAGGTCTGCATGGTCATGGCCGGCGCCCGTGGCAACAATCAGCCACACCGGCGCAAGATGCTGGCCCGGCCTGACGAGCGGCTGCAACGCGAGCTGGCCGACGGTGTCGTGCGCGCCCGACGCGTGGATTGGGGCGACATCCCCTTCCAGCACGGCAAGGCCCTGCTCGACACCTACGAGCTAACCGGCGACCGCCGCTACTACGACGAGGTCATCGACCGGGCCGAGGAAATGCTGGCCAACGTGCCCGAATATCCGTCCAGTCACAGCCAAATGCCGACGCCCATCTTCGTACGCCTTCACGGTATGACCGGCGACGAGCGCTACCTGGCCCCCGTGCGGCCCCTGGTGGACGCGGTCCTCGACGGTCCGGACTTTCGCCGCGGCGAGTGCGGGTTTCTTCAAACCCAGGACTTCATGGTGCCCGAGACCTATGCCGTTATGGCCCGGGAACGGGCCGGCGCGGGCACCTACGGCTGCCTCATGGTTACCCATTACATGCCCGCAATGCTGACGGCCCGGCCCCTCGGTCGCGAGGCCGAGATGGCCGACCTTGTGGCCATGTGCGTCAAGGAGCAGCGGCGTCACCTGCTCGACCCGCAGACGGGACTGTACTTCCAGAGCATCATGGGCCACCAGCAGGTGCCCCGCGGCAACCCCGGCCACGGCACCGCCTGGACGCTCTACGCCCTCGAGCTGATCCTGGAAGTCTTCCCCACTGACCACCCCGAGCGGGCGGACCTGGTCGAGATCCTCCGCGAGCTGGCGGAGGCCACGGCCCGGGTTCAGACCGACGAGGGGGCATTTCGCACGCTGCTCGACATCGACGTCATGCCCGTCAGCACCCTCTACACGAGTATGATCGGCTGCGCGTTCCTGCGCGCGGCCCGCATGGGCTATTTGTCCGACCATTTCCGCATCCACGGCCTGCGGACGTGGCCGGTCCTCAAGCACAAGGTCTTCCGCGGCGCGCAGATCGGCGAAGGCGCAGGCATGCCGCCGATGTCGGAGTACGCCTCCTACTTTCACCGACAGACCCGCATGAACCTCGACTACACCGGCGGCGGCGGCAGCTTCTGGACGCTGCACGTCGTCAATGAGGTCCTGCGCCTGCCCCCGGAAAAGCGGATCATCGACCAACCATGAACTTGACGCGGTCAAGTAAGTCGCACATGGAATACCGAACACTGGGAAAGACCGGCTTGCGGGTATCGACGATCGGCGTCGGATGTTGGCAGATGGGCGGTATGGTTGGTGGGGGCAGCTGGACGGCACGACCGACGAAGAATCGATCGCCACGATTCATCGGGCACAAGAGCTTGATATCAATCTTCTTGACACGGCTGAAAGCTATGGAGCCGGGCACAGTGAGATGGTGATAGGCCAGGCACTCAAAGGCCGGCGCGACAAGTTTATCATCGCGACCAAGGTTCGCCCGGTGACCGACGATCCCCATGAAAGAAAGGCACGTAACCGCATCGAAGAGGCCTGTGCGGGGAGCTTGCAACGATTGCAAACCGACCATATCGATATTCACCAGCTGCACGCCGTCCCGCACCAAGATACGATGCCGGTTGTGATCAAGACATTGGACGACCTTAAGCGACAGGACAAGATCCGATGGTTCGGGATTTCGACCAATGACGCAGATGCGGTTGGAAAACTTCTGGCACTTGGGGAGATTTCGATGCTCCAAGTCGGATTCAATTTGCTCAATCGAAATGGTGAGAAAGCACTGCAGTTGGCCAAGAGCGAAAACCTCGGGACCCTGATTCGTGTACCGCTGGCTTCCGGTGCTTTGTCCGGCAAGTACTTCGACAATGATTACCCGCTCGATGAGAACGATCGGCGCCAAGGTCGATTTGGCACCGAAAAAGCAATTGCCACGTTCGAAAAGCTCGCAGATCTTCGGTTCCTGACCGAAGGTAAACGGCGGTCGATGCCCCAAGCCGCATTGCGCTTTGTGCTTGACACTGAAGGTGTCACATCAGCCATTCCCGGTACGAAAAATCGTCCTCAGCTAGAGGACAATGCCTTGGCGGCCAGCGTCCCGACACTTAGCTCGCAGGAACGATCACGGGCGATCGCAATTGCTGATGCGACAAAGGGTTGTTCCGTGTTTTCGACACGCCATTTGGCCAAGTAGGCTTAACGCCATGTTGCCAGGCGTTGAGCGTGATGCCGTCGCTCAACACATAAACGCACTAGCTAAGATGTCCAAGAAACGACGACACGCCATTCTCATGCTGACTGAAGAAGAGCTGTAATTAACCCTGTGTCAGGATCGCCGCCTGCGCCCAACCAACAGCACACTCATCGCAAGAAGCGATAGCGTTGTCGGCTCAAGGACCAACGCCGACGCATTACCTGTTGTTTGCGACGCGGCCTAGTTGGCACCGAGAATGATAAGGTCTGCCACATCCGTCATGCCGTCCAGATTGAAATCACCGGTGTCCCACTGCATGTCAGTAGCGTTGAAGTTTGCACCGACAATGCCAAGGTCCGTCACGTCCACGATCCCGTCGAAGTTAAAATCGCTCACGCCACCGTGCCGCCCCGCAAGTCCCTTTTCGCGGCACGACGGATTGAGACATTCCATGCACGCTGTCAGGAACGCGAAGGAGAGCCACGACTCAAGAAACACCAAAAATATCTTGAGCGTTGCGCAAATACCCGACGCTCATGTTCACGTGCTGTCACGGTGAGATGCCGCTCGAACTCACTAAGTCCATAACTGAGACGTCAGTTATTTGCAACTACGGCACTGGCTTACTAACGCCAGCTGATTCATCCACCGACAAAAAGTTTATGATTCGCGGCGTGACAAAGAAGTAGAGGTCCGTGAGCTGTTTCTGCGAGCGGTGAGACTTGAAAAGCCAACCGAGATACGGCATGTTGCCCAGGCCAGGCACCTTGTCTTCCCGTACGATGTTGCGAGACTGTCGCAATCCACCTATGACCAATGCACTGCCGTTAGGCACAGATACGATGGTCTCTGTCTCCCGCGTATCGAAGATGGGGTTGATCGCGGCGGCCGTGATGCCGCCCATGTTCGTCAGCTTCTGGAATCCTGAAATAGCGGAGACCACAGTGAGAATGTGGAGTTTAACGGAATCGGGTCCGACGACCGTGGGGGTAACATGCAGTTGTACGCCCACCGGCTTGTACACTATTTTCTCCGTGATAAACGCATCGTTGGCGATCCGTGCGGACGAGAGCGGGATCTCCTGGCCAGTGAGTATGTAAGCCGTCTTGCCCGCGGCGACGGTCATCCTCGGCTCGGACACCAGTTTGACCAGTCCCGTAGCACCCAGGGCTTGAATCGTGGCGCTGGCCGACCATCCAGACCTGCCAAAGGTTTGCATCAGATTCAAGGCAGATCCCGGATCAGGCACGCTACCCGGGAATGCTCCGGCTGCCGTGGCTGCGAAATCTTCAGCGCTGAAGTTGGCGGCTAATCCGTGCACCCCATCGGAGGCCATGTGTTCAAGCAGTAGTCGGACACCGGCCTGGAAGTCCATGTCATAGTTGGCTTCAAAGATTCTGGCAGTGATTTCCACCTGCGGTGCTGGCAGATCAATACGTGCAAGCAGTTGAAGCACGGACTCTTTGACGCTCTTATGACATCGGATGACGAGAATGTTATCATCGGGCAGAAGAGTCACCTCTCCCGCCTCGGCCAGGCGTTGCTTGACCAGATCGATCAATACGGAAAAGTCTGACTTGGTGACACTGATCTTGGGGCGTTCCAGGCCACTGTCGCGGTTTACGCTGACGCCAATACCCCCGAAGTGACGAATGCGGTAGTACATCTGAATATGGTCGCCTTCTAGCACTTCGGTCATCACCTCGGGCAGTTTGTGGGGGCCAGGCGCGGGTGGCAACGCGCGAGCCACCTTCTGCCTTGCCTCTAGTATTTCCTTTTTTTTGTCGCGAATCCGCCGCCAAGTGCTGCGAGGAGCAAACCGTTCCAAGATCTTCCAATGAGCCTCGCTTAGTTCCCGTGTGGCCGCATCGTGTGTATCGACGTCGAGATTGGGATTCGCGGAGAACACCAGCGGACCGTGACGATCAGGAAAGTCACCCAAGTCCACCAAAACCGATTCGTCGGTGGAACAACCGACCGTTAACAAAGCGACAGGCATGCATAAGGTGAATCCAATGATGGTTCTGACAATTCTCATGATTGGATAACCTTTAACCTCCTTGGAAATAATCAATCAGCTGGCAAGATCTTCGTAACTTAACTTTAGGCAATAGTGTACCCGCCGCTGGTCCTCAACCTCTCGTAGCTGCCTTCATCACCACATGGTCTCGATCGTGATCGGGCTTATTGCCATAACCCTAGTATACCCCCCCCCACCGGATTGACGACTCCAGGGCCCGTTCGTAACCGTTGTGTCCCTGCTGAAAAGTCAATGTTTTGGCCGGTGTGAGTTCGGTGATCAATAAAACTGGCACCGCCACCCAAATCACGACCAAGGCATTCAATAACCTACGGGGCATCCTGAACATCTTCCTATCAATGCAACGCGCGTGTTTAAATAGCTGCTTGCAACACTCCAAGCCCAAAATGTGCCGGCTGGTGCTTTACTCAGTAAACCAACTTTATTGTAACTATCCCATGCGGTGATTTTTAAGAGAAATATGAACTGCCAGATACCCAGGCCACCTGCGCCCAACCACTAACAAACTCATTGTCAGAAGTGACAGCGTTGCAGGTTCAGGAACCAACGCCGACCCGTTGCCTATGGCCTGGCCTCCGGTCCAGTTGGCACCGAGGACGCCAAGGTCGGCGAGGTCCACCGAGCCATCACCGTTGAGATCACCTTCGCTGAAAGTCACCCCAGTCAAGTTATAATTGGCACCCAAAATGCCTAGGTCAGCCACGTCTACAATACCGTCACTGTCTAAGTCTCCAAGTTTCAGTTCAGGTATCGCCGTAGCGTCGGGAGACATCAACACACTCAATTGAGCGGGCCTACTTCCCGAACCTTACATCGAGATCAACAGGACACTTCCAGCCGTGTAACCGGCAAGTCCCGAAACGTCGTAGATCCCCGAAGGCTCGGACAATGCGTGTGCCAACTGTTTGAGGCCGGTGCCATCGTTATTCATTTGCCACATGTCGTTGCCATTGCCGTCCTCTTGCACGTAGATCAGACCGTTCGCTGACCATGTCAGGTTATCCGGGTTGCGGACGTCACCTGTGTCGTCATCAGCAATCTGATTGATGGTGACTGTCGAGGCCATAGTGTCCAGCATGTCACCACTGAATTGCAGATCAAGATACATCCTATAAACACCGTCGGTCTGGTCAGCGAAGACAGTCTGTGTGCCGTCGGTCGGGTTCGTGTGGATATCCTCAAGTTTGGTCTCCTGAAGAGCACCGACGATGGAGGTGCTCCATTTCCCGGCAACCTCCCCATCGGGCAGATCCGTCGTGCTAGCTGCGCCGTCAGGATTGAAGAAGTAGACCGTCCCGCCGCGCAGGCCGTTGCGTTCCAGAAAATCAATCTCGTCGTCGCTGTTGACATCAACACCCTTCTTCCCAATATACATTCTAATGTAATCGCCCGGAGAACTGCCGACGTCGGACATCAGAATGACCGCCACGTGTGTCATGTTGCCTGTGTCCACCAGTGCGGCATTCTCCCAG
>CAUZAW010000145.1:0-7612 GCA_963577735.1 Phycisphaerae bacterium | reverse complement strand
AGGTGGCGATGCTGACACAGGGTCCGGTTACCGTGTTGGGGGCATCATGGTCGATGTATTGATTTGGTGGCGTTGTACTTGACGATTTAAAACTGGCCAGTGCCTGGATGATATAAGTTAATCGCGGATCGGTTCGACTTTTCTGCGGCGCTTGACTGTGGTTTTCAGTACGGTAGTTTGTTTTTGCCATTTTGTAAGTGCGTGAAACATCACCGTATGCAGAATCGGTCGGCACGGTTTCGTGAGTTTTAAGCACGGTTGATTGGCTCGCGACCTTCGGTGTTGTGACCGGAACAATTCCTGGAAGCTCATCATGAATGTTACAGACACAATGGTCGATCATTTCCACCAGCGGGGTTTTTTTTTCATGCCGTGTCCCTTTGATGGCAAGATCATGAAACGATTTCGCGAGTTGGTCAACGAAACCGAGGAGCAGTTCCAGAACACGGACTGGTCGGAAAACAAGTCGGCGCTGACCTGCAGGTTTTTCATGTTGAGTGAGATCACGCTTGAACTTGCAGAGGATTTCCGGCTTGTGTCGCTTGCCGAACAATTGCTCGGCGTTGATCAGGTGCATGTGGGAACCTGTGGCGTAGGAGACGGCGCCAGTCCGATGTTCCCTGGTCGGGACCAGGACAAGGGGCTGTTCTGGCACGCAGATGGGTCGCCGGATATCAAGCAGGTGTCGATCCGTATCGCGGTTGATCGCCATGGAATCGACGAGGGAGGGTTGCGGATTCTTCCCGGTAGTCATTTATTGCCCCTTGACCGGATTAAAGAAGAGTTGGTCCAACTTGAACTTGCATCCGGTGAATACGACGCGATCCCCACACGCCTTCACTGCACGCATCCGAACGAGACCCCGATTGTGATGGATCCCAGGTGGACACTCGTCTGGAGTCCGAGCTGCTGGCACGGCACAACCCCGAGCCTCAACGGCAAGCAGAGACGCACCATTTGTTGGAACTACTTTCCACCTGGCGGCCGCGCCACTTGTAAACAATCGGTACAGTATGCCCTCGGCGATACATGGCAGGATTGGAGCGATGCCCGCAAGGAATTTTGGGGTATGAACTAGAAGTCTGTCTCCCAATGAAAACCGTGCGTCATTCTGATCTTGTGATATTGAGCCGATGATTCCTTGTCGCAGACCGTATCACGTGAAGGTTCAGCAATTCAACCAAGCGAAGTGTGACTGGGTTTGCCTGCAGCCAATTGGTGGGTAAACAGTTTTACCGGCCTTAATCTGACCCCGGTAGCTCCTCGATATCTGTCCCGTGCCGCTTGAGCAGGACCGCGGGGCCATCACGAAGGATGCGACGTTTGTCAGCGTCGGGCAACTCAGCCTGGTCAATTCGTGTCCGCTGCATGCCGGCAAAATACGTTGGCGTATCCGTACCGTACAGAACTCGGTCCACGCCGACTTCGGTCACTGCCCATTCAATCAGACCCGGCTGGATGCTGCGGGCACTGGACGTGTCGACATATACATTGTCATGCCGCGCCGCTTGGATGGCCCGCACCTGGAGACTGGCATCCGGGGTGATATCCGGGGCGAGCGCCTCCGGACCATTACCAAGGTGGGCCAGGATAAGTGACATTTCCGGAAACTCGTTTGCAAACGGCATGAAATCGTGAGGCAGGCTGTTGGGCTGTCCGCTATGGGCCATGACCAGGGCCCGGTGTTGCGCGGCGAACTGGAACAACGCCCGACCGTGCTCGGCGATGGGGTACACATGCTCTTCGGGATGTATCTTGATCCCAACGCAGGTGGGGTGCTGCAGCATCTGCTCGGCTTGTTCATAAGTCTGTGGTTGCAGTGGATGGATGACAACCCACTGCAGCAATCCCGGATTTGCGCGGACGACCTGTGCCGCTTCATCATTTCCTGCACATGCATTGGCCTCGCCGCGCGGCAACAGGGAACGGTAAGGCGATACGATTGTGTACTGGGTGTTGGCCCGCCTGGCCCGCTGTAAGACGACAGACGCGTCGGCACTCATGAAACCGTTGATCAGTGCTGGGAACTCGTGGCGGTGGTATCGGCCGTAATGGGCGTGGACATCAATTGCCTGTACGGTTTCGATGGTCATGGGTAAACAACTCACGGTGGGATTGTATCTGCATCTTTCTTCCCGCTGTCTCCAATTTACATGGAGCCTACGGCCAACAGGTCATCGTTGCTTCTGCGAAAGAATCGGGACCGTTTTGCAATGGTTAAAAAGGTTCGGTCGCTTTTTAAGCTTGGTTTGAGTTCGTACCGCAGTCGGCCGGCCTCCATCACCTGGTGATGCGGTTTTATTTACTGGAACTGCTCATTTACGACTTCTGGTTCGCAGTTGTATTCTTCTGGATTTCGTCTTGTGTGACGCCGCCGGGAATGCGAGCATGCGGTCGGCCACCGGTGGTCATAGCCAGGGCGAGAAGGATTTCATTCGACTTCGGTGCATCGCAGAGTCCGACCTCCATGGCATCAAGGTGCGACATGACGTAGATTTCATCCTTGTAGAAGAAAGGGATGTCGATGTGGGTGCCGGGTCCTCCCACTTTCTTGGTTGAAGGTATGATGACCTTCCCGCCGTGAACGGCTTTTCGGATCGGCCCACCAAAGGTGGGATGCATCAAGGCGGCAGAGTGCTCAAGTTCACCCGCTTCGCCCACGATACACGCCTTGCCGTAGCTTTGGACCTCCTCGGGATCGAGTACCCGCAGGATTCGCTCGACAAGGATTTCACCAAGTCGTTCACCGGTGTCGATCAACTCAGCAAGGTCGTCAACATAGCGTCCGGCAAAGGGGTTTGTAATCACGGCGATAGCCGCAACTTTTCGGATCGGCGTGTGGAGCGGTTTGCCCCCTTCAATGAGGGTCTGGTCCTCGATTGTCAACTGGCGTCGAATTTCCAAGGAATCACTCCTTAGGCATGGTTGCATTTTCGGTTGTTGAGCATGGCGGTCCAATGCATCGAATTCTGTCTTTTCAACGGTTCGGTCCCCGGTTTCTCATCTGGAGTCGACATGGCCAGATTATACTTGGAATTAGTGTTGGTGCGTCTTCATGGTGATGCCTGAATCCTTGTCGCCAAATAAAAGGCGACGTTCGTATTTGTGGCAGGCCAAACGGTACGATGTGCTTTGGTTCCTTTGGAGATGAATGAAATATGGCAAAGAACCTTTCACCGTTTTCTCCTTCGGAGCGCAAACGCCGGCAGAAGATCATCCACCAGTTGACCGATCCGGATTTTATTTTCGCGCCTTATCTGGCGAAACAGATGGCTACCGAGAACCCGATCCGTGACGGCTTCGTGCCGATCGGATCTGACTTTAGGGACTTTACGATCGCGCATGATCGCGGGCGTTACCACGCATTCTATATTGATGTACGTCACGGAAAACACAGCCGGCGGCCAGACAATCCTTTTTTTGTCGGTCATGCTTCGACCCGCGACTTTATGGAATGGGACGTGCACGAGCCGGCCCTTCAGCCGGTCGCCGGTACGTGGGATGCCGGTCGGGCCGGGGCGCCGTATGTCTTCGCCGTCACGCGGTCCAAGCGACTGGATAAGATTGCCGGGATCCCCGTTCGATTCGTGATGATTTACACGGGCCTGTCACGGCGACTGTGCCAGAGCTTGGGCATGGCATTTTCCAATGACCTTTTGTACTGGGTACGTTACGACACGAACCCCATTTTCCAGCCCACCCACCTGGCCTGGGCGGAGTGGTCTCGCGATCGGATTTCCAATTGCCGAGATCCACATGTGCTGAAGATCGGCCGACGATACCTGCTCTACTACACCGCCCTTCAAAAGGATGCGGACGTCTGTATTGCCGCAGCGGAGTCCATGGACCTGGAGAACTGGCATGATCTTGGCCCGGTGATCAGCCGACCGATCGGCAGATCGACGCCTGCGATGCTCGAATCGTCTTGCGTCTATCCACTGGGCAGAAAGTTTGTTATGACATATACCTATCTGGGAGGTACATGGCTGAGCATCTCGGATGACCCGCTGAATTTTGAAAATGGAAGCATGCTGATCAAGGGCTACTGGGCGATGGAGCAGGTGTGTATCAAGGCCAACCGCTGGCTGGTCGCGTTTTTTCGCCAACATGCCAGGAACCGACCAGGCGCAATGTTCCTCGGTATTGTTACCTGGCGCGGCACCCGCCATACGTTCAAACTTTGCCAGCAACCTAGGATGTGGCGTCCTTCGTTTAGTATTCGGGCCTTTCAAACGGTCCAGTGTCATGTGGGCGGTGGAAAAGCACGGTGTCATCCTTATTTTCATGGAAAACGATGCCACCATCAGGTATCATTGAACTTTTAGGAGAAGGCTTCCCATATCGAAATACTGGAGAACCAGATGGCTGCAAACTTCGCTATGAAAGCGCGAATCGTCGTGCAATGCTTGGCCGTAATAACCTCGGTCACGTCGTTGTCATCAGCTGAAACCATTACCTTTCAGCAAGGGGTCAACGGTTACCAGCGGGCCCAGGACACCTCTGTACGGTGGATGTTTAGCACGAATTTTGGTGATACAGCCGAGGAGGATAAAGACCATCCCGGTGACATCGGCGCCTACGAGATGTGGTCCACAGGTGCTGGGCGTACATCAGTTCTAGAGGTGGGGCATTTCTTCCAAACCATTCTTGGCGGTGTCGGAGGTAGTGTCTACAGCCTGGAGGCTGGACCGGCGTACCGCTACTCACGAATGTACATCCGGTTCCGGGACGTGTTCGGCACCGGTTCAAACCAAGTGTCACCCGATGCCGAGATCCAAAGTGCCACCCTCAGGTTGTATAACACCGAAGACCTCGGTGCCGTCAAGGCAGCCGGAGGCGCGGGACTTGGCGAAACCGTGACCGGGCCCGCAGGCGAAACAATCGTAAACCAACGAGCTGAGCCAAAACTGAATAGTGGAACGATCGGGATCTATCCTTCGCTGATTCCGATCTCCTACGGTTTTGATGATGGGCTTTCCACAAAGGGAAAGGTAACCGGCAGAGAACGCAGGCGCAGCAAGGAGCGTTGGTCGCAAGTGGCAGGTGTTCATGGGGGCGAGTGTTTCCAGAATCTGCCGCCGTTCAATGACCCATCTGCCATGCAGTTCCTCTGGGGTCCGGCTGATTTCGACAATCCATGTATCGCAGAAGGTGAAAATGAGTTCGATTCGTCGCACCCCGGCGCGATCGAGGTCCTTCACGACGCCAATAAGGAATTCAAGGAGTTTGATGTCACCGGCTTGATCGACTTTATCACCGGGGACGGTGTGTACATAAGGGCCCTGAGCCCATCCGGTGAACTGCCGACCCTGGACATCAATTACGGTAATGCGTATCACTCCAGCGAGTTTGGCAATACTTACGACAAAGACGGCAACCTGGTTTTGGACGCCTCTGCGGAGGACATCGCGACCAGACCAATTCTTGTGATCGAACTTGCGGGCTCGGCCATGCCTGGTGATGCCGACGGCAACGGTGTGGTTGATGTCGCCGACCTTGGCGTCGTGGGCGCAAACTTTGGCAGCACCAATGCAACGCTGGAAGATGGCGATTTTACCGGCGATGGAAGTGTTGACGTGGCGGATCTTGGCGTGGTCGGCGCCAACTGGACTGCAGCACAGGCAGCAGGCAATGGATCGGCTTTGGTTCCTGAACCGACAACCTTGTTACTGGTTGTGATGAGTGTGTTGGTGGTCGGGTGCAGGCGGCGTTAAGAAGCATGAATAAGCCAATATGAATCTTAAGTGACCACCTATGGTCTTGTATAATGTCTACATGCATAGCGAGGGTTCGGCCGTTCATACAATACAGTGGAGTAAGGACATGAGCATTCTGAAATCATCTATTACACCCTTGGCATTACTGGTTGCGATTGCCATTCTCTGTGGTTCAAGTCTCTTGGCCGCACCACCAGTGCCGTTCCTCTCCGACACCGAGCCTGGTATCGATGCTCCCCATAGCGGGGATCCGGCAGATGATGACACCTGGAACTTTGAATCAATCAAATGGGGCAAGTCAGGACATGCCAACCCAAGTAATCATCGCTGGAAAATAATCCAATCGCCCTTTCCCTATGTCACCGACGCTTCTGACGTCGTGGCCGCGTGTCAGGGCAATGTATTTAACCTGGGAAGCGGTTACGAGGGCAGCAGTTGTCCCAACGCAACACGAAGGTACCACTCCACGTTCATGAACCCCATCGATAGAGATGTGCCAATCCCTATGAACACCACCAGGGATTGGGTGTTCTCGTTTGACTTCAAGATCGATATACTCCCCGCCGACACCTTTGGTGCTGACAAATTATTCGACCTCAGCTCATTTACCCGCAGTCCAATCTCCGGCGACAGTGATTTAATGGCCGTGCGGGGTGCAGGGCCGGTTCCGGGAAAGGAAGAATGGGGCGGTTCATACCTTAATGGCCAGTACAACCGGTACAACATCTGGCACGGGCCCATTCCAGAAGGAGGGGGGCGCTCGGATGCAGTGAAGACGCCCATCGAGTTCGAGGTCACTGAAGGCCGATTTACCGTGCACTACAAGGCGTCTAACCAGCGCATGGATCTGTGGTTGGACGATACTCTGCTACTGGAAAACTTTGAATCGGCGACCGGGAATTATGATGTCAGGGGTACTCAACTCGGCGGCGGATTAATGTCATTTGAGAACGTGGCGTACGACAACATCCTCTTGGGTGTGTTGGCGACATCCAGCACCCTTGCCGGCGATGTCAATGGAGACGGGGTTGTCGATGTGGCGGATCTTGGCGTGGTGGGCGCCAACTTTGGACAGATCGATGTCACATTCGCGGACGGTGACTTCAACGGTGACAACATGGTCGATGTGGCGGATTTGGGAATCCTGGGTGCCAATTGGACCGCCGGTCAGTCCGCAGGGGATGTCGCTGATTTAGTTCCTGAACCTGCAACGCTGTCCCTTTTAGTAATGAGTGTGTTGTTGGTTAGGCGTAGGCGGCGTTAAGGTCCTGTACAAACCGTTTGACACGCTGGGAGGTTGCCATGTTGAAGCACTCGCGTTGCATTGAAAGGCAGATATTCATGCCAACCCGAAGGTTCTCTAACACGGTGGTTGTTATTTGGGTAGCGGCCTTGGTTTTACTGGTTGCTGCACCCACACTGGCCGAAACATTAACTTTTCAGCAGGGGTCTAACGGATATGATCGCGTGCAGGATACAGAGATCCGCTGGGCTTTCGAAACGAATTTCGGCGATACGTCCGAGTATGATAGCCCTCATCCCGGTGACTCCAGTTCCTACGAAATGTATTCAACCAACGGAGGGCGTCGGTCCATCCTCGAAGTAGGCCACTTTTTCCAGCGAGCCACCGGGTTTATCAGTGGCGGTGGCCAGCTTACACAAGAGGCCGGACCCACCTACCGTTATTCACGATTCTTCATTCGTTTCCGAGAGGTTTTTGGAACCGGTCCAGGCCAGGTTCCCGCGGACATGGATATCAAGAAGGCTACGCTGAAACTATATAACACCGAAGATGCCGGCGCGAAGGCCGCCACGGGTGCTGGGTACCATGGCGACACCATCAACGTACTGGGCCCTGGTGGTGTGCAAACCAGAGTGCCGAACCTCGTTGGGCA
>CAUZAW010000144.1:0-7661 GCA_963577735.1 Phycisphaerae bacterium | reverse complement strand
ATCGTCACCGCAGAGGATGAGACGATCGCCGCCGAACAATTGTCCTATTCTCTACCGGCGCAGCGCCTGCACGTACAGGCGACGACGGACAACCCATTCAAGATGAGGTCGCAGCAGATGGGCACCCTGACGGGCCTGACCCTGCAGATCAATCAACGGGCAGGTACCGGCACGATCAGGGGACCTGGCAAGTTAGTCACTCCCAGTCATTGGCAGAACGCGCCCGAGTTGGACGAGTTGACTCAGCTGACTGCCGGCATAACCCGCATGCCCACGGACATGAAGGTGCACTGGAGCCGCGGCGTGGACATGACGTTGTTCACCGCCGACGCCACAGCTTCGACGAGCTTGATGCAGCGTATCCCCGCGCTGCGAACGATCACCTTCAAAGGCGACGTGCACGTGCGAGATCCATCATTTTCGTTGGACGCCCATCGCGTAGGCATTGGACTAGAGCCGCCGATCAACGGCAAGCAGTCGCCGCATAGCATCACCGCTGACGGAGATGTATTGTTCAACTATTCGACCAGCAGTGACGATCTGCCCCCGCTATCGGTCAGCGCCCAGCGGATCGATATCGAAGCGGAAGCGGACGCCGACGGTAAGCCGCAACCGACGCGCCTGCTTGCCGAGGGCCGCGTCAGCCTTTCCCAGCCCGGTCAAAAAATGCATGCCGGCTGGATCGACGCCATGCTGGCGCCAGGTATTGACGGCGAAATAGAACCGGTGCGCATCGAGGCCAAAGAAAACGTACGAATCGAATACACTAAGGATGACGACACTTACGTCGTGCATGGAGATCGACTCAAGAGCGACAAGGTCAAGGACCAGACCGAACTTTTCGGCACGGTGGAGGAGCCAGCGTGGATCCGTCGCGGCAAAGTGACGCTGGCCGCCCGCTATATTCTCCTTGAGGAAAAATCACAGGTCATGCGTGTGGTCGGCCCGGGCCAGTGGACCTTCCACCAATCGCCTAAACAAGGCGATGATCCGGGGCAAGTCATGACCATCACCTGGGTTGACTCGATGCACTACGATCACAACAGTGGGCAAGCTGTCTTTAAAGGCAAGGTCCAAACCAACGGACAGTCCAACCTGAATACCACTACGCTGAGCAGTGACCACCTGCAACTGTCGATCGACGATGCGCCGCAAGAACAGGGCGAACTGTCCCAGTTAAGGCGTGTCAAGCACCTACTTGCTCAAGACAACGTGGTGTTCCTTTCGACAACATGGCAGGACCAGGTCGACGGGCAATATGCCACGCGCCTGCTGATCAAGGGTCCCCACATGGTCTTCGAGAACTCCAAGCGCAACGGCCTGAAGGTCGAACAGATTCGCTTCGAGGATAAAGGGAACCTCATGTTCGAGGATCGTCGCCTCCAGAAATCCGGCGACGGTGATGACCAACCTGAGGTCAAGCTGTCAGGTCGGGGTGTTACCGCCTTTACTTGGGAAGGTCAGTTGCTGATCGATGCTTTGCACAACGACATGCGGATCAGCGAAAACGTCTGGATGGTCCATCACCCATTAGACAAGTCCCCCTTGGTCGAACTGTGGTGCGACAACTTCGTGGCGGATCTTGCCGAGACCGGCGGGCTCGATGGCTGGACTTCTGGCCAGGCACCGCAATTCGACATCAAGACGGTAACCGCGATCCGCAGCGTCGTGGTCACCCGCAAAGATGCGGAAATTCAGACAGATCAACTCAAGTACACTCGTCGCAACGAATACGTCACCCTCACTTCAGACCGCGGTTCCCGAACGATCGTGAAGCAGAACGACCAGATCGTCGCCAGTACCGCCAAGCCGTTACGTTGGAGCCGTATAACCAACGCGATAAGCGGCAGCAGAATGAGTCCCATCCGCCTGCGCCCGTAAGTTGGTGTTGGGCATTAGAATGATCCCATGGGTTTGGCACTGGACGGCCTGTATAGCATTGCGGCGGTGGTGGGCGCCCCGGCGTGGGCCTATCGGCTGCTGCGCACGGGCAAGTGGCGCACCGATTGGCCAGGGCGGTTCGGTCGGTGCCCAAAGATTGACTCGACAGGTCACAATCGCTTACTAATACACGCCGTCAGCGTCGGAGAGGTCAATGCCATCCGATTGCTGGCTGAGAAGCTTGTCCAATCCGACCCGACACTGGAAATCGTCTTCAGCGCCACCACCGATACCGGCCTGGCACGGGCCAAGCAACTATTTGAACCGAGGCACCAAGTGGTGCGTTATCCGTTGGACTTAACTCGATGCGTCCGTCGTTTTCTCGATGCGGTTCGGCCCGACGCTGTAGCCCTGGTGGAAAATGAGGTTTGGCCCAATTTTACCGAGCAGTGCGCTCGGCGCGGTATCGCTCTGTGTGTGGTCAACGGCCGGCTGACGACACGCAGTTTCAAACGATACAACCTGATCCGCCCGATTGCCCTGCCCATGTACGGCAGACTCAATGCCGCTGCTGTGCAAACGCAAACTTATGCATGCCATTTCACCAAGTTGGGAGTGCCAATCGACCGGATTCACGTTTATGACACCATGAAATGGGATACGGCCAAAATTGCAGACCACGTTGACGGGGCAGAAGAGTTGGCTCGGGCGATGGGCTTGGATCGGTCACGCCAGATTATCGTCGCCGGCTCGACCGGTCCGGGCGAGGAAAAATTACTGATCAATACTTGTCCACCATCGGCGCAATTGGTCCTGGTCCCGCGCAAGCCCGAACGCTTTGAGCAAGTGGCCCAACTGGCGACAGGAATGATCCGCCGCACCCAACATCAGGATGGCAGCAAACGGGCCATCGACGGCCAGCGCCTGTTCATGATCGACACGATCGGCGAACTGCGCAAAGCCTATGCATTAGCTGATGCCGTGATCGTCGGGCGCAGTTTTCTCGGAATGTACGGCTCGGATATGATGGAACCGATCGCACTGGGCAAAGCCACCATCATCGGGCCGCACCATAGCGACTTTGTCGAGATAGTAGATGCGTTGCAATCTGGCGGGGGTATCGTGGCAACTGATGATCCAGGACCGGTGGTCGCCGACCTTCTGCACGATAGCCAGCGTGCCGCCCGATTGGCCCAATGCGGCCGCGACGTGATCAGCGCGCGCCAGGGTGCGACTGACCGCCACGTACAATTGCTGCGCAGTGTGATCAAGCTAAACACACGCCACGCCAACAGCGACCCGACAACCGCCAAACTCGTATAATCTGTCCACGGCAAGAAGAGAGGGGTTTGGACCTACAGTTCGGCTGATATGCTGCGGTGGTAATCATGCCCTCTATGTCACTACGAAAATCCGTACTTAAGAAGGCCCGACGCATCGTGGTAAAGCTCGGCACGCAGTTGCTCACTGCGCCGGAAGGTGACAAGTTTAACTTGGATGTGACATACATCCACGCCATTGCCGAGCAGGTTGCGGCACTGCGCCGGCGGCGAATTGAAGTCACGCTGGTCAGCAGCGGTGCCATCGGCGCAGGTTGCATGGAATTGGGGTTGTCGAAACGCCCGACGGATGTCGCCCAGCTACAAGCCATTGCCGCTGCCGGTCAACCGCGTCTGATGACGCTTTTTCATCAAGCGTTTGAGAAACAAGGAATCAAGATCGCCCAGCTTTTGCTGACTCGTGACGATTTCGAGCAGCGTGTCCGATTCTTGAATATCCGCAACAGCGTCAATCACCTGCACAAGATTGGTTGCGTGCCTATCATCAATGAGAATGACACAGTCAGCGTGGACGAGTTGCGATTCGGCGACAACGACATATTGGCGGCACTGGTCTGCAATGCATTACGCGCAGATGCCCTAGTCATTCTCTTTCCACTGGACGGATTGCTCGACGCCAAGGGACAGACCGTCGACCTTGTCACGGACATATTGGCGGCCGCTGACGCCGTGCAAGAGACCAAGACCACGTTCGGCACCGGCGGGATGAGCACGAAACTGCACGCAGCGCGACTGGTCTCTGATGCCGGCGAACCTGTGGTGATCGCCAACGGGCGTCATCCGGATATTCTGCAACGTTTATTCGACGCAGAACGGATTGGCACCGTGTTCGCCCCTGCCGGTCGCAAGCTTGACAGCCGCCAGCGTTGGATTGGACTGACGAAAAAGCCGGTCGGGACCGTCACCATTGACGCCGGCGCCTCCACCGCACTGCAATCTCGAGGCAAGAGCCTGCTGGCCAGCGGTGTCGTGGATGCCACGGGCAGATTTGAATACGGTGAGGTCGTGCTGGTCCGCGACGAAACGGGGCGAGAAGTGGCGCGCGGCCTGATCAACTACAGTGCAGACGAGTTGCACCTCATCATGGGCAGGCGATCAGACCAGTTAGAGAAAATCCTCGGCCGCAAGGCATACGTCGAAGTCGTGCACCGTGACAATCTTGTACTGACGCGCACGTGACTCAACCTATTACATCACCTTCTACAAGCCATGCAGGCGACTGGATGCCCCGTACGAGCGATCATCTTACGCCTGACTATCCGCAGCGCATTTGCTATGTTTCATTGGAGCCTCTACAACGTCTTGCCATCGATGTGGCAAGACGGTAAGCGCGGACAATCAGGTGGGGCCAGCATATGGAACCGGCCAGGAAACTAAAAGAAAAACTTGACCGTGGCGACACGGTCGCGGGCATGCTGATGGTGGACCATCTCTGGCCGTTGGTGGTGGACGTGGCCATCAACGCGGGCCTTGACTACATCATTATCTGCCTTGAGCACGGCGCCTACGACCCGCAAACAGTAACCCATGTGTGCACGCTGGGACGTCACACTGGCCTGGCCGTGTTTATCCGGCCAGCCGCCAACGACTTTCGTACCCTGTCGAGAACGATCGACATGGGTCCCTGCGGCATGCTTCTGGCCGCCATTGAAGGCACACAGGAGTTGGATGTAGTGCGCGACGCTATCCAGATGCCCCCGCGTGGCCGGCGGCGACCTGGCGGGCTTGGCAACAGATGGGTCAGCGATTTCAACTACGCCACTTGGAAGCGGCAGGTTGAAGCCGATTTCATCATCGTGCCCCAGATCGAAACCCGCAAGGGTCTGGAAAATGTCGCCGCCATCGCCAGTCATGAGATTGTTACTGCCATGGGGATAGGCCCTTACGACCTATCCATGGCACTGGGCGCCGATTTGAATCCCGAACATCGCCAGTTTGCCCAAGCTTTGCAGGATATCCGCCAGGCGAGCGAGGCGGCCGGTAAAACGGTGTGGCGTATTGGCCCCGACCTATCCGACCTTGCGGCACAGGGATTCAACTTCTTGTGCCTGGGCGACCCCATGTACCTGCTTACTGAGGCAATTAGGCGAAAACTTACGCCTACCAGAGGTTGAGGATTGGCCCGACCCACGTTGTTTGCCTTCTCGTTGCAGTGCCTCTATCATCCTGCCCAATATTCGAATTGCCACCAAGAGCCTTTGCTCTCTAGAAGGATCAACCATGCCACGTGTTTGTCAATTCACCGGTCGAAAAACACGGGCAGGCAGACAGTACACCCACCGAGGTAAACCCAAGTATCTCGGCGGCGTCGGCACCAAGGTTACCGGCAAAACCAAGCGCAAATTCCGGGCCAACATCCAGTGCGTCACCGCACTGATCGACGGCAGTCCACAGCGGATTAAGGTCTCTGCCAAGGCTATTCGAATGGGCCTGGTAATCAAACCCATGAAACGCAAATACGCCTACCGGCCACAGCTGCAGGCAGGTGATGAGCAGGCATAGCCATGGGCTCAAGTGCCACAGATAGGTAAACCTCGGCAGTCAGCTTGTCAAAACAGGGTAACTGGAACGGATAATTCGACCACCACGTTGACAGGACGACTTCGTGTGACAATGATTGGATGGCCTGAAGGATAGGCACATAATTGGTAGGGTCAACAATCGCTGAACCCGTCTTTTCCATGTGCCTCGCTCGATTGCTGCCAGTGGCTCTGTTGTCCGTTAGATTTTATGACACGGTTATCGGTGAGGCTCAACCAGTTCCGCCGATGCCCCAGGTTTGTGCATGATGGCAACTGGTGACCACCAAATCCAAAACGTTCAGGAAGCGACGGACATCGTCGCTCTCATCGGCGAACAGGTCCGTCTACAGCCGCGCGGCAAGGAATTTGTTGGTCTGTGTCCGTTCCACGATGACAAAAGACCTTCCATGCACGTGTCCCCGGCCAAGCAGATCTATAAATGTTTCAGTTGTGGCGCCGGCGGCAACGCCTATCAGTGGATGACCAACTTCCACAAGATGACCTTTGCCGAATCGCTTAAATTTCTCGCCGAGCGCGCCGGTATCACTCTGCGCCCGCTTCGCAACACATCTGGGCAACCTGACGATCGTGCCAATAAACGACAATTGATCGCGAAAGCCAACACTAAGGCTCTGAGTTTCTTCTGCACACTGTTGAATGATTCAACACACGGCAGCGCCGCACGCAACTATCTCGAACAGCGAGGCATCAACTCCCAGACGATGACCACCTTTCAGATTGGCTACGCGCCCGATCGGTGGGACGGGCTGGTTCAGACGATCAAGCATAATGGCTGGAACGCATCGGCTTACCGCCTAGCTGGTCTGATCGCGGCCCGCCAACAGGGCCAGGGTGACCTCGACCGGCTACGCCACCGGCTGATCTTTCCCATCTGTGATTCCCTAGGCAAGCCGATCGGCTTCGGTGGTCGCATCCTGCCCGACGGTACCATCCACGATCCAAATGACGCAAAATATCTCAACAGCCCCGAGACCGTTCTGTTCAACAAGTCGCAAACCCTTTATGGACTGCACTTGGCCAAGAAGCAGATCATGGATTGCCGCTGTGCGGTGGTCGTCGAGGGCTACATGGATGTCATTGCCTGTCATCAGGCCGGCTTCACCAACGTGGTGGCAACGCTGGGCACTGCATTTACCGTCAATCATGCCCAGATGCTCAAGCGGTTCACCGATAAGGTCACACTGGTTTTCGACGCCGACGAGGCCGGGCAGCAAGCCACCGACCGGGCTGTCGAAATTCTGATAACCGGCGGGTTGGATGTTGCCGTAGTGGTCTTGCCTAACGGCAGCGACCCGGCCGACCTGATGGTTGACGATGACGGCCCACGCAGATGGCAGCAACTGATGGATAATGCCCCCGACGCCCTGGAATACCAGTTCCAGCGTGTACAGGCCCAAATGGATTCCCAGCAGACCATGGCTGGCCGCCAACGCGTCGTCGAGCAGTACATTCGCCTGCTGGCCCAGATGGGGTTGGCCCGCCAGGGCATGATCCGCCAAGCGATGATCGTGGCCAAACTGGCCAACCTGCTACACCTGAGCGAACGGCAGGTTTCTGAAATGATCCGCCGTGACTCGGCCAAGGCCAAGGTGAACGGTTCACAGGCAACGGCCCAGAGCCATCGCACCTCACTAGCCAACTCTGGCCAAGCCCCACCCGAGCAAATTATCGGGCCTAAAACTGAAAAAAAAAGCGATATCAGTATTGCCCTGCCCGAATCGGGACATAGAATCAAAGCCTTGCAGATGGCCGAACGCCAGCTCATCGGAGCTCTGCTGATTCGGCCCAGCCTGTTTCATCAGGCCATGGCGGACGGGCGAACACTTGAGCAAGCGGCCACTGAACTGGAGATGGTTTCGCAATCTGCCCAACAACTTTACAACCACATACGCCAGCG
>CAUZAW010000143.1:0-7690 GCA_963577735.1 Phycisphaerae bacterium | reverse complement strand
TGATCGATGACGTCGTCAGCCGGTGCGTGAAGAGGCATCAGTTTGTGGACAAGTACCTTGAGGTCTTCAAGGGTTCTGACCAGTGGCGAGCCATTGAAAGTGCAACCGGTGACCTGTACGCCTGGGACGAGGCGAGTACGTATGTGCAACAGCCACCGTTTTTCACCGGGCTAACCCCACAACCGGGGGTTATCACGCCTATCGACGGTGCGCGGTGTCTGGTGAAAGTCGCCGACAGCGTGACCACCGATCACATCAGCCCCGCTGGCGCAATAGCCACTGACTCGCCCGCCGGGCAATACCTGATTGATCACGGTGTGGCGGTGAGTATGTTCAACAGCTACGGATCGCGCCGCGGCAATGACCAAGTGATGATCCGCGGTACGTTTGCCAACATTCGCGTGCGCAACCAGCTTGCGCCCGGCACGGAAGGCGGATGGACCGCGGACTATTCGGATAGAGGACGAGGCGCAGGCGGCTTGCCGGCCGTGGTGTCAATTTACGATGCAGCGATGAATTACAAGGAAGCGGGTACGCCGCTGGTGGTATTGGCCGGCAAGGACTACGGCATGGGTAGTTCGCGCGACTGGGCCGCCAAGGGTAAGTTCCTGCTGGGCGTGCGTGCGGTGATCGCCGAAAGTTTTGAGCGCATCCACCGCAGTAATCTTGTGGGGATGGGGGTGCTGCCGCTGTGTTACCAGCAAGGACAGACGGCTGACTCGTTGGGGCTGGATGGCAGCGAGATTTTTCACATCGCCATCGACGATAGCGTTCAACCTCGCCAGGATATTGCCGTTACGGCCGTCAATTCGGATGGCGTGAAAGTGCAGTTTAAGACAACCTGCCGGATCGATACGCCCGTAGAGGTCGGGTACTACCGCCACGGTGGCATTCTCAACGCCGTACTACGGCAGATGGCGCAACCATAACTGCTCTGGTGTGCGGCGGACGAAAGGTCGAGGCTATTACCACCAACTGATACTCAACTTGTTGGCTGTGGTATCATCGGGCCAATATCAATCGGGAAACATGTCTATATGTCAATCAACATCGTAGTCGGTGCCGGTCATCACGATCGACGTTTTGCGCCCGTGTCAGTGCAGTTGCCACAGTCATTTTCCAGCGGGCGGTTAACACGTGCAGACGGCGAGGTTCTGGCTTGCCAGGTCGAGGGCGACGAACTGAGTTTTCTGGTTGATCGGCTCGACGTTGACCAGACGGGCCGATATGTGTTTGAACCCAACGCCGAGTCCGGGATATCCGGGCGGGGGGTCAAGTTTAAACCGTCTGCAAGTAGTTCGACGATCGACGTGCGGATCGGTTCGCGTTTGTTTACCACGTACCACTACGGCAAGGATTTACCTCGCCCCTATTTTTATCCGGTGCACGGGCCTCACGGTGTGTGTGTCACCCGCGCATTTCCCATGGAACAGGTCGAAGGCGAAACCCAGGATCATATCCACCACCGTTCGCTTCTGGTGGTGTACGGCGATGTCAACGGCTGCGACCACTGGTCCGAGGAGGATGGCTTCTGTTCACAGGCGACGCGGCAGTTGACGCAGGTGGTGGACGGTCCGGTATACGGGCGGTTTACACAAGAGATTGACTGGCTCGACCGGGAGGGTGAGACGCTGATGAGCGAAACGCGTACTGCCGGTTTCTGGTCATCACCTGATGCGGTGAAACTGATGGACCTGACACTGCAGTTTCACGCTTCGCAGGGGCCTGTACGCTTCGGCAGCACCAAGGAAGGGGGAATCTGTTCCGTTCGCATGGCAACGACGATGGATGGTGACAAAGGCGGGCGAATTGAAAACAGCGTAGGCGGCGTGGGCGAGACCGAGTGCTGGGGGCGGCCAGCGCACTGGGTAGACTATTCGGGGATGGTTGACGGCAAGCATGTGGGGGTTGCGGTGTTTGACCACCCCATGAACCTGCGTCATCCCACGCCGTGGCATGTGCGCAATTACGGGTTGTTTAGCGCCAACCCGTTCGGCCATAGCGATTACAAACAGAGCCAGCTCAAAGACGGGTCTTATACGATAGATCAGGGCGATACGTTGACGTTTCGATACCGGTTGCTGATCCACAAGTTCGACGCGGCCAAGGCCAAGGTGGGCCAGCACTACCACAACTGGGTGAATCCGCCAGCGGTCGAAATTGAGTGATGGGCATTGCCTTTGCCGGCAAATCGCATTTCAGATTTTCTGTTTTTCTAAAGGTTTTCTTCGACCGCCCCGGCTCTGGACAGGCCGGCCTGTTGCCACCATTTGGCGGTCACCGGTTGGCGCAAAATAAGCGGGCTTAAGAAAGCCGCCGACTTGGCCAGTCCTTCCTCCACGTCAATGAACTCGCATTCGACCTCGACCGACAGTACGTGGTCGTAACCGACCATGCGCAGCGTCGTGATAAAATCAGACCAGGCGTCGGCATCGTGGCCCAACCCCACTATGGTGTAGTTCCATGAGCGTTGCTCGGGGGTCTCGGTGCTCGTCGTGTCCATCATACCCCGCAGCCGGGCGTTGTACTCGTGGATGCGTATGTCCTTGGCGTGTACGTGTTGGATGACATCTCCCAGGTAATTGACTGCGGCGCAGGGGTCGATCCGCTGGTACCACATATGCGAGTAGTCGAAGTTACAGGCGATGACCGGGCCGATCTGCTCACGCAGCTGCATTAACTTGACGGGGTTGTGAATCATGTCACCGCCGTGCATTTCAAAGCAGAGCGTTACGCCGTGGTCGGCGGCGATCTTGGCGTGTTCACGCCAGTAGGGCAACAGGCGTTTTTCCCATTGCCATTCGAGGGTGTCGCGCAGCGAGGGCCACTCGGCGAAGGCGACCCAGTTGGGTGCGGTGTCGCCCTCGGCACCTTCGGGCAAACCGGACAGCAGGGTCATACGCGTGATTTGGGCCATCTCCATCAACTTGCAGGCCTGACGGAACTGTCGCGAGTATTCATTGGCGATTTTCTTGTCCGGTGTAAGCGGCGCACCGTGTGCTCCCAAGGCGCTGATTTCCAATTCATAACGGGCGAACGTATCCAGCCACGTGCGGATGGCGCCCTTGTCTTTGACCAGTTCGTCGGCATTGCAGAATGATTTGGCCCAGAGGCCGGCTGCGCCCACCTCGATGGCTTCAAAACCGAGTTTCTTGGCCTGTTGCAGGCCCTGCTCGAGGCCGTGGTGGTTGAAATTCTGTGAAATAACACCCAATTTCATGATGTGTTCCTTCTTGGTAGCGTAGTTGCCAATATGGTACCGGTGAGCGGTCCATTCATCCAAGATAACAGGCGTTACGAGATGATATTGTCCACAACACGACTAGTAGCGTGTTGGATCGGCGTACCCGTTCCAGTAGCCATTGTCTTTGACGCCATTGTCGTCGTAGTCGTCAATATCGTTCATACTCATGACCTGGCAATGGCCGTCTGCGAAACCAATATTTGCCGCGCCGTTATTGCGTTCGGCGGGGAAAGACCGCCAGACATAGGTGTTCGCGTTACCGGTCGGCTCATTCGATCCGCCTTCGTAATAGGGGCGGCCATCAGGGTGAGCTGTACGAGTTGAACTTAACGGAGGATCAAGTACGTAAACAGCTGCTGCGCCATCGCCGGGATTGTTGTTACTATTCCCGTCGCGCGAGCCGGCGGTGTCGCCGAAAGTCACCGTTTGGCCAGGGACGCGAATGTCGATGTCGTTTAGTGCGTGAAAGGAGGGCGTGAAGCGGCTGTTGCCTAGGTACTGGAAGTTATAACCGTACCCACCGTGTTTCTCGGCGGTGTTGTGGGCAAAAGGCTTGGTAAAGTTGGCTAGTTCGCGTTCGGTTAACAGCGGACTACGATAGATGCGTACGTCTTGCACATACTGGTAGAGATAGTCGGCCCACCGCGGTCGATTGGCGTATCCTGGCCAAGGGCCTGAACTGGGCGATGAGTGTTTGGGATAAAGCTGGTTGTGTTCGCTGTTGTAGGCCGCTAGTGCGATATCCATCTGGCGTATGTTGCTCAGGCTTCTGGACGCCATCGCATTACGCCGTGCTGCGGCGAGGGTAGGTAGTAAAATACCGATCAGCAGCGCAATGATTGATATAACCACCAATAATTCGATGAGCGTAAAGCCATGCTTGCTGGTCGTCCAAGGCAATTTACTTTTCACGCCAGTTGGCGTGTTGGGGCCTGTCAGCGGCTGCAGAAAATTACATTTGACTTGCAACATATCTGGTCCCAATTGAGACCAAGGATTAACAATTGGACGTAGATAATACTGGGACTCATTTGCAATTCAAGGAATATTCAAGATTAAACAAAACATTTTCTGTGTTACAGCGTCTTGACCGAGTGCAAAAAGGCACAAAATATCTATATAGTGTGTGTATGCTTGGCGTGGTCAGTAGTGCGGCCGGGCTTATTTTTCTTCTAGGACAATCTGGCCGAGAAATTCCGGTCCCGGCGGGTCTTGCTCAAAGCGTTGGCTAGCCTGGCGGTACAACGTAGTCAGTGTCGATTTGCCGAACGTTGCGTCGATTTTTCTGGATAACGCGGCGCAATTTTCAAACTGGCCGAGGATATAGGCGTTGACCATGTCGTTGGTCATGTTCACCAGTTGCCGGGCATCGTCGCTAGCCTGGTCTTGGGTGCACAGCGGCTCGAAGGTCATGACCCCCTGGGTTTTGCCCACGACCTGGAGCCGCCCGATAGGCCGCAGCAGGAATTCGTCTTCGGTAAACAAGGCGACGCGGGCGTTAAGCAGAATTGAAGTGCCGGTGGCCTTGTTGGCCGATTCGAGGCGCGAGCCGAGGTTGACAGCATCGCCCAGCACGGTGTAGTCGCTGGCATCGGCCGAGCCGGCGTCGCCGACGACCATGTTGCCGCTGCTGATCCCCACCCTCATCTTCACGCCGGGCAGGTCCTGTTGGACCAGTTGCCGGTTGAAGCCGACCATGGCCTCCTGCATCTTTAGCGATGTTCTGACCGCATCAATCGCGTGGTTTTGATTGCCTCGCGGCGCGCCGTAGAAGAACATGATCCCGTCTCCGAGAAATTTGTTCACGTAGCCGTTGTGCTGGCGAATGATGGGTACCATCAATTGCATGTAGTCGTTGAGGATGGGTACGGTCCGTTCGCGCAGTTGCTCGGAGAGGGTGGTAAAACCGGCAAGGTCAGTGAAGACGACCGTCAACTCGCGAAGCTGTCCTTCAAGAGTGGACTGCTCGGGGTGCTCGACGACCCAGTCAACCAGCGCGGGATCCACGTAGCTACGGAATCTGTTTTCGACCCTCCATCGCTCGCGGCGCTCGATGATGAAGCGCGACAAGGTACACCCGGACCAGACGATTCCCATGGCCACGAGCGGGCCGGCCACGTTGACATTGAGGTTGTACTTGTCGAAAAGCACAATGCCGTTGATCGCAAGGTACCCAGTGCCGATGGCCAAGGATGCGACCGTGGCCCGCAGTGGTGAGATCAAGGCGGTGGCCAGCGTGACGAGGATGCCGATACCCAGGGTCAGCAGCAGGCCGACCTGCAGCGGCGCGGTTTTCCACATTTCTCCGGTCAGGATCGCGTTGAAGATGGCCCCGTGAATGACCACACCGGGGCACTTGAAATGAAGGCTGGTGGGCACGAAGTCGGCCGCTATGCCGTGTGCTGTCCAACCGATCAGGACGCTTTTGCCCTTGACCTTTTGGCTTAGCCGTTGCTCGGCCCTGGGGACCTGATCCTTGAGTTGGGCGTTTTGTGACAGCACTTTGTACAGGGCGTCGCGGGCGGCGAGGACCTGGGTGTAATGCTCCTCGCGTTCCTGCGGGTCCATCTCCTGGATCTGGGCAAACCAGAATTGGCCTTCGAGTTGTTCGAGCGTTTGCTTGATGACCGGTACTCGGCTGTCGAAGTCATCCTTGGCAAACGGATTTTCATGAAGATGAATGGCCTTTGCCTGGTCGAGGTCATTGAGCAGAAAAATCGTTGCCCCGTCAGCAGTGATATTGTTTTTGATAAATTTATCGCGTAGTTCGCGGACCCGAAAAACTTCGGCAGCAGGCATGTGCTGTTTGGGTTCTTGGTGGCTGGGCCAGTCGTACATGGTTTCCCAGCGGTCGGCCTGGCCCAACAGGGGTACGTCGAAGATCAGGTCGACCTCCGTGCCCGGTCCACGCATGCGATGTCGCCGCACGGGCATTCGAATGGGCGGCCCGTGGGCCGGATGGATGACGATGTGGTGCGGCTCAATGCGCACTTGGTTGATATCTGCGCCGAGTTGGGCGCAGGCCATGGCCAGGCCCATCTGGGGAAACAGCCAACCGCGGTGTTCTGTCCACAGCGGCACGGAACGCACCACACCGTCATCGTAGGGCAGGTAATCGACAAAACCGGTCATCCCCGCTACGGCACTGAACTTGGCAATAGGTGGCAATGGACTGGAGGCCGACAGCGGGCGGGTGGTGGTGGTCGTTGCCGGGCGGGCAAAGCGGCGCAGCAGGCGGATTGAGCGGACCTGTTCGTATACCTCGTCAAATTGATTGAGCAAAGGCGAATTGACAAGGGTAGTATCGGTGTGGGGCAGCAGCAGTTGGCGCAACTGGTCGCGATGCCATTTCCTGCGGCCAAGTTCGCGGTCGATCAGGACATGCATCGCCTCACGCCGAAGTTCAAGAAATCGATTGAAGACTTGCTGTTTCAGGTTCTTGCGGTCTATGTCGCGTTGTAACCGTTTGGCCAGTTGTTCGCCGGTGATTTCCAGGTCATCGTAAAATACCTCGACCATGGCCCGTTGATAATCCTTGGTCAGATAATTGGGGTTGTGAGTCAGCGAAAGGGGTATCAGCACGTTGCCGTGCCTAGCCACTGCTTGGGCGAGTTGCTCATCGTGGTTGATCTTTACCAATGACTTTTCATCGTCACCGGGCCGGTATTCGGGCTGTTGCGATTCCGAGAAGATCATGTCCAGGCCGATTACCTTGGCGCCGGCACGTTGCAATTGCTCGATGATCTGGGCCAAGTATGTTCGTGGCCAGGGCCATCTGCCCTTAGCCTGCAATGACCGGTCATCGATGTCGATATGGATCAGCTTGTCAGTGGGCGGCGCAGCGAAGAACTGGCAGTGTCGCACTCGGCGATCGTACAGCCAGTTATTCAGTGGGGTTAGCCAACCCAGGACATGGGCCAAGGTGACCACCGCGGTAAGTACCGCGCCGATGATTGTCGTCTGGACGGAGAGTTTGCGTTCGGTGCGGGTCATGCGCAGGTGGCGGCCTTGTGCTGGGCGTTGAAGCCGCTATCTACGTTTGCAGGTGTCTAGTCGGCAGGCGGCACGCCGGTGATCTGGAACTGGCCGCTAGCCAACATGTAACGGACCGTGATATCGACCGGGCCTTGGCCGGATACGTGCTGGATGGCGTATTCGTGCAGGCCGGGTGTAATTTGCGGCGCCAATGGCGCGGCCTGATTTTGTGTGTTTTCACTTAGGCCATAGGCAGGGGCATACATTACCAGCAGCGTCAGGCACATGCCCATCCACGATTTTTTGGCCAATTTTTCCATGATCTGGCTGGGTTGCCACTGGCGACTTACCACGCACCGCACATCAATTTTGTTTCGAAGGTCTCTGTCAACATTCGACTTGCAGAATCTTATCCGTCTGCCTGAGGACCAGCAAACGAGCCTTGAGAGTGCGGCAATACGGTAGAGAGTT
>CAUZAW010000142.1:0-7713 GCA_963577735.1 Phycisphaerae bacterium | reverse complement strand
TACGCCGTACGGTCCCCGCCGCCAGCAGGATTGCCAGAACCAGCACCAGGATTCCGCCCGGCACACGAGCCTGCTGCGGTCCCTTTAGCCGGCACAGCAATACATATCCGCCGATGACCCCGGCGACGATGATGGCAGCCAGGGGCAAATACATGCGGTGCTCTACTGCCAGGTCGGCGATGGGGACGAAACTGGATGTCGGGCCCAGCACGCAAAAGAACATTGCCCCAATGACGCCGAGCCAATTTTTTCGCCAAAGGGCCACGCCGCTGGCGATCAACAAGAACACGATGATGACCAGGTACGGCCAAATCTCGATCATGCTGCGAGCCGGCAGCCACCAGTAATCGAAGACCAGCGGATTGGGCCATATCGCCAGTCGCAAGTAATGGCAGATCACGTGGGACTGTGAATAGAGATAGACCCACGGGTTGATTATTTCCAGATTGAACCCGGCCGCGGCATCGCTTGTCAGTAACTGGCTAGGGCCGCGTATGAGAATCAGCAACACCCAGCCGGCCACCAACCCGATGTACAGTACTGTTCGTTGGCGCAGGGCGGCGCGAAATGAGTTGGTGACGAAGGTCCGGTCGTAGATGAGCACGATCAGCGGAGCCGAGACCATGACCGGTTTGCAGCCCATCCCCAGAGCGCAGGTGACAATGGCTGCGGCGTACCAGAAAGTTTTTCTGCCCGCTGAAGTGAAACTGCGCACGGCGCAATACAGCGTCATCATATAGAACATCGCCATCATCGACTCGGCGCGTTGGACGATGTAATTGACCGCCTGGGTGACCAGCGGATGGACCATCCACAGTACCGCCGCAGCAAAGGCAATCCAGGGGGCAACATCGCCGAAACGCCTCGACCACATGGGCAGCAGCAACGTGCTGCGGACAAGGCCGTACAGTGCCAAGGCAGCCAGAATGTGAATAGTCAAGTTGACCAGGTGGTAGCCGCGCACGTCGGTATCGGTGCCGAACTTGTAGTTGAACGCCAGGGTCAGGCTGACGACGGGCCGCGATTCTTTCAGTATGGGCAAAAGCGGCCAGGGGTTGGCAATGTTTGGGTTGTCGATGATGTGCCGTTCGTCGTCGAAGATAAACGGGCTTTCGAGACTGTTGGAAAATACTAGGACGCCGACTAAAGCCAGCAGTAAGGGTAGAATCTTAGACCATCGAATGGCCCGATCGATCTGGCGGATATCTGACATCGGGTGAATGCTAACGCTTGAAGCTGTTGCGTGCGATGTCGCGAACGGCGCGGGCCAACTCGCTCAACAGCCACAAGGTGCAGCCGCCGGCGAAGGCGAGTACCACGGCAACGACGATCCTCAATGCATTGTCCAATTCGATATCGACATTGCGCAGCAGAGGCTTGGTCAGTACGCCAAGAACGACAAAAGCCAAGATACGAAACAGCCAAGTGAGTACGATCAACTCGGTGTAGGTGGGGGCATTTACCTTGTGCATTGGCTGGGTGGAGTTTGCTTGCGTGTACGTGTTGTCGCCGCCGCGACCAGTGGCGGGACGGTAATCGCTGGGTTTTGAAGATAGCGGTATGTCGGTGGTGGTGTGCGAGGAGGGACCATCGGCGATGGGATGGGGGCTTGGTGGCGGCGGTGGCAATGTCGTGGATCGGAGCCGGGCATCAGCGGATTGCGGCTGGGGAACCGGCGGAGCATGCGTGCGAGCCTTGGCCGGGTTATCGGATAATGGCTCTGTTTCAGATGCGCCTTGGCCGTCTGTCGGCGCCTGGAGATCAGCAAGATCCTTGGGTGTTTCGGTGGTGTCTACGATTTCAGGAGACGGCAGGGCATACTGATCGTCGTGATGCGACGCAGACGAACCGACGGCGGACGTTCCGCTGTCGGACAGGGCGTCGGCTATCGCGGAGTCTTCAGCCTGAGAGTTTAAATCTATACCTGACGCGGCACTGGGATCGGCCAGATGTCCACGGTGAGGCACTTGTTGAGAGAATCCGCATCGGGGGCATTTGACCCTTCGGCCCTCGGTACCGGAAGGCACCTTAACCCGCACCTGGCAGTTGCGGCAAAGGAAGCGTATTGGCATTTGCTTGAAGCTTAGAATCTCAATGGTATTGCTGCAAGGGAGGGCACAATAAACGAAGTTCATGGATACGGGCGGTTCAGCCCTGAGCGAAGGGCCTCCATCGCCATAATTGGTTGGGCTGCACGAATCGCAATGCCAGGACGCCGGTGAACCAGACGGGCAGCGTCAGCCACGGGTAGCGTTGCAAGCTGCCGACCGCAGCAATAGCTAGGATCAGCCCGGCCAACGCAATCGCCTCAGTGTACAGTCGCAGTCCCATCAATCGTCTTGCGGCGATGATTTTTGTGACGAAGTTTACCAGCATTGAAGACGTCACCGCCACCGCGGCGCCGATGGCGCCCCACAGGGCAATGCCCCACAGCGCAACCACTATCAGGACGATATACCTCGCGATCTCAGACCAGGCAACCACACGCACATGACGCGAGGCCATCAGCAACTGATCGACGAGCAGCCGGCACACTTCGAAGCTGATGCCGGCCGACAACAGCAACAAAACAGCATGCTGATCACGGTAAACATCACGGATCAGTCCCAGCAGCCAGCTGCCCAATGGCCAGAAGCAAGCGAACGCCAGTGTGGCGAAAGCGGCCAATAAACCGAATCCCTGCTTGACCAGGCGGTTTGGCTCGGTGGTGGTGATGTTGGCCTGTCCGCTGGAAGCAGTTGTGAGACGTGTTAGGGCCGGAAGCATGGCGTTAGACATGGGGATAGCCACGAGATTGGGAAGGACGCACAAGGTAAATGTGATCTGAAAAAAGCTGATCTCACTGCGGGATTGCCATAGAGGCGCCAACACCACGCACATGATCCCGGGCAAGATAAGCATGCCGGTCATCGGCAGTGAGTAGGGCAATGCGGACCAGAGCGTGGCGAGCGTGTGCTTAAGACTGCTGATGCAAGGGCGTAGTCGCAGGTGATGGCGGCGCAGTAGCGACGGCATCACCGCCCAGCTCACCACAGCCGCGGAGGGAAACGCGATGGCCCAGCCCACGTAAAGATAGCCAAGTGACCGGTGGGTCAGCAGGCAGACCGTCAGCCACAGTATCCACCCGGAGTGAAAGATAAGCGTCGTGGCCGTAAAGTAAACACTCCGCTCAAGACCATTGGCCAGCATCATGGTCAAGCGGTAGATGGCGATGCCCCATATCCAGACGGCGACAAGTCTGATGTACGCATCGTCCACGTTGATCCAAAGAGCCAGTGGCGTAGCGAATATTACTAATAACACCGCGATGCCAGTGTGGATCAACAGATGGGTGCCGCTAAGGCGGTTGATCAATTGGTTTAGAGTTGATTCACCCCGCGCCACGGCCAGTGAAATCTGGCGGACGCCAAACGTGGTGACCATGCCCAGTTCCCCGACAATCACCAGCGTGGAAAACAACTGAAAGACGATGGTGAACTGTCCGTGTTCGGCGGGGCCGTATTTCCACGCCACCAGCCAGTTGGAGGCAAAGCGCGCTCCGCCGACGACGGTCGCGGCCAACGTGAGGCTGACGACATTGACCCACAGGGCATGGCGGTGAATGCTTGCGGGACTGTCTCCTGATGGGGTTTGTGATTCCAGAAAACTTTTCCTGAAAGTTTCTACTCACGCAGCAATACGTCGCAGTAGTAGCGGATCCGCTTAAGAATCCAGATCACCCATGCGCTACGCGCCAGAGTGCGCAGCATTATGAAGATTCGGCGTTTGAGTAGGTAGAAGTTGAACGCTTGACGCTGCGACATTAATGCACGGTCGGCTGTCGAAGCAGTTTTCAGATTATCGAACAGCTGATCTAGGGGATAGCCAAATACCGCCAAATCGTTGGGGTGACACTGGGCGATTAACTCCCGGGCGATTCGCCGGCGTTGATTGTCTTTGCCCAAAATGGTCGACCAGCGATCGACGAACGTATCGACCGGGCGATCTTGGCTATAGGCGGTTACGGCATCGCCCATGGAGCCGGGTCGGTGGCCCACTTGGCCATATTCGACGACTGCCGGCTCGAAATCCAGACCGAGCATTTTGAGGATGCGCCTAGCCTCGGGCTCGGGCTCCTGCACCAACTGCTCGTAAGTCACGGAGATCTTTTCGACGGGCGCCTCACGCATAAAGGCCGTGATCCGGGGAATGTACTGTTGCAGCACGTTGCTTTCCCGGCGGGCCATCTCGTAGTCGCCGCCGAAGAACGTTTCGGCAAAGGAATGAAATATTGCCAAGGGGTGGCGCACCAGCACCACATAGCGGGCGGCGGGAAAAACCTTGACAATAAACGGCCATTCGAGAATGTTTGACGGCGTTTTTTCGACCAAGTAACGGCTGGCCGGCTTGCCTGTCATGGCCTTTTGGTACATCGTACCGGCATAGGCGCGGCACGCGCCCAGGTAATCCTGCTCACCGCCAGGCAGGTGATCCACAAACTCACGAATGGCCAGTGACACGTTAATCGTGTCGTAATCAGCTTTTTCCGGTTGGCCGTAGTAGCCGGTGTATCGCAAGGGCACCATCACGTGTGGTTCTGGCGCCCCGGCCACCAGCGAATGCGATTCGAGCATGAGTTGAAGCATGGTCGAACCCGATCTCGGCGGGGAGAAAATGAAAACAAGGTTGCTGCCCATCGAGTCCCATTGCGACATGGCATATCCCTGACCGTAACCCTAGGTCCAGCCTCGTTTCGTTGTACACTTTAGAGGTCGCAGCCATAGCGTCAAGACAGACGCAGGGTTACGTGGACATGGCCAAACTCAGTATCGTGACACCATCGTATAACCAGGCGCCTTATCTTTGCCAAACGATTGACAGCGTGCTGAGCCAGCAGGGTGCGTTCTCGCTGGAGCACATCGTGATTGATGGCGGGAGCACGGATGGCAGCGTGGATCTACTGCGTGATATTGATGACCCGCGTCTGCTGTGGGTCAGCGAGGATGACCAAGGACAGACGCAGGCGATCAACAAGGGGCTTTTGCGGGCGACCGGCGATATCGTTGGCTATCTCAACAGCGATGACTTGTATGTCCCAGGTGCGTTGGCGGCGGTTAAGCAGGCGTTCGACGAGCATCCGCAGGCCAACTGGCTCATCGGGCAGTGCGTGGTCATTGATGATCAGGGACGGGAGATTCGCCGATCGGTCACACGTTATAAAAATCGGCGTTTACGCCGATACCGGTACCACGCCCTGCTGCGTGAGAACTTTATTAGCCAGATGGGTGTTTTCTGGAGGCGATCGTTCGGCGAACAGGTTGGACCTTTGGATGAAACGCTGTATTACACGATGGATTACGACCTTTGGTTGCGTATGGGCGGGCAAGGCGATCCACTGGTGATGGATCAGGTATTGGCACAATTCCGCTTGCACAGCGGCTCGAAGAGCGGCGAGGTCAATCGTGAGCAATTCGACGAACAGTACCGCGTGGCCCTGCGCTATTTCCAAGGCGATACCGTCAGTCGCTGGGTCCATCGTCTGAATGTGGAGAAAGTGGTGTGGGTTTACCGTCTGATGCAGTTGGTGGGAAGGTGAGTTTCTGATGCTCCATCAGGATGCCGATCAGCTGGGTTAGCGTGGCGATTTGGCGCCCCTGGACGCTGACGACCGACAGCAGCTTGAAAATCATCAAAACGACGAACAAAGTCAACAGCATGACCATCAGTGCCGATACGCCGATGTCCATGACGTTGGCCAGTGCTAGCAATCCGCGTGGCCAAAAAGCCAAGACCAGAAACGGCAGGCCGGAGAAAAGCATCACTAGGGCGTAACGCTCCTTGAGCCGTTGCTGGCGCAGGCTGCGGAGGGCAAAGACCAGAAGGCCGATGCCGAACACAAGCAGGATAAGGGTGCGGATATGAGGCATGGTGAGGCGTTCCTTCAGGTGCGCCAAGGTTGGCGGATCATGTCTAGCAACAGCGCAAAGCAGACTTTGATGACATAGAACAGGCCGTACAGGTGGGGGATACTGGTTTTGCCAGTGACCCGCTGATTCATGTGAACTGGCACTTCCTCGATGCGGTAGCCGGCGCGGTGCAGCAGTAGAATCACTTCAGGTTCGGGATAGTCATCTGGATACCACTGGGCAAAAGCGTGGATCACGCATCGGTTGGCGGCGCGGAATCCGCTGGTGCAGTCGGTGAACTGTTTGCCGGTAAGTAGGCCAAGTACTGTGCGCAGCACATAGGTTCCGCCGGCTCGCATGGCGGACTGGTTGTACTGGCCTGGTTCGAGGAACCGTGAGCCGATGACCAGGTCAGCTTCACTGGCACGAAGGTGTTCGACTAGGTGCGGTACCTGGCCGGGGGGATGCTGCCCGTCACCATCAACCTGGACGGCCACATCGTAGCCGTGTATCGCCGCGTAACGATAGCCGGCCTGCATGGCGGCGCCTATACCGAGGTTGAAGGGCAATGAAACGACGCGAACGGAATCGGGCACGTGTTGTGAAGTATTGTCGGTTGAACCGTCGTTGATGATCAGCAAGTCATAATCAGACAGGTGCTGTGACAGTTCATCGGTCAAGGCGGCGATCGACTGGGCCTCGTTATAGGCCGGCACGATAACCAGTTTGCGCAGCGGCTTGTCCATGTTATTGAGTATAGCCTCGATAACGCTTCAATTTATCTCTGCGCGCGTCACTCAGAGCGGCATGAGATATTGCGTGCAGAGTTCGGTGATCTCTGTGCGGACTTGGCCGGCGATATCGCCATCGCCTTTGGCGCAAAGGACGCGGTCGATCCAGTCGGCCACCTGGAACATTTGCGGTTCGGCAAAACCGCGGGTGGTCAGGGCTGGGCTGCCCAGACGCAGGCCGCTGGTGCTGATCGGTGGCCGAGGATCTTTGGGTACACCATTTTTATTGGTAATGATGCCCGCCTTTTCCAGCCATTTCTCAGCATCAGCGCCGGTCAATGCCTCGTCCTTGGCCCGCAGGTCCACGAGCAAGAGGTGATTGTCCGTGCCCCCGCTGACCAGGCGGTAACCACGTTCGGTCAGGGCGTCGGCCAGCGCCGCGGCGTTGAGCACCACTTGGTGGGCGTAATCGCCAAACTCCGGTTGCAATGCTTCGCCTAGGCAGGCCGCCTTGCCGGCTATTACGTGCATCAACGGCCCGCCCTGCAATCCGGGGAAGACAGCTTTGTCGATTTTCTTGGCCAGTTCCTCGTCGTCGGTCATAATAAGGCCGCCGCGGGGACCGCGCAGGGTCTTGTGTGTGGTGGTGGTAACGATGTGACTGTGCGGAAACGGTGAGGGGTGTTCACCGGTGGCGACCAGCCCGGCGATGTGGGCAATGTCCGACATCAGTAACGCCCCACATTCGTCAGCCACCTGGCGAAATCGGGCAAAATCAATTATCCGCGGGTAAGCCGAGTAGCCGCAGAGGATCAATTTTGGCTTGTGCTGAAGACACAAGTTGCGCAGGGCGTCATAGTCGATGTGCTCGAAATGGTCAGCTGATTCGTCGTACACGAGTGGGTAATGAACGGGCTTGAAGTACTTGCCGGAGAAGTTGATTTTCATGCCATGAGAAAGGTGGCCGCCATCGGAAAGGACGAGGCTGGCGAAGGTGTCGCCCGGCTGCATGAGGGCGAAGAAGACGGCCATGTTAGCGTTGGCCCCAGAATGAGGCTGTACGTTGGCAAACCGGCAGCCGAACAATTGCTTGGCGC
>CAUZAW010000141.1:0-7719 GCA_963577735.1 Phycisphaerae bacterium | reverse complement strand
GCTGTATCGCCCAAGCATGGAGCGTGGCCCAGGTATTGCGTGTGCTGCAACTGATTGAAAAAAAAGTGAAACCCGCTTGATGTCGCAACATACCTCACAGTGAGCGGCCTGTGACCGCCTCCCAGCCAAGACCGCTGAGAGCCGCAGCCCCACCCCACCGTCAGGGCCTATTCTCGTCAATCTAGACAATACTACTAATCAGTGACACGCCCCTAGAGAACACTCCTACCAACCAAGCCAGATACACTCAGCCTGGAATCACCGCCATATCCAAGCTGACCATCTTCCCCAAACCTCCCATGTTGACTTACTAAAATCCTACTTGGATTGCCATACCCCCTTGCGAGGCAGAGAAAAGGTGGTACTATCTATCCTAGTTAGAGGGTTTAAGGAAGAAAGCGAACCTACTGAAAATAGAGTTTCAAAGCGGGAGCGAGGTGGGGTTGGCGTTCATTCCAGACCTGCATACTTCAAGCCCGTATTAGGAACTGAGTTAGCTCCAGCGGCAAAGCATCACCACTGAGAAACCCTACCGGAGACATGGGTAGGAGCGACCGAGGAGACGAAGGATGAAACTAGCTATCAATGCCATTGCCGTGACTGCGGCGATCCTGTTGAGTGCCGCCACTGCAACGGCCGTAACCACTGTGGTGTACGACAATGGTCTACCCGATTTCTCATTAGGTGGTTTTCTTTCGGATTTTGACGGGAGCGCAGTAATGGGGCCGCAACAAAATGCGGAAGCTTTTACCCTTAACTCCGATACGACCATCTCGGACGTGCATTGGTATGGGTTTTACCGTCCCGATCCTGGCACCGCCATTCCGACATCGGACGATTTTACCATCCGCTTTTTTGCAGATGATGGTTCTGGCGGTTTCGGCGGCGCCCTAAATACCCCCTTCCACGAGGAGAACGGATTAGATGTCGACCGAGTCTTTAGCGGTAACACCAACATCCTTGGAATAGACGTCTACGAATACTCGACATTCATCGATCCAGTGGACCTAGCTGGAACCACACCCGTCTGGCTGTCCGTGGTAAACAATACCGTCGGGGCAACTTCCGAAGATTGGTATTGGCAACGCACAGAAGGGGAGAGCGAGATCATAAATTGGCGAAATGCCGACGAGCAAGTATTCTGGTTCCAGGACGAAGGTAATTTCTCTTTCTCACTAACCTCGACAACCTCGACATCGACTCCCGGCACACCGCCCATCCCTGAGCCGGCCACCGCCGCCCTCGGACTGCTGGGCATTGCCGCCCTCGGACTGCATCTGCGTCGGCGGCGATTTAACTAAACATATCCAACTGGAGATACCGCCAGAAGCGGGCCATGAGGCAGAGAATGAAGTTAACCACCAATATCCTATCTACGGCAATTGCAGTCTTGTTAAGTACTGCAACAGCGATGGCCATTCCCTCACTTTGGCTTCATTCCGGAACGGCATACGACAATGGCCCGCCTGATTACACGCGGGGAGCTTTCCCTTCTGATTTCGATTATCCAGGCCAAGAGGCATCGCAATTTACGCTGGAAGCCGACACCTCCGTCACGGACGTGCATTGGTTCGGAGTTTACTATCCGGAAGTTAGTGAGGTGGCCCCTCCAGGATCTGACGATTTTACCATCCGTTTTTTTACCGAGTTCGCATTTGGCTACGCAGAAGCAACTCCCTTCTACGAGCATAACGTGGGCGATGTCGATAGATCCGATACCGGCAATACCAGTCCTGAGCCTGAGGGCTCATTGTTGTTAGATGTCTACGAATACTCGACATTCATCAATACTGTAGACCTAGCCGAAGGTACATCCTACTGGCTCTCTATTGTGAATAACACAATAGAGGAATCTGAGACAAGTCCTGAATTCGACTGGGCGTGGCAACCCACATCTGAAGGCAGCAGTTTGGCAAATTATCGGCGCACAGATAGCGATGATTGGCAACTGGATGATGAATTAAGTTATTCATTTTCGCTGACCTCAACGGATTTGATTCCTACAGGCACCCCCCCTATCCCCGAACCGGCTACTGCAGTCCTTGGACTGCTGGGTATTGCCGCTGTCGGACTTCACATACGTCGGCGACATTAGTACTGATTTAACTAACGGCATCCCCCTCACCAAAACCGCTTCAACAAATCCCTGGACAAGATAGGTTCGATCATACTCGCAGCGTGAAACGGTACATGCCGATGTGCATGAAAATCGCAGCTGGCCAAACGAGGCCGGACAGTATGTTCACGTTTGATTGGGTCAGGCCGGTTCGACGAAATCAATGTCCCCGCACGGGGGAGTGATTCCGGCATCTGTGGCCTCGGCCAACAGTTGCTGCACGGCACGACGGCCCACGTCGCCGTAATCGAGCGTCCACTGGTTGACGTACATGCCCACGAACCGGTCAGCCAGATCGGAACCCATGTCGCGAGCGTAATTCAGTGCATACTCAATCGCCTCGTCGCGATGTTCGAGGGCATAGCAAATCGAATCACTGAGGATCGCGCAGATCGGACCCGCCTGGGTACCAAGGTCTCGACGAATGCAATTGCCGCCCAGCGGCAGAGGCAGCCCTCGCGATTGCGTCCACCATTTGCCCAGGTCGACGACGCATGCAAGCCCCGCATTGGCATACGTCAACTGTCCTTCATGAATGATCAGGCCGGCGTCGTACTCGCCCGCGGTGACGGCAGGGATAATACGGTCGAACATGACCACGTCATAATCGTAGGAATCTTTGCCCAGCAGCAGTTGCAACGCCAGATGGGCGGTAGTGCGCCGGCCGGGAATGGCGATCCTGACGCCGGGCTTGAGATCATCGAGCGTCATCTTTTTATCCGCAGGACAGACCACCATCGGCCCGTATCCGTCGCCCATTGATGACCCACAACTGGTCAACGCGTAATGCTCGGCAACATACGGGTACTGATGAATGGAAATGGCGGTGATTTCCAGTTCCGCCTTGACGGCCCGTTCATTAAGCGACTGGATGTCCTCGAGCCGGTGAACAAAATCGTAACCGCGTGTGTCAACCTGCGGCGTGTATGTTTTGCCCCCGGGCCCGGAACCACCAGGGAAACTGGCCAGTGGATACCACATGAACGCGTCATCCGGGTCGGGCGAGTGACCGATGTGTAAGGTTCGCCGTTGCGACTGAATGATCATGTCACTGAGCTTCCGCAGTTTGATGGTCCACTTGACCGGCCTGGGGCACGATCGTCAGTGAACGGCGGACGATGGCTTCGATCAGTTGCTGTTCAAGATAGGGGTCTCTCCCAATCGGTCGCCAATAATGGCCGGTGATACCGCGTTGCCGCCATTCGGCAGGCACGCGTGAGAGCTTGCCGATCACGCGCCGGCTGGTGGTTGAACCGGTGATGTACGTCGTGGGCAAGACCACGCGTTCGATGATGACCTCGGCGCGCAAGAGATACCGGTCGGGCGGCTCCATGTCCTGGCCATTCTCAACCGGTTCGAGCGTAATGGTAATCTGGCGCCTCTGATAATTGACGGTCGAGGCGACAGCCTGGTCGTAGACACTGTTGCCCGCCCGCCATGGTTCCAGGATGGTGGGCGAGCCCACGGGGCGGGTACTTACCGTACCGAATCGATAATCATGGCGATCGACGACAAATCCACGGGCGCGCAACTCGCCAACGGCCGCCTCGAACAGCCTGTCGTACTCACCGGGGGCAATTTCAAGGGGGTTGTTTACCGCATGAATTACTGTCGTGCAGCCGGCCAGCATGGGATGCATGGCCCATACGAGTGCAAAACAGGCGAAAACCCGGCGTGTAGACTTCATTGAAGCAGGAGTTTACAGCGATCAGGTAAGGCTCTGCAAATGGTCGTTATAGGACGCCTCCACGCCAGGGGTAGCGAGATCAACTACACGGCGTATCGCGCCGATCTTGATAAGGGTATGGTTGCGCCAACACAACACCGTTTGATGCTCGTCGAAGATGACCCGTACATCGCCTCGGCGATCTACGAGAAACTGGCGGATCATTTCGGGCCCGGCAGCGTTGAGCACTATGACACCGTTGTCGGCGCCCTGTCCTGCAACGTGAACCTGCCCGACGGTTCGGGACTGGACTTGTTGTCACAACTGCTGGAACGGCGCCCGGACCTGCCCGTGGTGCTGGTAACCGATGAGGGTATTCTCGAAAACGCACTTATAGCCATTCGCCGTGGCGCTTACGATTACATCCTCAAGGCTGGCGATTATTTGTTTGCTATTCCGGTAATCGTGGAAAAGAACCTAGCGATCTTCAAGACCAAGCAGGAAAACGCGCGTCTGCACAACCAATTGACGCAGACCGTCGAAGAGGTGCGCGTCAAGAATCGCCAACTTGAGCAGATGATCTCGAAACTGGAAACGATGGCGGCAACTGACCCATTGACGGGGTTGGCCAACCGCCGGGCGTTCGGTGACGCTGTGCAACGATGCTTTGCCGAAGCCAACAGATACCAGCACGACTTGGCGTGCATCATGATCGACCTGAACGGCTTTAAAAAACTCAACGACACATTGGGACACCAAGTGGGCGATAAGTTGCTGATGAATACGGCGCAGGTGCTGGGCGCCAACTGCCGCCGGTCCGACGTGGCCGGACGGTTCGGTGGTGATGAGTTTGTCCTGCTGCTGCCGCAAACGGGTCTGTCGACGGCCGAGCGGGTGGCTAAACGCATCAGCAAGCAGTTTGAAATATCTGCCAAGGCCATGCTCAAGGACATGGATCTGTTCGAACGGGTGACGATGAGCATCGGCCTCTCCACGCTATGTCACTCGCAACCGAACAATCCCGAGCAATTGGTTGCTCATGCCGATCACGCGTTGTATCGCGCCAAGCAAAACCGCGACGTTCGAGTCATGCCATACCACGACCCAGCCACTGACAGCGATGCGATTGCACCGATCTCCTAAAATAGACACGACTGGGTTGCCGGGGTTAAGACGAATCTTTCAACGATGCGGGCACGAACAGGCTCAGCAAAATGGACACCACCAGTGTCACCCCCAGCCAAGTCAACGCGCCATCCGGCCCCAGTTCTTCTCGTTTGGCCAACGATCCGGTGATCCACCTAGTAGGACTGGACACAGCCCACGCCAATCCCATCAGCATGCCGGTGATCAAACTTTGGCGGTCGACCACCAAATGCTGGCCCAGTGAAATACCGACCGGACCGGCAGAGCCCAGTAGGCCCCCGGCAAGCAGTATCAATGTTACAAAAGCGTACCCGGGCAAATCGTGGGTAGCTACAAGCAAAAAATATGCTGGCGTACCCAGCAACAGACAGATGGTTAGTATTCGCCTTCTGCCATACCGGTCGGCCAGATACCCCACAGGGACCATCATCAGCGCTGAGCCGGCAATGAATATGAAAAATGCGCCGCCATTGACCCACCATGCCGAATAGCCGCGGGCCTTGACGAATTCAGGCATCAGGAATATCAACCCCGCAAAATTAGCGGAGACCATGACCTGAATCAGCCATAGCGGCAATAACCGCGGCGACAGGCTGGTGATGCCCAGTAACATTTGCCGCAATCCCAGCGGCCCGGGTTGGTGTCGCTGGGGCGTGCGACACCAAAGCCACACCAGCATGACGACCACAGCGGCCGGCAGCAGCAGCAGTTCCGTATGCCTGTTGAAACTGAGATACACGCTGCTGAACAACAGATGACTGCATGCCAAGCCCACCATGCCACAAGCAATGAACAAAGCCACCACCGTTGATCGTCGCCGTGCCATCGTTTGACCTGCCAGCGTGACGGCCGGCGGATGAAACATCGCAACGCCGAACTGCATCATCAGCAAAATGACAAACATCACCAGGTAACCCGACCAGTGGTGCATGAAAGGGGCAAACATGCTGACGGGCCCCAGCAGCATGCCCGTGCAGGTCAAGCCTACACCGACCAGCAATAGGCGCCGCCGATGACCGTGGTCAGCATACAACCCGAAGATCGGTTGCATGGACGAGGCTATGAAAATGACCACAGACGCAACGAAGCCCGCCCAGGCCAAGTCCAGACCGGCCAGTGTCTTAAACATCGCCCATATGCCACCGTAGCAATCCACCATCGCGTGGGCCAATCCCAAGCCGACAAACGCTTTGACCTGTGGCGAAAGCAGCGATTGCTGCTTGACCGCATCGACCACGGCGATGGATTGATCGTCTACCATGCGAGATCAATCTTAGCCGACCCCTGCGACCGGGCTACAACGCCTTAACAAAGATTTTCGCGGCGGCGGCGGTACCAATGGTGACAGGCGCCTGGTCCATGGGTTGGACGGTGACGGCATCGGCCAGTTCGTCGTGCTGTTCAACAACCACTTCGACACCCGGCTTCAGGCCCCGCCCCTCGGCGAAACGAAGGAAGCCGGCTCCCTGGTCAATGACCCGCGCGATCCGGGCATGCTGGCCAGTTTTGCATTTGGACAGACTGACCAGCCGTATACGGCTAACTCGTCCGGCTGCGGTGGGAATCGGATCACCATGTGGATCTGCACTGGGCCGGTCCAGAAGATGGTCAATACGCTCCAATACCGTATCGGAGATCGCGTGCTCAAGCAGCTCGGCTTCTTCGTGAACCTGCGACCAATCCAACTCCAGCACCTTAACTAAAAACAATTCGACCAGCCGATGACGTCGCAGCACATGTAACGCCAATTGTTCACCGCTACGGGTTAGCTTCACACCAACCTGCGGCTCGTACTGGACCAGTCCGGACTCGCCTAGGGTCTTAATCATCGCCGTGACCGTACCGGGAGCCACCCGCATCGCATCAGCCAGTTTCCCCATGGCCACAAGGGCATTTTCTGTTTTCTGATGCTCAAGATACAACTGTTTGAGGTAGTCTTCGACGGTACTGGTAGCCATGATCACAAACTCCTATGACGGGAGAGGCTACCGTAACGAGTTGACAGCAGCCACGCCATAATTATAATGGTATTCTAAAATATATTTTTGACTAATCAAAAAACATTCTACCTATCATAACAGTATTTCATTGGATTTGGATAGTTAAAGTTTATCAGTCACCGCCAATAGCATGACTGGAGGAGAATTCATGCAAATAAAAAAACCGGCATCGGGCTACTTGACCACTACTCTGTCGGCCTTGATGGCCTGCACTTTTGTGGCAATGACGGGCTGTAACGATACGGTGGGTGGCGACCAGAAACCGGTAAAGCTGACCTATCCGTACAAGATCACCACCACTGTCGGCATGATTACCGATATCGTACGCCAAGTGGCCGGCGATAAGGCGGTGGTCACCGGTATCATTGGCGAGGGTGTTGATCCTCACCTGTTCCGCCCATCTACCAGCGATACACGCAAACTTATGAATGCCGACTTGGTGTTCTACAACGGCCTACTTCTGGAAGGGAAGATGAGTGACAGGCTAATCAGTGTTGCCAGCAGCGGTAAGCCTGTCTTTGCCGTTACGGAACTGCTCGATGAAAAAAACCTGCTGCAGCCCAAGGAATTTTCCGGACACTTCGACCCGCACGTATGGATGGATGTCCGGGCATGGATGAAAGCTGTCCAAGTCGTGGCCGCCAAATTGGCCCACTTCGATTCAGCCAATGCCAAGTATTACAGTGACAACGCCGACGTATACCTCGTTGAACTTGTCAAGTTACAGCAATACGCCAATCAGACCATCGCCACTATCCCACGCCAACAGCGGGTAATGATCACAGCACACG
>CAUZAW010000140.1:0-7732 GCA_963577735.1 Phycisphaerae bacterium | reverse complement strand
GCCCGGACAATGTTGCCGGTCATACCACACTTGGCTCATGGGCTGATCGCTATTTTTGCAAGGCCGGGATACGGTTTTGCGAATCGTATCCCGCACCTGCACGTACTCGTCCGGTTCCGTTTCCCAAGCGCTTCGGTAATCCAGTTTGTCGTCGCTGGCGCACCACGGCAACTGGTCTTTAGCACGTGGTTTGCGCTTGTTACGGCATCCGAACTTGGCTGTGCACTGGTCCAAGCGGTTCTTGTACGGACACCGCATTTTGGACTGCTCTTGGGCGTGAACAGCGATGTCGGACAATAGACTGCTAAGCCGGGCCACACTGCGGTCGTAATCGGATTGGTCGATTTTCTTCATGCAAAGACTTCACGACATGGTCATCAGTCGCTTGTTTATTGCCCATTACACTTTGGCACCTGATCCGACCAATAACTTGGCCACATCCACACATTCAACCGCGTTGTCACCGTAGGCATCAGCGCCCATGTCATCAGCGAACTCGGGCGTCACTGGGGCGCCGCCAACCATGAACTTGACGTCGTCACGCAAATCAGCGTCGATGAACGCGTCGATCGTCTTGCCCATATTCGGCATGGTTGTCGTGAGTAGCGCCGACATGCCCACGACCGGGGCTTCGTGCTCCTCGACCGCTTCAATAAAGTCGTCAGGTGAGGTGTCCACGCCTAAGTCGATCACCTCGAAGCCCGCGCCGCGCAGCATCATGATGCACAGGTTCTTACCAATATCATGCAAATCACCCTTGACCGTGCCCATGATCACCTTGCCGATCGGCTTAATGCCTGAGGCCGACAGAATTGGCTCAACATGAGCCATACCAGCCTTCATGGCTCGGGCACAGGCGAGCACCTCGGGTACAAAAATAAAGTTTTCGCGAAATTTGATGCCCACAATGGCCATCCCAGCAATCAACCCGTCATCCATCACGGTGGTCGCATCAACCCCGTCGTCCAGCGCCTTGCTGGTCAGACTGTCCGAGGAATCATTATCGCCGTCGATAATACTCGCTGCGATATCCTGCATTTGCTGCGACGCCTTGGCATAAAGGTCGATGATATGCTGCCGCTCATCTTCGCGCTCGATAAACTCTTCAATCTCTTGCCTGACAAACTCGTTGGCTATATCACTTAACTGGGCCATTTTATAACTTCTCCATATCCATCTACTATCCCTTTAGTGCTTTAACGATCGCTCGAATGTGTGCCGGGCCGGTGCCGCAACAACCACCTATAATATTGGCTCCTGCGTCCACAAGCTTGGTGTACAGTGGGGCCATGTGTTCGGGTGTGTGCGGGTATATGATTTTGCCGCCCTCGATCTTGGGCATACCAGCATTCACGTGGGTAATAATCGGCTTTTGCGTCGCGGTACGCATGGCGGCAATGATTTCAATCATCTGCTCGATAGCGATCCCGCAATTGGACCCGACAACGTCGGAACCGGCTTCGGAAAGTTCCTCGGCAGCGCCTTGAGGCGTGATACCAAACATTGTGAAATAACCGCGTGGCCCCTTGTCAAAGGTCAAGGTAGCCATTACCGGCAACTTGGTCGTTTCCTTGGCAGCGCGGATGGCCACAGTGATTTCTTCCAAGTCACTCATCGTTTCGATGCAGAACCCGTCAACGCCGCCGGCCGCCAGGCCGCAGGCCTGCTCGGCGAAGGCGTCGTACATCTGCTCTTGCGTGGCGGTACCATTGGGCTCAAGAAACTCACCAGTCGGCCCGATCGATCCGATGACAAAACAGTTCGGCGGCGCCGAGGCGCGAACGTGCTCAGCGGCCAACCGGTTAAACTCTTCTACACGGCCGCCGTGGTCGTATTTCTCAAGCATGTAGCGGCTACCGCCAAACGAGTTAGTCTCTACCATGTCGGACCCAGCGTCGAAATATTCCTGAGCCATCTGGCGCACAATATGCGGGTGGGTGTCGTTAAAGGCCTCGGGGCACCCGCCGGCTTCTAGACCGTGCGATTGCAGGTATGTGCCGGTCGCGCCGTCTGAGATCAAAACATCGCCACTGGCAATACGTTTCAACAGGTCACTCATGGGTCAGTTGCTGCCAGAATAAATTTCTTTAGTTGCTTGTCACGTGATCTTTATGCCACTGGCGCACCGCGTCAGGGATAGCCTTGAGGTTTTCAATTGGCGTCTGCAACGGAATAGCGCACTCTGGCCCGACCAGTTCCACATGAGCGTCCAGGTTGGCGTAAACTTCCGCGGAGACCTGTTCGGGGCCCTTGGAATACAACGTCTGCGGGTTGTTGATGTTGCCCACCAGTGAGACCCGGTGGCTGCAAATATCCATGGATTTGCAGGGGTCGTTCTTGGAGTCGTAATGAAATGCGGCCATGCCGGTCTGGGCAATGTAATCCATACGATCCTCCGTCTTGCCGCAAATATGCAGGATCAAGGGGATGGGGATTTCCTGCACAAACTCGATGTGCAGTTCCTTTAAATAGCGATCATAGTATTCACCGCTGACAAGATCGCCGGTGGCGTGGTCGGGCAGGGTTAGCGCGTCGGCACCTGCATCAATCTGCGCACGCCCGTAGTCGATGGTAACCTGTTTCATCTTGTCCAAACACAGCTTTGTTTTGTCCGGATCGTCAAGCGACATAAGCAAAAACTTTTCCACTCCGAAACAGTGATAGCCCAACGACCATGGCCCCATTGTTTTTCCGATAATTGCCACCTCGTCGCCCAACTCCTTGCGCAGCAACTTGATGGCGTCAGTGACGCATTGAGTATCGGGGTGCGTGCACAGGTTCGACGGGATCTTGATGTCTTCCGGTTCCGACCAGATAGGCTCATTCATTCTGACGGTCGGCCAGTTGTCCTTTGATTCCCATTGAATACTACAGCCAAGGGCCGAGGATTCTTGAATGATGGTGAATACCGGCATGACGGAATCAAAACCCAGTTCGGTATAACTGGTGGCGGCAAGGCGGGCCATCTTTTCAGGGTTGCGGTTAGCGTCAGGAAAATGAGCGTCTACCAGATCCATCAACTCTACAGTGGCAACCGATGTCGGGTTGCACACCGGCGTGCGGTCTACCGGTTGACGTTTCAACGCCGCGAGCACCCGCTGTCTACTTGTCATCGATTGGGGGCGACTGGTGTCTTCTTTTGGCAGCGCCATGGCCGACCTCCTGATTCAGTTGGCGTCCTGTTCGTCCGTTTCCAAAGATGCTGCTACGCCGGACTGCGGACTGTCAAAATCATAGTTACGGCTTATGAATAGTCGGGCAGGCACACCCGAGCTATTGACCACCTGATGCGGCAGGGTGGCGTCAAAGAAAATCACTTCACTGCGATGCAGAATGATCTGGCTGCAATTCCGGGCCCGTGAGGGAAAGTTCAGTTCCACCGTCTCGCCCTCGTCAAGCCGCATCATTTCCGTGCCGGCAAAATGGCGGTGCATCCCCGAACTGCCCTGAGGCTTCAAATCCAAATACAGATGATGCATGGGGCAACCGGCCAGATGCTCGGGCGGAAAAAGATATCGCGCCTTTTGTGCCGCGGGATCCTGCAGCGGGGCTTCTATGTAGTCTCCAATCGCCAAGTGGACTGTGGGCCATACCGGATCGGCCAAAGTATCAAACAACTGGACCACATCAATCTCAAAGATTTCGCTCAGATATTGCAGCATCTGCCGATCACCGTACTCAATGTGAATCTGCCCCTTGAGCAAGCGGTAGAAGTGTGGCCGGCTACTACCGAAACGCTTTAGCTGATCTGGACTTAGGCCCTTTTCTTTAACCCAGCGCTGCTTGATCTGGTCGGCCCGTTCAGCCAGATCGGCAGGGTGTACCCCAACCGCGTCACACCAAGCGGCTAGAAACCTAGACAAATTGCGCAACTCCTTAACATCCAATGGGTTGACCTGCCCATCCCCACTTGGTTCTATGCTGTTTGCAGGCATCTTAGCAGTACCCATGTGTCTCAAAAAATTATCGGACAAATCACCTAAGTTGTTGGTTAACAAGAATTAACATTATCTTGCCTAGAAGGCGAAAGTCAAGATTCGTGGCATTTTCACAGCAACTTAAACACCTTCATATACCAAATGTGACGCAGAGTCACTACGACCAAAATCTCTACCAACGACTCGGCTGTGACGGCCTGTTTGGCTAGATTGGCAGCGGACTGCCTATCTACTATATAACTATTGTGTCACCCAAGCTCACTTGGCAGTCTATGGCGTCAGGGCTAGCCGACTCCATCGTCGAGCGCCTGCACATCATTACTGGCAAGTAAGAGGCCACTGGCCTCGGAAGGGCCAAAGAACTCGGGGCCTGCTGATATCCGACTTGTTCCAAATGAGCCAGCCAAATTATACTTCTTCCCTTTGCAGCGGACTAAAACAGGGCTCAGTAGCCTAACCAACCCCAAGGAGTTACCACCTTGCCGTCTACCACAAAACTATCTGATGACGTCATTGCTGCACTGGGCCAATATGACACGCCCACCATCTGTAACGCCATTGAATTGTTCGAGGTTCGCCCCCGAACTTCCGGCTACATGAATCACCATATCCAAAGTTGTTTTCCAAAGATGCCGCCAATGGTTGGCTATGCCGTAACCACGACATGGCGTGCGTCAAAGCCGGCCGACTCCGTGTACGAAATGCTGGTTCACCAGGTCGAAACGCTTGCCAACCTCGACGGCCCGGGGGTGATGGTATTTGAGGATGTGGATAGCCCATCGGTCGCTGCCACATTCGGCGAGGTGATGTGCTCGACATACAAGGCAGCTGGAGCTGCCGGCATCATTACATCCGGTGCCGGTCGTGATCTTGAACAGGTCGAAGCATTAAGCTTCCCCGCTTTTACCAGTTCAACAATATGTTCCCACGGCTATTGCAGTGTCATTGACCGTGACGTTCCCGTCTGCATCGGCGGAATAGAAGTCAAGCCCGGTGACCTCTTGCACGGCGATGCCAACGGCGTAACCAATATCCCCCACGAGATCGCCGACCAGATACCTGACGTCTGCGCCAAGTTCGCCGAAGCAGAGAGTTTCGTGTTGGAGTATTGTAAAGGTTCTTCATTTACCTGCGAAGGGTACGAAAAGGCATTTGCCGAACTGCACCGCCATGTACGGACCATTGCAGACTCTATTAAAATAAGTTGATAGGTTATTTGCCATGAAAATCACCGCCATAAAAACTTACAAGTTCAGCGTACCTACCTCGCAGCAGGTACACGACCCACATACCGGGCAAATGCTGGCCAGTGCGTTCAAGAATTGGTTGTTTCTCAAGATCGAAACTGATGCAGGCATTACCGGTTGGGGTGAAGGCAGCGGTGAATGGCTTGTGCCTTCAGTCGAAGCCACGCTCAATGAATGGTCCGTACTCCTGGTTGATCGCGATCCGCTGCCCGTGATGGCAGTGTGCCAGGACATTCTCGATCGCCTTCCATGGAAAGGTGGCCCTGTGCTGGGCACCGCCATGGCGGCGATTAATGCGGCCCTGTACGACATCGCTGGCAAGGCATGGGGCGTGCCCGTTCACAATATCCTGGGCGGTAAGTGTCGTGATCGCGTGCGAATCTATACCGGTGGCCGATACAGTACGCCTCAGGAAGCAGCCGAGGATGCGCAGAATAAACTGCAACTGGGCTACGAGGCGATGAAAGGCAATCCGCTGGAAACACGACGTTGGCCAATGGATGATGCCGCGGTAGACCATAGTGTTGCCTGCATCGCCGCCATCCGTCAGGTGGTACCCTCGCATTTTGACATCCTGCTCGACACCCACGGCAGCCCAACACCTGAACTGAGCGTGGAGTTTTCTCGGCGAGTCGCACCACATCGACCGCTGTTTCTTGAAGAACCGGTTAAGTTTGGGTCACTGGACGCACTGGAAGAAGTATCGCGAAAAAGCCCAGTCCCTGTGGCCACCGGTGAAAAGCTGTTTACGTTCGAGCAGTTCAAGCCAATGATTGACAGGCGGTCGTGCGCTTTTCTGCAGCCGGACATCATCCATTGCTATGGCATCAGCACCTACTTGAAAATTGCCGCCTACGCCGAGCACCAGCAGATGCTCATGGCCCCGCACTTGGGCGGTGGTCCACTTTCCTGGATAGTTTCCATTCAATCCGATGCCGTGACTCCCAACTTTCTTATCCAGGAAACCCATGGTTTCGAGGTGTTTAAAAAATATGTCGAACACGACATGGTGATCGAAAATGGACACGTAAATGTCCCGGACCGGCCCGGCCTCGGAGTCGAAGTAAAAGAAGCTGACATCGCAAAATTGCCTTACCAGCAGATGGCCTACCGACAGTACCGCCATGAAGACGGCAGTTGGAAGGGGTGGTAACCCCGGTTCAATAAGCAAAGTCGTTGGATTGTCACTGCCCAACGGTTACCGTCATGATCCAGTGCGACGCACACAATTGCAACCGTTGGCCGTTTGCCACCGAGATGACAGTAAAGTTATGGCAAAACATTGCCGGGACAATGCCGTCCCTGGTGAACACCGGTGATTAGCATAGTCGCTAATATTCGGCAGGAAAAAGTAACCTTATCTTCACGACGTCACATATACGTCATAGCGAGTTGCCTTCCCGCAGTGCGTCGTCGTTGGCTTTGACCCAAGAGGATCAGCGCGAATTGGACGCTTGACCACCACCCGCTGCTTGGCCACGCGTAGCGCTGTGGCTAATAACTCGCCAGCATCAGTGTCATCACCGACGAGCCGGCGTAACACACGCAGCGGTTTACGCTCGGCCGTCTTGCGTCCAGGCGGAAACATTGGATCTAAATAGACCACATCCGGAGTCCGGAATTGATCAACCACCTCGGGCAGTTCATGGCCACCGCAAGGTCCTGTACCTGACATCTGCCGCAGCAGGGACAGGGCATCGGCACACACCAGGCAAATGCGATCCACGACTACTTGGGATCCCTCGACCGACGCGGCCCGTACCAGACCGTCGCGCAGAAGGGCTTCCACCAGTTTGTGACGTTCGATAGCCAGGACCTGACAGCCCAGCGAAGCCAGTAGCCAGGCATCTGCGCCGTAACCGGCCGATGCATCGATCACGGTCGGTGCAGTTGTGCCCCGCTTCAAGCCGACGGCCCGCGCGATGGGCTGACGCAGACTCCGGCCTGGTCCAGAGGCAGTATTCACTTTTGATAGATCCACGTACACCGCCCGGCCACCGCGCAACAGTTTGTTACCGCCCACCACACGCAATTCCAGTCTCGACGACGTTGTCACCAGCAACATCTCAACGCCACGCGTTCGAGACTGGCGCACCAGAGGCAGGTCCAAATCAATCGACAACCGGATAGCACCTCGCAGCAGGACCTCATCGTGGGGGGGGGCCGGACAGACCGCAACAACTGGCAAGGTTGCGCTCTGCACAGAACTGGACTTATCGCTGATCATATTTCCACGGTGGCTGACTCGCCGGAAGCTTCTTCGGCCTGCGCATGGCTAACCTGGCTATCCAGCCGTAATCGATTCGTCCTGCCGTCCATGAGCAGAAACACCCGGTCACGATGTTTGGCCGGTATCTGCTTGTTCATGTGGTCACGTGCCGCCGCAATATGGGTCCGTCGCGACAGATGCGTGACCACCACAGCCTCGGCCTTGCAACGATCCAGCAGATTAATAATGTCGTCCAAATGCAGGTGCTTGCCAACCGCCGCCCGTTTGCGGTGCCCTGGCTCTACAAACGTGCATTCGGTGATCAGCACTTTTGCCTA
>CAUZAW010000139.1:0-7828 GCA_963577735.1 Phycisphaerae bacterium | reverse complement strand
GGTGTATGTGCTGGCCAATAAAACACAGGTGCCCGGGCTGAAGATGGAGCAAATCGTATCTTTGCAGCGGGCGTCCGAATCGCTGGCCAGGTACGATTTCGTGGGTGCTATGAGCGAGGCACAAAGAGGCGAGGTGGGAAAATTGTTGGACGTTGCGCCTCCGGACTGGGCTGCGGTGTGGCATGTGTTTTCCAGTCACCTGAGCAAGAAGCAGAAGCGTTATCTACGCAAAGTGGTGGACCGGTCCGGGGAGGCGTCCATGGCGAGCGCCGCTGGCGACTGGTCGCAGTCTGATCAACACCAATATGCCCATAGGCTTCGGGAACTGGTCGAGGAGCAGCCGTATCTGTGGCAGGACACGGTAGATCAGATGACTACTGCGCATCGCCGTACGATAGTAAAGGCCATGCATACCCGGGCCAGTGATGAAGGTATTGCCTTGGAATTGAAAAGGCTGTTCGAGGATCGTGTCGGCCAACCGGCAGGCCTCTCGGACTCACAACTGCTGGGTTTGGCGATTCTGGTGCAAGTTGCATCCGAGCATGAGCAGATAGGGCCTTTGACGGTAGTGCTGGCCCATGAGCGTATACGCCGCCAGGGTGCTGAGATTGAGGATTTGCTGCGCAGTAACCGTATTAATGCGCAAGAAATGCTCAGTGAAGGCAATCCGATCGATAGCTGGCTGATCTTGATGGCGCTGTTGACTTGTGCCGTGGGCATTGCCAATGCCATGCTGATGAGCGTGTCGGAGCGGATTCGCGAGATAGGCACGATGAAATGCCTGGGCGCCATCGACAGCCTAGTGGTCAAGTTATTTCTGATAGAGTCAGGCCTGATGGGGCTGTTTGGCTCGGTTCTGGGGATCTTCCTGGGGATTTTAGTTGCGTTGCTGGGCGGATGGCTGCAATTCGATCACTATGGGGTCGGATATTTTCCATGGGGACAGGGTTCGACGGTGATAGGCTGGTCGGTTTTGGCCGGTCTGGTGCTGGCGGTGGCCGGTGCCGTGGGCCCGGCAATCATGGCGGCGAGAATGCGTCCGGTAGACGCACTGCGGGTTGATGAATGACGGTTAGTTCAAACGAAACCGCAGGTGACCAGGCGACGCTGGAACGCGACACGGTGGTGCGGGTGCTTGGCGTGCGCAAGGTGTATCAGATGGGCGAAACGCAGACGTACGCATTGCGTGGTGTGGATCTGGATGTTTTTCGTGGCGAGTACATGGCCATCATGGGCCCGTCAGGATCGGGCAAGACAACCCTGTTTAACATGATAGGCGGACTGGACAAGCCGACCGATGGCATGGTCTTCATCGACGAGGTGGACGTGGCGGCCCTGGACAGTTACGAGTTGGCGTGGCTTCGCTGTCGCAAGATTGGCTACATCTTTCAGTCTTTCAACTTGTTGCCGACATTGACGGCGCTGGAAAACGTGGTGATGCCAATGATATTTGCCAACGTCGATCCGGACGAAGCGAGGGAACGAGGTTTCAATCTGTTGCAGGAGGTGGGGATCGGTGATCGGTGGAACCACCGACCCGGACGCATGTCGGGCGGCCAGCAGCAGCGGGTTGCGATTGCCCGTTCACTGGCCAATCAGCCGGCGATCGTACTGGCCGACGAACCGACGGGCAACCTGGACTTGAAGACGGGCGCAGACATCATCGCCACGCTCAAGGAACTGAGCAAACAGATGGGCGTGACGGTCATCAGCGCGACTCACGACCACAAGATGCTGGATATTTGTGATCGGGTGGTGTGGGTGCGCGACGGGCAGGTTGATCAGATCAGGCGGCGTGAAGATGTTGACATTCGCGTGGGCACGATTGAAGAGCAAAAGGCGGGGCAGGAATGAACAGGGCAACGCCTACAGCGCATGTGTTGGGACGTTTGGCACCGATGGTTGCGTGGTGCTGGCTGGTGCTGGCCGCTTCGTTCTCAGCCGGTGCCGACGATTATTACGACCAGTTCGTTGACTTGGTAGAGGAGCAAGCGCAGGGCGCACGGCAGGTCGGCCAGGCGGGCAACGATCAAGTGAGTCGGCGTGTTGGAGAAATTTTCGCGACTGCGGTGGCGAAAGCCAATGTAGATAAGCGCCAGCAGCAGCAGCAGGCGGAGGTTCTGCTCGGCGAGGCGAGATTGGCCACGGCCAACGTATTGGAGGCCAGGCAAAATCTTGAGCAGATTGCCCAGGGGGGAGCGGCCAAGGATTCTCCTTGGTACAAGAGATACACGTTGGAGCGGCCGACGCTATTGGTGCTGGTGCTGTTGGCACACGTGGTGATGATCGGCATTGCCTGGCGGTTGCAGCCGCGGCCTGCATTGGTGGTGGTGGGGGTCATTTGTCTTGTTGGGGCCATGGCGTTTCCATTCGTTGCCGCAGCGGTAAAAACGGAAGCAGAGCGGATTGCCGAGCAAGCGAAGACTGGTGTATTGCGCAATGAGGCGCAAGTGACAATGGAGGTGCTTGAGCAGCAGGTAAACGCGGCCATGGTGGCTGCCCTGAAGGCGGATCGGGTGGCGGCGGAACAGTTGCGTGGGTTGTGGCAGTCAGGAACGATAAAATCGCCAGCAGCCGTTTTTACCAGCGGCAACGCGACGATGACGGTGGCTGGGCAGCAGGTGCCGCTGTATCAAATGGCGCCCAACTTGGTGGAGCCGGCAAACTTGCCAGTCGGGGGGGTTGAAAAGCAACTGGTTTACGCAGGCACAGCTCTGCCCCATGAATTAGACCCGGTTGACCATCGGTTAAGCGAATCGGCGGTGCTCTTGGATTTTGATTGCTTCGGGCGGTGGTTGTCACCGGTCCGTCGAGGTGCATCGATGGTGATATTCATCGAGCCGCCGCAGGACGCGATTACAGTTTTGGCCCAAGCAGGTCAGAAAATATCGCAGGCTCCGTTGAGCATTCCGCGGTTTTACATCAAGCGGCGCCACTTGGTTAAGGCATTTGGCGACGACTGGCATGCAAAACTGAAAACCCAGGGCCAGACGGTACGGATTGAGCAACCGGCTCCGGGCAGGTGGGACCGTAGGTTGCTGGATACGCACTGGCTGTTTATTCCCGGTAGTAGCGAGCCGGCAGTTCAGGGCACGGACTTTGCCAAAGATCCGGCCCGTCAAGTGGTTCACCTGCAAACCTACTTGGACAGCAATTCGATCGTGCCATCACTTTCGCCCGGCGCTAACAGCGCGGGGAATCTGGTTTGTCTTTTTAAGTTGCTCGAGCGGTTTGAGCAGCAGCCCCCACAGCGGCCGGTGCTGATCAGCGTGGTCAACAATCACGCCAATGCGCTGCAAGGTGAAGAGGAATTTGCCTATCTTGCCTTTGCAGATGGCCAGGCGCTGCAGGGGCAGATCGAATGGTTTGAGCAGCAGTTGGCCTACGAGCGATTTATTCGCAAGACCTTTGAGAACGGTCCTTCGACGGAACTGGTCAGGCAACTGCGGTCGCAAGTGGCGACCGTGGCGGGCAAGAAGATCAAGCCCAAACAGGTGGTCATCGATCTGCTGAGCATCAGGCGTAACGAGTTGAATGACCAACTGTTGGCGTCTGAAAAGCAAAACCAGCAACAGGAGGCAAGTCTGGTCGAGACTCAACTGACCCAAGTGCGCCGGGTGATGCGTGCGTTCAACCAATTTGGCCGTGACCTGGTTGATTACGGGCAATTGAGTGACACAGAGCAGGAGATTCTGATCGAAGCCTATCAAGAGGTGTCGGCCCAAGCGCAGCGCAGCGCCAAGGTGCTGGCTTCCAGTCGAGCACGGCTGCTAAACAACCTTTCCATCCGCCAGCGACTTCGGTTTTTAGCCCGCAGGAATGAACAGATCGATCCGAAGATGAACTATTCGCAGTTATTTGCCAATCGGTATCGCCCATTGCCGGCCATGGTGGGTTTGTGTTTGGATTTGAGTTTCAATACGGATCGGATTGGTTTCTTCTTTTCTGGTTATCCCATGCAGGCCGCCGGTGCGTATTACCTGGAGGCCGAGGCTCGTTCGCCCCGTTTGGGGCGTTATGTCGTCAGCCAGGCACGTCAATGCGCTGCGGAAACGGGGCTGGAAAACATCTTGATAGACACGACCCGGCAGAACAAGAGCCAGTCGTGGCAGGTGCACATGGGCGGTAAATTTATCATGCCCTCGACGGTGATGAGCAAGTATGCAATCTGCGCCTTGACGCTAACGTCGGTTCAAGATCACCGCCCATTTGCCTTTACCCCGTTGGATGTGCCCCGGCGAATTGATCGCCAGCGATTCAACAAGGTACAGCGTTTTCTGGAAGTTTATCTGCCGCAACTGATTGACTCGCCGAAACTTGCCCGACAGCCGGTGCATCTATCGACGAAGAAGCCAGACCCGCTAGCAGTGGATGTGTCGCTTCGTCTCCAGGACCGGTATACCACCAAGGATGTGCCCAAGGAAAGGGTGCCCGGCGCCCTATTGGTTGCCACTGGCGTTATTAAGAGCGTTCCGTCCAACCATGTGATGGTGGGCGAGGTTCGCCCAGACAAGATTCTGATGACCGACGAGAATGGGTCGGCAATTTTTCGCGGCGCTGTTCACCATGGTGGTGGCATCATCGCTTTTGGGTACGACAGCGGATTTCGCCGGATGGTTCAAGCATCGGACATGGGTGAAGGCGCCAAGCAGTTTCCAAGTTCGTTCAGCTCAAAGCGAACTGTCAAGTTCGAAGAGAAGATAAGCCTAATGAGCCGTTTCGACAAGGTGGACCTGCTGGGTATGACGGTGCCGCTGACATTGTCGGCCGCATCTGCGTTGTCGGTTCTGGATGCGGCCCAAGACAGCACCCCACGCCACTTCGCGGTATGCGGGCTCAGTTCAGTGACACAGTCGGCTGTGGCCAATAGTTCGCCCTCTTCCAAGGGCGGTGTGGCATGTGTCATGATAGATCCGGGCACCCGGTTCAAACTCATCATGGGCGACGCGGTGGCGATCAACATCAGGGGTGGCAAGGGCTTATCGAAAGAGGAGTTGAAAGGCCAGGGATTTGCCTCGGATATCGGCGTGATCCGCGACATTGTCAGTACCAGTAGCCAGGACATGCTGACGCTGACGGAAACCCGGGTTGTTGAATTACGAAAAAGAGGTGTGGGGACGCCCTCGGTGCAGAAGCTATTGAAGTCGGCCCAGGTATCACAATCCGATGTCATGGGCGACCCTATCAGTCCCCTGGAGCGGGTGTACGGGTTTGCTTATCGTGCATACACACAGGGGTTGGGTGTGGTCAACGACTTGATCATGGCGGTGGTGATCTTCATGTCACTGGTCATTCCGTTTTGTTTTTTCGCGATGAAGTTGATCACGCCGTACACGGATGTGAACCGCCAGATTACGTTATTCGGTTTGATATTCGTGTTGATGGTCACACTCTTGTATTTTGTTCACCCGGCATTCGCGATTGCGGAAACGCCGATCGTGGTGATTTTGGCATTTATCATCATGGGCCTGGCGTTGATGGTCTCGATGATTCTTGTGGCCCGCTTTAATGCGTCAATGAACCAACTTGTGGAGCAACTGCTCCAGAGCGAGTCTAGTGACGCGCCGCAGAGCAGGTTGACGGAAGCCGCATTTCTGGTCGGCGTCAGCAACATGAAGCGAAGACGCATCCGCACCACGCTGACCTGTACTACGATCGTGCTGGTGACGTTTACCATGCTATCGGTGATCAGCGTGGGGCAGGATGTTGATCCGGTGATCCTTCAGCGCGCACCAACATCGTCTTACAACGGGTTTGTATACACGAAGCCGGGCATGGGGCCGATTTCACCCATGCAACTTGAGCGGTTGCAGGCCCGTTACGCTAACGATGCTACTGTGGTTTCACGGGTGTGGGGGATGCGCCAGGACAAGTACATGTCCTACTTGCCCTTTGAGGTACGACCTGTGAAGGCGGTCAAGTCAAGCCAAGGGGCAACAAGGCCGAAGGTAGAGGCACTGCATTCACAGGTTATGCTGGGGTTGAGCACTGCCGAGGACGGGTTTGTGGCGCCCATGCCATTGGTGGTTGGTAGGTGGTTCAGTTCTAACAACGCCTCGGAGATAATACTCAGTGTCGAAGCGGCGCTGCTGCTGGGTATCACGCCAGAAAATTTTGATGATGTTGCCGGTGACATGGTGGTGCTGGGAGTGAAACTAAAACTGGTTGGGTTGCTCGACGACGAAATAATAAGTGGCCTAGAGGATCTTTCAATTACGCCGATCCTGCCCCTGCGCTTTGAGGCCAGTTACCAGTCGGCGATGAAGGCGGAATCGTCGGCAGACACAGCAACAGGCACGGCCGAACTGGACACTAGCGGCATCGCTCAGGACTTGCCCGGTGTAGATGTGATCGATCCGATCAACGTGTTGTTCGTGCCCCTTGACGTGGCGTTGACCGTTGCCGATGCGGACCGGAGAACGCTTAGTGTGAAATTTGCCGATGGGGTGGAGGGCGATGGCAGCGGGGCCCAGCAGGCATGGGATGAAGCCAACGTGCTGATACGCTTTCAGCACATGCGCCTGGCGTTGGGCTTGCAGCAGCCAGTGCAACGCTCCGGCTCATCGACCATGTTCGCCGGTGGCGAGTACGCATTGACCTCAAGCACCACCACGCAGGTTGGTGGCGTTCTCAAGGCGGCAATCCCCATTATTCTGGGCGCCACCATTATTCTCAACACCATGCTCGGTTCGGTCATGGAGCGTAAGCGTGAGGTAGGGATATACAACGCCATCGGGCTCAACCCCGGGCATGTGATGATGTTCTTCTTGGCTGAATCGCTGGTGTTCGGCATAGTCGGGTCGGTGGCGGGCTACCTGATAGGCCAGGTGCTCAGCGTTGTAATCACGCGATGGGAATTGGTGGACCTGAACCTGAATTACTCTTCGATGTCGGTGGTCGTGGTGATATTCCTGACCATTGCGACAGTGCTGATCTCGACGATTTACCCGGCGGTGATGGCAGCGCGGGCAGCGGTGCCCAGTGGCCAGCGGCGCTGGAGTCTGCCTCGGCCCCAGGGTGACCAGATTAAGGTGGATTTTCCCTTCAGCTACGATGCTGAGCGGGTGTTGGGTATCTGTGCCTACCTGTACGATTTTATGGAGGAGAATTCAGAGGCTTCTACGGGTAAATTCTTGTCCAAGTTTGTTGGCAAGGGGATGGTGCCTGTGCGTAGACAGGAGCCTGCTGACGAGAAGGGCAATGCTCACGAGAAGGCCTACGCTATTATTTTCGATATCTCACCGGCGCCGTTTGACCTGGGCGTGAATCAGAAAATGGAAGTATACGCCTGCTACAATCCGCATGTCCGGGCCCACATGCTGGCCGTTCACCTGACACGCATCAGCGGAGAGCGAGGTAACTGGGTGACGGTCAACCAGCCGTTTCTGGAAACCTTGCGCAAACGCTTGTTGGCATGGCGCAGCCAGCCGGCGGACACGCAACGACTTTACTATGAAAAGGGCGAGCAATTGTTCGCTAACGCACAAGACTTGTCAGTGCTTGATGAATCTGACGGTGGAGACCAGCACGAGGTCACCGCATGAGCCAAGAGCAAGACAGAGAAATCCAGCAGTTTCGCGACCTGATGGAGGTGCCTGACCAGTTTGAATCAGGTTTTGGTTGGAAGACGGTCGTGGGCGCGGTGTTCCTAGGGTTTTTGATGGTGCCTGGGTCGATCTATTTGTCCCTATTTATGGGGGGCGCGGGCCTCAATACTGCGGCACGTTGGGTGACGGTGATCCTGTTTGCCGAAGTGGCCAAGCGGTCTATGACCTCATTGCGCAAGCAGGAGATATTTGTACTTTTCTACATGACCGGTCTTGCCCTA
>CAUZAW010000138.1:0-7849 GCA_963577735.1 Phycisphaerae bacterium | reverse complement strand
TTCAGAGGCGCGAAATGAGCGTGCTGGCCAGTAACCGAACGCGTCGTGCACACGGATGTTGGCGCTGAACAGGCACTCACTGATCCGGCCGGTCATGGGAAACGCGGGGTTGTCCCGCTATCGAGGCAGTCAACGGCCAAGAAATTGACGGCCGTACCTTGACTGTCAACGAAGCTCGTCCCCGCGAGCCGCGATCTGGCGGTGGCGGTGGCGGTGGCGGTGGCGGTGGCGGTGGCGGTGGCGGTGGTGGCGGTGGACGCCGCAATCGCTATTGAGTTGAAATAGTCCAGAAACCTAAAACACTAACAGTCGGCAGGCTAACGCTTGCCGACTGTTTTTTATTACATCGGCACCCCGCGTCTGGTCCGCTCCGAAGAATCCGGCATAGAGTTGCCAACTGCAATTTACTTTAATGGCCAGGAGTGACGCCGGCCACTACTTCTATGTGGCCTTCGGTGTTCCTTCCTGTGTTTCCTCCGGTTCATTCGATCTTCTACTGGGCGACCACGATCATATTGATCGTGGCCGGATCGAGAAAGACCTCTTGCTGGCCGACCTGAATGTACGTCTTGGTGCGCAACGTCACGTTGCGCGTGTTGCGGTTAGGCCGAACGCCGATGGTGAAGGTGACAGACACCTGCTCGCCGGGCTGGACCTCGAAGCGCTGGGCGTCGAAGGTGAAGTCCTTACGATGGTCCTCGGGCACCTCCAGAACGCCGCCATACCAGAACCCTTCACTGGTTTCGCGGGCCAGGGTCATGCGGCCGGTCACGGGTCGGTCGCCCTCGTTGGCGATCCAGATACGAAGTTCTTTATTCTCGCCTGCCGGAAGCAGCATCTCCTTGCGGGGGCCGCGTCCGGGGCCTTCGACGACCACGATCGCGTGGCGGTTCCAATATGCCTGTTCGTCCTTGAGATTCTGGGCCAGCGTAGCCGCCTGCTCAAGGTAGACCGTGCCCCTCGGCTCGAGGTAGATCGCTTCGACCCCGACATCGAACGTGCTCGACGAAACGGTGCGCGTGCGCCCCATCAGGTCGGTTACCTGAACTGGGCCGCTGATGCCGTCCAGTGTCACCCGTCGCGGCTCGTCCGACCAGAGCGTGATGATCGCCTTGCCGTCGCGCCCGAACACGTCGGCCTTGACGTTGTCCGGAAGATTCAGCGGGCCGACGTATTTCGAACCGTTGAGCTTCCACGTCATGGTCGAGATCACGTTGTAAATCGGCTTGGCCGTCTTGTTCCAGAACAGGATGCTGTGGTGCGGACATTCGAAGTAGTCGTACGCGTTCCAGTGCCAGTGCCGTTCAACCCAGGGATACCGGCGGATGTAGCGGCGCTGGTGGAACCCGCGGATCGCCTGGTCATACATCACGCTCACGAACCGATCATCGAACGGATACGGCGACACCGGGTTCGACGCGCTGTTGACCGCTGTGTTCCACAGCCCGAGGATCATCGGCCGCTGCGGGATCTTGCGCTGCATCCATTCGTACAGGTTCAGCCCATCGAGTAGCCACTCGGGGTCCTGGAAATAGACGTGCGTGTTCAGGTAATGCACGTCCGGCCAAGCACCCTGCATGTACATTTCGAAATAGATGTCCAGATCGTGCCAGGCGCCGACCTGCGTCGGCGTTAGCTCGGCATCGGAATCGATCTGGTGCAACGCCATCGCCGCGATGCGTTGGCCGGCCGACACGTTCTGGTAACTCGTGGGGGCGAAGGTGTTGGCCTCGTCATCGACCGTGTGCCGCCAACCCTTGACGTATTGACGGGCATATTTGTTCGGATGCTCACGCGTGCGAGTGACGGCCTTAGGCACGTCGGACCAGTCACGTGTCACGTACCCGCCGCCGCCGTGGGCTAGGCCAGGGATGAAGTCGAACTTGGCTGCTCGCTCCACGTTCTCCGCCGTGGGGTGCAATGCGAGGTGATCCGCCTCGATACCGCCGAACTGGTAGATGCGCCACAACTGCTCTGGCGTTTCGTCCATCACACCGTTGATGCCGCGGTCGAACACCGCTTCCATAGGCGTCGAGCCCAAAACACGCTCCTTGGCCTTTTGAGGCACGATGGAAGTGGTCTGCTCGCGTATCGTCAGGATCTTATCACCGGTGCGCGCGATCATCCGGCACAAGTACCAGCCGCTTTCCGGCTTGGGCCAGGTCAGGTCCCACGTCTGCGTAGCCCCCGGCTTGACCGGACGTGCCAATGCGGAGAGCTCCTGCGTCTGGCCCCAGAAATCGGTCAGTTCAATCGTCGGCTCGATCACATGCTGCTGGTCCGTCGTGTTGCTGGCAGTCACGGTCCACTGCGGGCTGGCGCCTTGTTCGAAAATATTGGCATAACCTGACGAGTGAACGTAAGCTCTCAGCCCGGTCGCCAGTTCGGGATCAAGGAAGAAGTGTGTCTGCTGTTGGCCCAGTTCCTTGCCGTCGGTGGAGCGTGCGATGACGGTGACGTTGTATTTTCCGGGCACAAGCTGCGATGCATAGAAATTCCGCACCGAAGCCTCAATCCAGAACGCCTTCGAAAAGGGTTTGGCGTCCGGGTTCGGTTCGCCCAACCCCATCTTCAGCACGTGATCCCCGTTGGGCAGGCCGGTAACGAGCAACTGGCGGTCCCGGAACGCGTCGAATCGGCCGTAACCGGACCACTTCGTCGGCAGATACAGGTCGAAGCGGCCGGTGTGGGCGTCGTCAACCGTCCAGTCGTACGTCCGTCCATCCGGGCCATTGATTACCTCGGCGGCAACGCTGGTGCCGGTGAAGTGAATGGTAATGTCGTGCCCGTGGCGTGAGGTGGGCTTGACCAGTTTGTTGCCGGCCGGCACCGCCTTTAGACGTTGACCGATCAGCTTTACGTCCTCATCCCCCTCCATCATCCACGGGATCACCGCAATGTTTGACTTCTTGTCAAAGATGCGACACGGCACAAGCCCATCCGGACCTTCGACGATGATCTGGCTCAGCGATGGGTCAACGTCGACGCCGTCGATCTGTGGTACGAGGTTCACGTCAACGTATTCGAGAAAGCCGACGATGCGGCTGGCCGACGGAATGACCGCCGCCACACCGCCGTCGGTGTCCGGTGTGATGTAGCTGACCCGATTCCCAGCACACCCCACCGCCAACAAAATCATCGATAGCAACGTTATCGCAAATAGCTTGATCATATTTGACCTCCTCAAAACAAATGGCGAATGTGTATCATGGAACTAACATCGCATCGCGCAAGATAAATAGAGATATATTTTCAACGTGAATTATACAGAACTTCATATCAATATCAGCCGATCAACTGATCGAATTTATACTTAGGAACCAATTGGCCACTTTGTTAGGCAATCCCAACACTGTGGCCTCAAGTCAACAAGGTACTCTACGGAGAACGTTCATGAGGTGGGAACTGGCCATGGTGGCGTCATGCGTGCTGATTGTAGCTGGAAGATCACTGGCAAGTGACCGGCCCGCGATACTCTTGCACGGTAACGCGGCACAAGTGAAGATCGATCTTGCAGGCGGCTCGATCGTGGACTTTCGGTTCAACGGTGAACACTTGAACCCTCTGGGCTGGAATGCTGCACCGCAGGGCCATACTGCCCCCCGCGCAATGGGACATTTCCTCTGCTTGGACCGCTGGGGCGCCGCCACCGAAGCAGAGCAGCGTCATGGCATGCCCTACCACGGCGAAGCGACGCAGGTAACCTGGAAAATCAATCAGGAACCACGCCGTGACCAAGAAATGGTCACGGCCACGATGACAGCCCAGTTGCCGCTGGCCGGGCTCAAGGTCAAACGCACCATACAACTGGCCGACGGCGAAGCGGTCTGCATCGTCAAGGAACAAATCACCAATCAGAACAAGCTCGGCCGTATCTACAACATCGTTCAGCACCCAAGCCTCGGCACACCATTCCTCGACGAGACGACGATCGTGGACAGCAACGCCGGCCTCGGCTTCATGCAGGGCCAACCACTGCCCAGCGAGGCGCATCCCGCGGTACAGTGGCCTTACGCGCGCAACCGCCAGGGCGAGCAGGTCGACATGCGTTACATGGTCGACACCGAAGACCCCAGCGTCGTCGCCTACACCATCGATGAGCCATACGGCTGGACCACCGCCGCGACGCCGAAGCATGGCCTGCTGATCGGTTATCTCTGGAAGACCAGCGACTACCCGTGGTTCGACGCTTGGCGAGCCGTGCAGGATGGCAAGCCTTTCGCCCGCGGCTTGGAGTTCGGCACAACCGGGTGGCACGTACCGTTCCCCCAACTGGTCAACCAGCACAAAATTCTTGACACGACAATTTACGAATACCTCGACGCCGACCAGTCTGTGACCAAACGGTACGTGATCTTCCTGTTTCGCATTCCCGAGAGCTACAGGGGCGTTGCCCGCATCACGCTGACCGATGGCCAACTGGCGGTGCACGAGCGCGATGCTGACAACGAACGTGGCCTGACCATGCAGGTCGGCAACCTGTTCGAATGATCGTGGTCCACCATAGGGCCTAAAACGTGCTGAAATACGCAGTTGTCCGACCATTGAGTTGGACCGCGGGGCAATAACCGTTTGCACTTGAAGCCCATGCGGTGCCATCTGCTCAAGTGAGTAGCGCTTATTCTGGTTGATCACCAACTTGTCGCCTATCATGTAAGCCGTTAATCAGATTGCCTTGTTAAGGACAAACACATGGCCACGCAGAAAGCCACGTTCGGCGCCGGTTGCTTCTGGGGAGTCGAAGCCGCGTTTCGCCAGCTCGAACACGTGCAGTCCACAGCCGTCGGCTACAGTGGCGGCACGCTGGGAAACCCCACCTACCAGGACGTGTGCACCGGCCGCACAGGTCACGCGGAGGTCGTACAAGTCGAATACGACCCGGAAAACCTTTCATATGACAGGCTGCTGGAAGTCTTCTGGAACTGTCACAATCCCACCACGCTCAACCGCCAGGGACCGGACGTGGGTACTCAATACCGATCCGTGATCTTCTGCCACGACTCCGAACAGGAAACCGCCGCCGAGGCCTCCATGGCCCGGCAAAACGCCGATGGCAGATTCAAAAACAAGATCGTCACACAGATCGAACCTGCGGCCACTTTTTACCGTGCTGAAGAATACCACCAACGCTATCTGGAAAAGACCGGCCGCGTTTCTTGCGCCGTGCACACGCCGTGAGCCAGTGTTTTGCCGTGACTTGAAAAAGAGCAGAGCACGCCAGAAAATGCCGCTTCGTTAATGTTCGTTCGCGCGGTAAATCACGATAATGTTGCGCTAGAACCTGCCTGTTCGCTGACAGCCTTAGCGAAATAGCGGTGACAGGGGTTCATCCGCCGCAGCGGCTGGGACGAACCGTATCTGGTCAAACCTCAAGTCCATTTCCCCGTCACCGTTTACAATCACCCCTCTCGCTGACGTGGTGCGGTGAGGGCAAGAGTAATGGACAGCAACAGTGGAATCTTCCTGGCAAACCGTAACTGACTTCCTGATTCTGCTGACCGCGGCATTGCTTCTGGGCACGCTGGCCGAACGTCTGCGCCAGAGCGCCATCCTCGGCTATCTCTTGGCTGGCACGCTGGTGGGACCCAACGTGCTGGCCCTGGTCAGTTCCGGTGTCCAGGTCGAAGTGTTTGCTGAACTGGGCGTGGCCCTGCTGCTATTTACCATCGGGCTGGATTTTTCGTTTCGACGTCTGCGCCATCTGGGCATCGTGGCCTTGATCGGCGGGTCTCTGCAGGTAGTGGTCAGCTTGATCATTTTCGCGGCCGCCGTGGCGTTGATGGGGTTGAATCCGCCCGCGGCATTGGCCATGGGAACGATTGTGACCATGTCCAGTACAGCGTGCGTTGTGCGTTTGTTGATGGATCGCGCCCAACTGGACAGCATCCATGGACGAAACGCACTGGGCATGCTGTTGCTGCAAGATGCGGCTGTGATCCCCCTGATCCTGATGATGGCAGCGCTGCGAGGCGGTCGCAGTCCAGACGGTGACGGTCTTTCTCTGCTGCAAACCGCGTTACTGGCAGTTGCACTGATTGGACTATTTTACGTGTTGTTGGTCTTCGTGGTGCCGCAGTTATTTAACATCCGCCAATGGGTAAAAAACCGCGACTTGCCCATTCTGCTGGCCATTGTTATTGCACTGGGCGCCGTGGTGGCGGCACACCGGGTCGGTATCTCACCGGCCACGGGAGCGTTCATCGCCGGCGTCCTTTTGGGCCAATCCCCGTTTGCGGTGCAGATTCGGGCAGATGTCAGTTCTATTCGAACACTGTTGGTCACCGTCTTTTTTACCGCCATCGGCCTGCTGGGTGATCCCCTGTGGGTGATGGATCACTGGCGACTGGTCGCTGCTACCGTGGCGGCCATCGTCATCGGCAAGGCCCTGATCATTGCGATCATACTAAGGTTGCTGCGACTAACGCTCGGCCTGGCAGTGGCGACCGGACTGTGCTTGGCGCAGGTCGGCGAGTTCTCATTCGTGCTGGCCGCCATAGCCCGTGACGGGCTGATTGGCCAGGACCTCTTTAGCCTGATCATTTCCGCCATCGTGGTCACCCTGCTGCTTACCCCGTTTCTGGTCAATGCGGCGCCGCTTGTCGCCAGCCGGATTGACGCCTGGCAGAACCGACGCGTAACCAGTAGCCAATCGCCTGGTGGTACAACACAAACCGACCAGCCGCAGGAAAAAGTTTTTATTATTGGGTTCGGCCCCGCCGGACAGCGGGTGGCCCAAGCCTTGCTCAACCAATATCAAAAGCAGATCGTGGTCATTGACCTCAACTGGCGTAACACCACGATCGCCATGCGCGACGGACTGGCAACACAACTCGGCGACGCCTCACGCCGCGAGGTACTGGAACACGCCCAGATTCATGTCGCCAGCGTGATCGTCATCACCGTCCCGGACACCAATACCAGCCGCGCCATCATCCACCATTGCAAATACCTGGCACCTAGCGCGGTGATCGTCGCCCGGGCCCGCTACCACGCACTAAGCGAACAAATCCAGTCAGCCGGGGCTTTGGAGGTTGTTGACGAAGAAGAAAACGTTGGCCTGCGTCTGGCCGCCGAGGCCCGCAAACACATGCGAGGTGAAGACGGACAAGGTTGACGACAAAGATTATCTCTCTGATGAAGAGCAGGATTAAGTAGCCTAGCCATACCACTGATCGTGGCCTGCTCTTATAATTATCGCACACATGCCTCTTGAGCCTCATTCGGGTTGAAGAGTTCGTCTGGGCAGGCATGTCTTTTTTTATATACCTGATCCCAAAAAGTACACGGTAAAACAGAAAATGAAACCAGCCGATAGGGACATCTACCTGTTTGATCTAAGGGGATTCCTGCACCTGCCAAGCGCCTTGTCCATGGGGGAAGTAGCCGACCTCAACGCCTGCCTCGACGAGATACCCCCCTTAGATCACGAGCAGTGGTACGGTTATATCCAGGCACACCGCCACGGTGATTGCTCCGGATGCAGCCTGCAACAAATCTATGAAGCCGGTACGCCCTTCGAAAACCTTATCGACCACCCCTCTTGGATAGACAGAGTGAAGCATTTTGTCGGCGGCGAGGGGACCTTTGACTGGCACCATGGCCCCCTCTTCATCGACGAAAACTTTGCCAGTATCCGCGGGCCGGGAGAGGCCATTAACCTGCACTCCGGCGGGCACCATGGCATCGCACGCTGCCAGTTTCGCGTCTTCAACGGCCACTTCCACTGCGGCCAGATCAACATCCTCATCGCCTTGGACGATATTGGCCCCGGCGACGGATCCACCATGCTGATTCCCAGCAGCCACAAGGCTAATTTCGCCCACCCGCATTATGATGAATTCAGCATGGC
>CAUZAW010000137.1:0-7850 GCA_963577735.1 Phycisphaerae bacterium | reverse complement strand
GACCAGCGGTGAGATTTTCTGGCCGTGACCAGGTGAACCCGTCGTCGCTGGAGCGGTACAGCAGAATCTCCTCGCGGTTGTGGCCTTCCTCAAGCTGTCCGGGGAAGAAGCAGACCAGCAGCAGCTCACCGTCTGGCATCCGGGCGATACACGGCTTGTAATCGCCTGTGGTTCCCACCGGTATTCGTTGGCCGGTTGCTTTCACACCGGTTAACTTCTTGGGAGATTCAATGTCGATGTTTGTGGGTGTGGCCATATTGCAATTTATTCCTGTTGCGCCAAGCAAGCGGCGATTATACATACTCGACAAGGGGAGTATCAAGTAACTTGACATTCGTGACCGGCTGCTCGAAACTCGTTTTTCATGCCTGGAATAAAACGCTGTGAATGGGCCGGAAGTGATCCACTCTATGTTGCTTACCATGACAATGAATGGGGAAGGCCAGTGCACGACGATCGGCTGCTGTTTGAGTTCCTCATGCTCGAAGGTGCGCAGGCAGGCCTAAGTTGGTTGACCATATTGAAAAAGCGACCGACGTACCGCAAGGCATTTGCCGGTTTCGAGCCAGCCAAGGTGGCACGTTTCGACAAGCGCAGGGTCGCCCGGTTGATACAGGATGAAGGGATCGTGCGTAACCGGCTGAAAATCGAGTCGGCGATCAGAAATGCCCGAGCTTTCTTGAAAGTTCAGGAACAGTTCGGAAGTTTTGACGCTTATCAGTGGCGGTTCGTGGACGGCCAACCGCGACGCAACCGTTGGAAAAAGCTGGCTGACTTGCCGGCCCGTACACCGGAGTCGGCGACGATGAGCAGGGACTTGAAGCAGCGTGGGTTCAACTTCGTGGGTCCCACCATCTGTTACGCGCACATGCAAGCCGTGGGCATGGTCAACGATCACATGGTCAGTTGCTTTTGCCATCGGCCCGTTGGCGGCGTGCCCTGGACCCGGCAACGCGAAGAAAAATGAGATTCGTATTGTGTCCGGTCTCCCAGGATGGATCCGGCGCTCGTCTTGGGCTGTGAAGTTGCGCTGTGGTTATACCGAAAGCTAATTCATTGGCTTTCGGGAACGCCAAATATTATAGTATGACACCGGTCGGGGGGGGTAATGAGAAACCAGTTCGCAAGGGATTTGGCGTGCCGATTGCGTTTGAGGATCTTGTTGAAAAAGTGCCGGCAGATGCCTGGCCCCAGGAGGGCATGGTGTGGAACAATGCGCTGCTCAAACGGTTTTACGCATGGGTTGAATCCATGGCCGTCGGCGAATTTCTGCGTGCCCAGACCATGTGCGTGCAGAAGCCGCAACTACGCCGTGCCGGTTCTCGGCGAAGGGTGGGCGTCAAGAGCGAAGACCCGTATGTGCCGATTTATGAAACGCTCAAGTCGGATTGCATTGAAATGGAGTTCCCGTTTTATGCCGGGGTCAGGTTGAATCGTGACACTCACGAGGAGTTAGTCGATACCTGTATCGTGAAAAAAGGCAGGCGATACCCGATCCGTTTTATCACCAAGTTCGAGGTCAGCCAGGGCAACGCGTTAGGTAAACTCAAGGTGTCCAGCGGCGAAAATGCGCCCGACGGCGACAAGATCTGGGTGGAGGGCAAGATCACGGATATCCGATTGTTCCGCCACCGGGCGTTGATCTTCTGGATCAATGCAAGCAAGTTCGGGAAATAAGAATGGCAGAGTATGGATCGTGGTAGAAATCGCGGCACCTGCCCATGGCGCCGCGCGTCGAGTCATGCGCCATGACCGGTCTTGTGCCGATACGGGCCGGCCATGTCAATTATCGATTGGAGGTATGCAACCGTGCGTGTCCGGTCGGTATTAGCGTTTGCGGTTACAATGGCCTTGTGTCCGTTTGGGTTAATAACTGACAGGAGTACCTCGCGGTGATGAAGATCACGATTCTGCTGGGCGTAATGCTATCGATATTGGGCGTGGGTTTTTATACCGGTACGGATACTGACTCGCCTACGGCGTTGATCCCCGTGGCCTTTGGTGTATTGCTTGTCATCGCGGGATTGCTGTCGCTCAGCGAGAAACGACGCATGCACGCCATGCACGTGGCCGTGCTGGTGGCGCTGCTTGGCGCTGCCGGGGGGATCGTGATGGGCATCATGGGCATCGGCAAAGGCAAATCGCAGGTAGCGATCGTAGAGCAACTGATCATGGGCGTGCTCTGTGCCCTGTATGTAGTGCTCAGCGCTCGATCGTTCTTGGCTGCGGGTAAAAGGCGACGCGGGGAAGAAGCCCAAATGTAAAGTGGTTGCCAGTGCCCTAGGCGGGGTTGGGAAGCGCGCCGGAAGGGTCATCGCCCACCACCTGGTCCGACTCGACGACCGTCGGCTTGACGGGGGCTTGGGGCTTATCCTGTTCGGCTTTAAGTAGTTCACTGACGGTCGGCTTGGATAACGTCTGTCCACGCATGATCATGTCCACCTCGTCACGCGTCAGCGTTTCGTACTTGAGCAATGTCTCAGCGAGTTGCTGAAGTTGATCGCGGTGCTTGGTCAGCAACTGTTTGGTTTCACTGTAGGTGTGATCGATCAGTGCCTTTATCTCTTCATCAATGATGCGGGCCGTCTGCTCCGAGTAGGATTTCTCGGGCTGTTCCCAGGGGTTGTGCCCCTCCTCAGCGCCCAGCAACTGGAAACCGAGTTTGTCACTCATGCCGTACTCGGTGATCATGGCCCGGGCTATTTCAGTGGCTTGGTGGATGTCCTGGGCGGCGCCGCTGGAGATATCACCGCAGAACATGTCCTCTGCGATACGCCCGCCGTAGGTGACGCGTAGCATGGCCTGCAGTTGCCGCTTGGTATGGATGTGCTTGTCCTTTTCAGGAAGCATAAACGTGACGCCCAGCGCCGGTCCGCGCGGAATAATCGTTACCTTGTGCAGTGGTTCGGAGTCTTCGTCGAGAAAAGTCACCAAGGCGTGGCCCGCCTCGTGATAGGCGATCACTTTCTTCTCGTCCTCTTCGATCCTCTGGCTTTTGCGTGCCCGGCCCCACTTGACCTTGTCGCGCGCCTCCTCCAGATCATTCTGGTCAACGCTATCCTTGGCGAGCATGGTGGCGGAGATGGCTGCCTCGTTAATAATGGCGGCCAGGTCGGCGCCTGAGAACATGGGTGTGCCCCTGGCCAGTGTTTCCATATCGACCTCGGGACTCATCTTGATGCGCCGGGCGTGGACGTTGAGAATTTCGTGGCGGCCGCGAATATCGGGCAAGGGCACGTTGATCTGCCGGTCGAATCGGCCGGGCCGGATTAACGCCGGGTCGAGCACGTCCGCGCGGTTGGTGGCCGCGATGACGATGATCTGGTCGGAGGATTCGAATCCGTCCATCTCCACTAGAATGGCGTTGAGCGTCTGCTCGCGCTCGTCGTGTCCGCCGGAGGACATTCCGCTACCACGCTTTCGGCCGACGGCGTCAATTTCGTCGAGAAAAATAATGCACGGCGAGGAGTCCTTGGCCTGCTTGAACAGGTCGCGCACTCTGGACGCTCCGACACCGACGAACATCTCGACAAAGTCGCTGCCGCTGATCGAGAAAAACGGTACGTCCGCCTCACCGGCGACGGCTTTGGCCAGCAGGGTCTTGCCGCAACCGGGATTCCCGATCAGCAGCACGCCGCGCGGCACCCGGCCGCCCAGTCGCTGGAACTTCTTGGGGTTCCTGAGGAACTCGATGATCTCACTCAGCTCATCCTTGGCCTCGTCGATGCCAGCCACGTCTTCGAGCGTGATGGTGGAGTGTTCCTTGTTCATCACCCGGTGGCGCGATCTGCCGAAACTGCCGAGCATACCACCCGGGCCGCCGCCGGCATTGCGGATGGAGCGGAAGACGAAAAAGTAGATCAAGAACGCTATCAGGATCAATGGGCCCCAGTACGCCAGGATGGGCAGCAACAGGGACTGTTTGTTGTCGTTCTCGGGGCTGATGTCCGGTATCGCTTCAAGCTGCTCGAGATAATGCGCCTTGGTATCAGAATGTATGGGAAAGAAATACTTCTTGGGGGCCGCCGGCCCGGACTGCTCGCCTACGGCTCCTGTCCGCACGGTGCCAACGATGCGATCGTCGCGGACGATGACCTTGTCAAAGACCCTTTGGCGGGCCTTTTCCATGAATTCCTTGGGTAGAATCTTCTCCGCTCCGTCACGTGCCTGCGTGAGGAAGATGACCAACGCAGCAACGAGACCGGCCAACATCAACCAGGTCAGCATGTTCCGTGAACCGCGGTTCTGGGGCGCGTTGCGTTGTGGCTTGGGTGTCGCCGGGTCACGATTGGATGGCTCATCGTTTTTGTCCGGCTCGAACTGGTTTTGTTCGTCGTCGGCTTCTTGCTTGGTTTTATGCGGCTGCGGCATATCATGCCTCAATAATGTAGTTGTCACATGGAACTGACATGGCCGGATCAATCGGCCAAGTGTATCACAACCCCGACCATATTTATCGGCATTTTCCCACCTGAATCAATCTTAGACCACCAATTTACCAGTTGGCGCCCATCACGGCGACAATCTTCTGGGCCAGTCGCTGGGCTGCGGCGTGCTGGGCCACCTGGTAGGGCTCTGCTGCCGGTTGGGTGGGTACGTATCGCCCGGTAGCCATCATGCCGCTGCGCTGCCGCAGCGTCTTGCCCGAACGCAGGTCCTGCCACTGGAAGCTGGCTCGGATAATCAGTTCCATCTCCTGGGGCAGCCCGCCGTCGCGCGAGCGGCTCATGCGGCTCTGGCCAACCCGCGTGATGGTGGCGCGGATTTGTGTGTCGGCTTCCCCGTTGGGGACCACCTTATAGGGCGTGCGTAGTTCGATCTCCTTGACCAAGGCTTCGGCCACATCCCCCTCGACATGACGATAGAAGCTGCGGTTCTCGAGGATAGGTACCGCTACCGTACGTATGTCCTGTGGGTACAGTGGTTCATGTGAATAGCCGCAACCGCCAGTCGCTCCCAGCAACGTAACGATATTGAGCCCAAAGATGACGTAGCTGAGCCGGGTTCGAGTCAATTGTGGGGCAACGTTGTTGTGCAAGCGGTCTACTCCACAGGATGGCCGTTGGTCGGCGCTGGCATTGGTGAATCTTGGATTTCAGGTTCCGATCCTACCGTTGGTTCAATGTCGCTATGGGTTACAGTGGATGGGACCAGTTCAGCAAGGCGTTGCATCGCCGCCTTGGCCGCGACGGATTGCGGATGATCCTCGATGAGCCGTTGGTAAAGGTATTGGGCACTGACCCGCTGGGACACACGCTCGTACCATCGGCCCCGGTAAAACTGTTTCAAGGCCCGCGATTCATCGACACGCACCAGCAGCGCCCGCGTACCCAGTCGCTCGGCGGCGACGGGATAATGCCGCTGGAAAATCCTGATCCGCTCGGCCGCCTCGATGAGCTCGGTAGCGTCGAAGTGCGGTCCCTTGAATGTGGCCAGGTTGGACTGGATTTGGCGTAGCATGGCCCGCTGGCGGAACTGGCTTTTTGGATAGTTTTCCAGAAAAAGTGTGTAAGCCTGTGCTGCACTGGTCATTTTAGATTGACTGAAGTAGTAGTCACCCAACGCGATGCTCGCCTTTTCGGCCACCTCGCTGCCCGGACTGCGTTCCTGTACGCGGATGAAAAGCTCCTCGGCCTCGCCAAAAGCGGGAAAGATGCGCATGCCCAGCCATACCCGCTTTATTCCACCGGCAAACAACAGGGCTATTTCGTATTCGCGTTCCAAGGCCGTGTTGTACTGGGTGGAGGCAGGAAAAACGCGGATGATATATTCATAGTCAAACAACGCCTTGTAATAACGTTTCTGCCCGACCCAGGCGTCGCCTCGCAACAGGTGCGCCTCGGCCAGCAACGGGTGATTGGGATATTGTTCGATCCACAGGTCGGTGGCCTCGCTGGCAGGCTTGTATTGTTCCTGAGCGATCTGCTTGCGGATCTGCTGGATTTGGCCGCGGGCAGTGTCCGGGTCATGGCTGGTGGTCTGTTGCCATTGGCCGTCTTCCAACTTGTATTGCTGTTGACCGTGCAGGGTCGAACCTAGGGCCAGCAGGGTGGCAACCACGGCGACCGGCAGCGCAGCCGGCAACCGCTTAACGCGGGGCATCGCATGCAGGTGAGTATTCGTTTTCATGGTCCGTGACGGCCTCTGGCCAACTCAGATGATATGGCCGGCAACGATGATCAGCAACGCCGGTTGCGGCCTGGTCGGGCAGTGTAGGTGTCTTGGATCAACTTGGCGCAAGCTCCATTATGGTAACCGCGGCGGTTTGACAGGCATGCTGTAGGATTTAGAATCGGTCACCCATAGGGTGTTTTTCAGCTTGGTTTGGTATACACCTTTACCTGCCTCCCTAGCTCAATTGGCAGAGCAACGGACTCTTAATCCGTCGGTTGAAGGTTCAAGTCCTTCGGGGGGCATTCCCTAGATAATAGTTGTTAGCTAAAATATAGGCTTATGTTTGCCTAAGAGGGTTGCTGTGGAGCGTTCGTCACGACAAGCTAGGGCCTTTACGCTTATCGAGTTGCTGGTGGTCATCTCGATCATAGCCATCCTGATCTCGATTCTTCTGCCAGCTCTCAAGTCGGTGCGCCGACAGGCCCAGGTCATTATGTGCATGAACAACTTGAAACAACTCGGAGTCGGCCTGGCCGTTTATCTGCACGATAATGACAATGAATATTTACCGGTTTGGTACCACGGATCTATTTTTTTCTCAGCTGAAGGTGGGATGGGGCTGACTCCTTTCGATAACCGTGCCAATTTTGTTGAAATGTCCGGCGGATAAGACGCAGATGTATTATTGTCCCCTCACAGCGCGCGGTAATTGGCCGCCGTTCATGAGAGGGGAGGTCGTCGATATTGATACCTCCAGCTATTGGACAAAATATGCCGACAAGTTTTCCGTGCAGCCAGCCAGTCATTCCTACCGGCACACTGTGGAATATCGCATGATCGTCGGTTACCCACCCAGCGATTTTGATTTTTCAAACACGAGAAATCCCAATGGAGAATCCCCTCGTCTGCACCCGGGGAATTCCGAGGCCGCGGTCATTGCCGATTACGAGTGGAATCATCATCCAATCAATTGGCCCGGCATGCTGCCGGGCAACATTCTTTACGGTGATGGCCACGTGGTGACCGCCTCCCAGTTTGAAAACTTCGCAGTGCATGGGTGGCACGCCGGGAATGATTTCAAATACTGAAATGCCGGCACATCATGTTCGCCGCGACCATCCGGCCTCCCGCCCCTATTACCACAAATTGGTCAAGCGGAGATGGTAGACTTCCCCCCCTTCTTGAAATGGAGTGTGATCATGGCACTGGTGAACGTGAACGATGTGACCTGGGACATTGTGGATGGTGACGGTCAATATCTACGTGCCGGCCCCGAGCCTGCACGGGCGATGCAATTGCCCCGCCGTTGGCGCGTGTTTGGGCCGTTCGGTGCTGACATGACCGACGTACACATCGAACCCGGCGTCGTTACCCGCGCCAAACCCAAAGCAACGCCCGATCCCGGTCAACTTGCGACCATGGCGGATCAACTCACCGTCGGCGATACGACGTTGAAGGGCGTTGACGTGGACATGGCTGACAACCTGCTCGATTTCGGTGCGCTTTACGGCGGCCACGATAACCGTGAAGGCTGTCATGCTTATGCCTTGGCGGAACTGGAAGTGCAGCAGGACACCGAACTGATCCTCGGCGCCGGGGCCGACTGGTGGATGCAGTGGTGGATCGACGGCCAACCGGTTTTCGACACGCTGGCCACCGGCAACGGCCCGCACCTGTTTCGCCCGACGGATCACTGCTTCCGCCATCAGTTCACCGCCGGCAAACACGTTTTGGCC
>CAUZAW010000136.1:0-7871 GCA_963577735.1 Phycisphaerae bacterium | reverse complement strand
TGAGGGTGATCACGGCTCATCGTCGCGGCGTGGCTTGACGCTGTTGGCCGAGCAGCAGTGGCGGCAGGTCATGTCGCAACTGGGCGTGGATCTTCCGTGGCACACTCGTCGAGCTAATTTGTTGATCGGGGCAGACACGCTGGCGCCGGTGATCGGCAAGATCATTCATATCGGTATGGTGAGTGTACACGTGCACGCAGAAACAAAACCCTGTGGAGAGATGGATCGTTATTGCCCGGGACTTCGTGAGGCATTGACGGCCAATTGCCGCGCGGGCGTTTACGGGCACATCCTAAACAGCGGACGAATCCGAGTCGGGGATGCGGTCACCGTGGAAAGTTGATTTGGGCCGGATCATCCGTTGGCCAGCAGCGGATCGAGCATTTGGCAGATGCTGTGGTAGAGCAGCAAGTGGGCTTCCTGGATGCGGGCGGTGTTGTCCCCGGGGACAATCAGGTGGATGTCTGCCAGGGATTTGCATCGGCCACCATCGCGGCCGAGCAGGGCGATGCCGGTGACCTTTTGGGCGCGAGCCGCCTCGAGGGCCATGCCGATATTTTCGCTGTTGCCGGTGGTGGAAAAGACGACAAGTACATCGCCAGGTGTAGCCAGTGCATGGACTTGGCGGGCAAAGAGCTGGGCTGGCGGAAAATCGTTGATCATCGCAGTGATAAGGCTGTGATTGGCGGTCAGGTCAATGGCGGGAAATCCGGGGCGGTCCAGTTGAAATCGGCCGGTGATTTCAGCGGCGAAATGGGCACAGTCGGCGGCACTGCCCCCGTTGCCGGCGCAGAGGAGCTTGTGGCCGTTGAGCAGTGCGCCCGCGATGGCTTCGACCGTGTGCTGTAGCGCAGGGGCAAGGGCGGGCAATTGTTGCAGCAGTGCTGTCGCGGAAGCGATGTTGGCCCCCAGCACGGCGGATACATCGGGTTGGGTCATGATTCTGTGCCTTTGTCGATCACTTTGGCAAAGCGTTTGCGCATGAGGCTGCGCATTGATAAGGCGTTGAAGGCCGGCGCCGCGGTGACGATCGCCAGGCCGATGCGGGCCCAAGGCTGGGGCCAGACTTCAGGTCTGGGCTTGCGCAGGCAGCGGACGATTGACTTGGCCACTTGTTCAGACGTCTGGACAAGTGCGGCAGGCGTGTTGTATCGGCTTTGTGATTCGTTGGACCTGATGCGTGTGGATTCATAGAACTCGGTGCTGGTGCCGACGGGGTGGACGCTGGAGACGTCGATGCCATGGTCAATCAGTTCTGCGCGCATGGCACTGGCTACCGAGTCTTGTGCGGCCTTTGTCGCGCAGTACATGCCGTACATGGGCAGGCCGATCTCGCTGACGGCGCTGGAACAGATGAGGATGTGGCCGCGACCCTGGTCACGCATGATGGGTACGGCCTTGCGGATGACTCGCAGCGTACCGAAGAAATTGGTTTCGAAAATGGCGCGAGCCTGCGCATCGCCCGTCGCATCGACTGTCGCGTACAGGCCGTAACCGGCGTTGGCGAAAACGGCGTCGAGCCGGCCGAAGTGGGTTTGGGTCTGGTCGATGAAACGGTCCACATCGTCATCGCGGTCAACGTCGCCACCAATCACGAGTGCCTGTCGGCCCGATGGAGTAATCCGCCGGGCGACCGCTTCGAGGCGGTCCTGGCGGCGGGCATTTAACGCTACGTGCATTCCCGCCTGGGCGCAGGCGACTGCGGTGGCGGCTCCGATGCCGCTGCTGGCGCCGGTGATGGCGATGACCTGATCGGTGAGGTCGCGTGGCATGGCAAGCAAGTGTAACGCATCACGTCACGGTGTGCGGGGGCAATCACGTTTGCCTATACTTGGCCTCATGGATCAATCGCAATTGATTGCGCGGATCTGTGACACGGCGCTGCAGCGCGGCGAGTTTACGTTGCGGTCTGGTCGCAAGAGTTCGTATTACCTTGATAAATATCTATTTGAAACACAGCCGGACATACTGGCGGCGGTTGGACAGCTTTTTGCGCAGCGGGCGAATGAGCAAATCACGCGGTTGGCTGGTCCGGAGCTTGGGGGTATTGCGTTGGTGACAGCCGCGTCGCTGGCGACGGGACTGCCGTCAGTGCTTATTCGCAATCAAAAGAAAGGTTACGGCACTGGCAAGCAGATCGAGGGTGTGCTTGAAAGTGGCGACCGAGTAATGATTGTCGAAGATGTGGCGACGACGGGTGGCCAAGTGATCGAGGCCGCGGGTGTGATTGGCCAGGCGGGTGGGGAAGTTGTCAAGATCGTCGCGGTTATCGACCGCCAGGAAGGCGCGCGAGAAAACATCGAGAGTGCTGGTTTTGTGTTCGAGAGTCTCTTTACAAAGACGGATCTAGGTATCGAGCCGTAATTTGCAGTGGCTATTCTTGGGCGGACTTTCCTATCGGATGACCGTGGGCCAGTCAGTGTTAGTTCCGGCCAGTTCTTCGGGGTCGCCGCCGTCTACGCTGATGCTGAAAAGTCGAAACCCGGATATGGCCCGTGCGGCGCCCACCAGTGAATTAGCTGCCTCGTGAGTGGCGTCACGTTCTTGGCGTTGATCCTCGGGTAGCGTGTCAATCTCAGCTTGCTTGTCAGCGATCATCTGGGCGAGTCGTTCGCCTGCCTGGGTGGGGGAAACAATGCCTGGTTGGTTCGAGCAATAGATCAATGACTTGCCATCAGGGGTGTACCTGACACCGCTAAACAACCTGGCGATGGCTCGCGGTGAGCCGGCTCCGGTGTGGTACCAGCCACCGTGCATGGTGCTCATCGGCGGGACATCGATGAGCTTGGTCAGCAACTTGCCGCCCCAATCTTCCTGGCCGATGGAGACGCGATCGTTGCGGTCTACAGTAACCACGCCCCCGTTAGCCAGGTGGCTATAGGCGGCGGCGAGTTTCTGGCCGTCGGGCGACCAGCAGATGGACCAGATGTTGGTCACGTTGCCCAGGGCCACGTAATGCGGATCGCCGCCATCGGGTTCGCTGATCTGGAAGCAACGGTTCCAGCGTCGCTGCACGGTGCAGACGATGTGCTTGCCATCGGGCGACCAGGTGGGTTCGTACTCATTGCCGTCGCGGGGTAGCAGCATGCGTTGCTCGCTACCATCGGCATTCATGGTGTAGACGTCGTAGCCTCCCTCGCGGTCGGACACGAAGACGATCCGCTGACCGTCAGGTGACCAGTTGGGCATCTTGTCAGTTGCGTGCGAATCGGTGAGCCGTTGCACGTCACTACCGTCCAGGGCCATGGTGTAGATATCCCAGTCACCGCTTCGGTCGCTGATAAAGGCCAGTCGCTGGCCGTCGGGCCGGAAAACCGGGGTGCGGTCGCGGAAGTCGTTGTTACTGATGTTGCGTGCCTTGCCGCCCACGGCATTGATCAGGTAGATCTGTGCCTTGCCGTTGGTCCAGCAAGCGGCGGCGACGTGTTTGCGGTCAGGGGCGATCTCTGGTTCTCGTACGTATCCGGCATAGCCGAACACATCGCGAACGCTGTGGTCTTGCGTATTGACGGCCGCCAGCCTTGTGAGCAGCCCACCGCCGGCGGTTGCGCCACTGTAGCCGGGACCATTGTAGGTGCGGGTGAAGACGAATTCGCTGTCAGCTAGAGTGCCTGACGGTTCAGGCAGCGGCTCGGTGGCAGCGGGCCGGGGCAGGTGCACGGTGACATCGAACGACTTGGTCGTGTCGCGTGGTGCCGGCTTGCTATTTTTGTAATTTGCCGGTTCGATCAGCATGAACAATTCGTCGCGGCCGCGCAGGGTGACGGTCAGTCCATCATGCAGCGCCTGGACATCCCATGTCGGCGTACCGTCGGGTTGGACCCAGACCATGTCGTTGACGGCATCGACCAGACGCCACCTTCCTTGCGGGACGCGCGGAAAGCGGACGCGTACCTGGACGGGCCAATCAACGTTGCCGTTGGAAACCCTGGTCAGGTATCGTTTGCCGTTCTTGTAGGTGTTGGCGACGATGGCCCGTTCCAGGTGGGTGTCGCCGGTGTCTTCTATGACGGTGGCGAAGGGATGGACTAACTGCCCACGCAGAAGAAAGTCGCCCATCTTGGCCTCACGCTGTCTGAGTCTCTGGTTGACTTGGGCGAACATACGCCAGTCCAGGGGATTGAAAGTACGCTCGCCCCATCGCCAGAACCCGTCGGAACCCATGGCAAACTCGTAGTTGGCTTGCTCGGCGCCGACGTCCATGTAGGGATAGCCGGACATCATGGCGTCCCAACTGCCCAGCACATGCTTGAAGCCGGCCTTGCGGTAGGCGTTGTGGCGTTGTTCCCACCATGGACGCAGGTGGTCTTCCCAGTAGGGCGTGGCGTCGACGACGAGGAAGGGGGCCTGTTCGGAGTGGAGGCCGTAGGCGACCGATTGCAGGCCCCAATCGGCACGTACTTCAGCAACCTTAAAGTCAGGGTACACAGCAAATCCGAACTGGGGGTTGATCTTCCAGATCGGCTCAACCAGTTTCTTGAACATGTTGATGCGGTGTTGACGCAGGAGCGTGAGGTACTCGACGATTAATCGTTTGTCTACCAGGTATTCGAATCGCTTGTTACGAGGCAGGTCGGGTACCTGTGCCTGGGTATCTTGATACATGGCAAAGCAGTGATCGCAGTAACATAGGGTGTCAGTGGGCTGATCGAACTTGTAGGCTCCGTACGGTTCTATGTCGAAGGCATATCCGTCTAGCCAGCCTTCCTTGGCACCTCTTAGAATCACGTTGCCGAAGAAAGCCTCTTGCCAAGGCAGCGGTTCGAGGGGGCAGGGGATGTATGCCGGTGAGCCTTCGCCGTAGTCGTTCCACCCGCTAGTCACATCGCCGCCGGCCGCCTTTTTCTTTTCGAATTGTTCGGGGCAGGTCAGGCCATACTTGTCCACTGCCAGGCGGATTTTGTTGGCCTGAGCCGGACCGCGTACGTTAACCGAGGCTTGGACACCGTAGTAGCGGATTCCCAATTTGCGGGCGTGCAGGCCCATCTTCTTGTTAGGTCCCCAATCGGCGAAGACGTTAACGCCGACGTTGGCCAGGCCGTCGAGCAGGTCGGTGCCGCCCTTGGGCGGTGTATCATCAGTCCAGTGCTGCCACTGGGTCCAACCGAGCCGGATCATGGCGTCTTGCCCAAGCGGGGCGGGGCCATCAGCGGTTGCCATAGGCTGCACCGGCCGGACCTGACAGCTGACAATGGCGGCGAAGCTTGCGGCAGCCAGAAAGGTAATTATTAGATTTTTCCGAGTCATAATTTTAATGGTTTGCATCATGTGATCTTTCAATGTGTAACAAATGTTGCCTGGCTGTTAGAAAGCAGGTTGTCTCATGTGAGTGATTTGCCGCCATAAAGTGGACACAGGTTACTGAACTATGCTTGGTATGGCTAGTGCCTCACGGCGCATTTTCACCGACTGTGTTAGTTTTCAGGTAGTCGTAGGTGGTTTGTACGGTTTTGATTGCCAAGTTGTAGTCGTCAACGAGTTCGGCGGCACATTTGGCGATCATCGAAAGCTCGTCTGCGGTTTCAAAAAACCTTGCCCCGCGGGCCATCCAGGCCCCGGCCTGCTCGGTGCTGGGGCTGGTGGTGCCCCATGCCACGTTGTGACGCAGGCACACATCCAGGACGCGTTGCATAGCCTGCTGGACCTGCGGGTGCTCGGGGTGGCCGGGTTGGCCCAAAGAGATCGAAAAGTCCAGTGCGCCCAGGTAAAGCATGTCCAGTCCCGGTGTGCTGACGATTTCCTCTATGTTTTCCAGGCCGCGGCGTGTTTCGATGTGGGCCACAACGATGGTGGACTCGTTGGCTTTTTCCATCCAGTCTCCGATATCGTCTGGCCATGCATATTCGGTGTTACCGAAGATAGGTGCCGCAGCGCGGTCGCCGACGGGCGTGAATTTCATGTAGTCGATCAAGGTCTGCAGGTCCTGACGCGATTCTGTACGGGGCAGTTGAATACCGGTGACGCCGGCTTCCAGCAGGCGAGCGACTTCGGTGCGGCCCAACTCGGGGCACTTGGCGATGACGGGCAGGCCGTTGTCGTTCGCGGCGAGCACGAAATCAGCCATGGTGGGCAGCCCGGCCATGAGGACGTGCTCGTTGTCGGCGTAAATAAAGTCGAACCCAGCGTGTTTATATAGCTTGACCAGGGAGGGGCGGATCATTTCGAATGCGCAGCCGCCCAGCAGCACGTCCCCCGTGGCCAGGCGGCGACGAAACTGGCGACCCAGCGCCGTGGGGTCGTGGGCCATCTGCCGCCCGGTACCAAAAGCCTTGCCCACTGTTCCTGCTCCCTGACTATCAGACAGGCGATCATGTTAGCGAGATTGGCTGGCGGTGGGTAGCGGCAGCCAATGGGGTGCTCTAGCCCGCTTGCCCAGGCCCTATGATTGGTCCTGAGGTAGTAAAAAACATGGATACGCAATCGCCATTGGCCTATTAGCGTTATAGACTTATGGGCACCCAGGCTGGCTGTTTAGGCTCCAGATGGGTCGTCAGGGAAGTGAAAGGATGATTTACCCCATTGTGACACGAGGGTTACTGGTTTATCGCGGTAATCTAGGGGGGTTAGGTAATGGTGCTTGACTTGGCCAAGCGGTTCTGGTTCCGGCTTTTGGGACAGCGGCGGTTATCTGCGAAAAAATCTGTCTACCTTCAGACAGCCGCCATCGGTGTGCCTCCCAGTCTTGATCCACTCGAGCCGCGTGTCCTGTTCGATGCGGCACCGGTATTTATCACGGATATGTCTGACCTGAACCTGCCTGTCGAGGGTGGGGTCATGCACGTGCCTGTTGATGCGTTCGACTCTGACGGCGACAACTTACTGATCACGGCCGTCAGTGATGATCCGAATTTCAATGTTTACGCATCCAACGGCAATCGCATGGCTCAATTGACATTCGTTGAGTCGGACCAGGTGACGCCCTTCGGGGACATCGTGATTGAGTTGTTTGATGATCGCCAGGCGGACAGCTTGGGTGACACCCCCAATACGGATCGCTTTGTCACCCTGGCAACGACCGGATACAACTTATCTGGGCAGTACGATCCTGACGCAGAACCGTTCTGGACCGACGTGCTCGTGCACCGCGTCGCTCGCGATTTCGTTATCCAGACAGGAGACAAATTGAACGGCGACGGCACCGGAGGCAGCCCGCTGGGACATTTCGACGCCGTAGTTGATACCTCCGTCACGGGGTTCGGTGATTCGGGCGTTGTGGCTTGGGCCAACAGTGGCCACCCCAGTGCCAGCGACAATCAGTTTTTCATCACTACAGGGGCATGGCCTGTTCTAAGCGGTGATTATGCGATTATAGGCTTGGTAATCAGGGGGTATGACGTCCTCGAAGAGTTGAACAATGTTCCTCGAGAAAGTTATTGGTCGGACGTGCCGGTTAACCCTCCGATTTTACAATCTGTCGAGATCTTTGAATCCAACCAACTTGGCTCGGTCACAATGTTAGCTGGCCCGGAGTTCGATGGACGTGCACAGGTCACCGTGACACTCGATGACCAGAACGGCAATATTACCGAGCAGGTGTTTGATACCGCCCTTGTGGGCTTCCCGCCCATTATAGAACAGACTGCGCATGTCGAAATCGAACCGGGAGGAACCAAAACCTTCGATGTCTTTGTTATAGATGACCTGTCACTGCCGGAGGATTTGGATGTGCAGGTGACAACGCAGCAGCCGGACGTGCTGATTGATTCAGTGGTGTATGAAAAGACGATTACCACACCCGGCCCCGGGGGGGGGAGTATGGATATATTTGTCTTTAACGCAACCGTCACGATCCCTGACGAGAAAATGTACTTCAACATCACGCTCTCGGCAGTGGAATCCGGGTTTGAAGGCGTTGACTCCGTCGTAACGAC
>CAUZAW010000135.1:0-7871 GCA_963577735.1 Phycisphaerae bacterium | reverse complement strand
TTCGAAGTAAGGCAGAACCATGTTGGCGTGGTTGAACCCTTCGAAGGAGCCCCAGTCGCCGTAGGGATATTCTTGCTTGGAATCGTCCAGGATGTAGCTTTCTATTCCGATGGATGCCTGGTGCAGGTTGGATCCGCAGCTGATTCGCCGTGCGCTCTCCTTGGCGTCGTTGAGCGCCGGCAGGAGCATGGCGATCAGGATGGCGATGATACTGATGACCACCAGCAACTCGATCAGGGTGAACGCGAATCTGCTTGTTGGCCTAGACACTTAATGACTCCAAGGCAACGGCTTGCAAAATAGGCTTGTGTTGATGGCTCGACAGGGACAAGACGCCCGCTCATTGTAGACGCCAAGTAATACACTTGTCCGCTGTGACATAGGATATAAAGCCATTAAATTGGTGTCTAAATCTTAGCAGAGTGCTGGACCGGCTTTATGGTCGCCCTGGTCGTAACGGAACCGGTGATCAACGGATGGATGAAATCCAATGACGCAGCCAGGTTTGTGCCGAGCCAAGTTTCGTGAGATCTTGTCACCGGGGTCGATAGTTGCTCTTTACCTCGTCAACGTAACGGGTCAGGTCGCCAAGTGGATCGTTGCCGTCCGTCAGGGGGTGGCCAATGACGAAGTTCTGCACCCCCATCTTCGCCGCATACACCGCATCTTCAACGCCGAACGTCGCAATACCTACGGGGCCGGGGACGACCTCTAGAACACCGGGAAGCCACGGCGTCGTGTCGCGAGAATCGTCGGCACGTCGTTCATCGGCGCTGTAGTGCAGGTAGATGAGGTCAGCACCCCAGTCATAACATTCCCTGGCTCGTCCGGCCTGATCCTTGGCGCCGATCGTATCGACCACGACACCAATGCTGATCTTCTTGCCTTCATCGATCGCCGAACGCACCGTCGCATCGGAGGCGTTGGCGCAGACGGTCATCAAGTGAGCGCCCTGGTCCCTGGTGCGCTGCACGTTCTTGAACCCGGAGTCCATGGTCTTGTAATCAGCGATCACGGTCTTGCCCGGAAAAGCGCGGACCACGGCGCCGATCGGGGCAAGGCCCTGGCACGTGATCAGGGGCGTGCCGATCTCGAGCCAGTCGAAGCCAGCTTCGACCGCGATCGCTGCCATGTCGATGGCTTCTTCGGTTGTGGGGTAATCAAGCGCAATCTGGGTTGTGGGGTATGTGAATTCCATTGGCCATTCACTGCGTTGACGGAGGGTGGAGGAAGCATGGTGCTTGCCATGACATCCTTATATTCACGGCATCTTATCACGTACAACGTGGGCACTACCGCTGCGGGGTGTGTTCATGTCCGGACAATCATCCCGCCGTGGTTGGGTGCTTCAACTGCACGGAGCGGCAGGCTCCTTTTTGTGGCCCAGCCGCACTTCAATTACCAGTACACGGTGATGTAGTAGTTCTTCATCTTTCCCTTGTACTTGACATTCCGCTCCGCGGTGCCCTTGAAGTCCAGCCACTCGACGCGACCATCCATGAACATGACGTTTGTCCCGGCCGGGTCCTCGGAATTGATCTTTTCGTGGTTGTCGCGCATGCCGCCGTTCCAGATCATGTAGGGCGGTGTCCAGTGTCCGTGGGCTCGGCCGGGGTGTGCCTGGTCCATGAGGATCGGAACTCTAAAGGGTTCGTTGGGTGGATTACTTTTGTACCAGGCGGGGTTGAACCAGTTACCGAAGGTCCACGGGCCTCCTCCCCAGTGACAACAGTATCCGGGATAACCGTCTCCACGTTCGATCGAACAGCCGGGGTCGGAGTGACAGCCACAGGCGGAGAGGCAGCCATATCCTGCCATGTAGTGGTATCCGATGGAGAACGAAGAACCCCCTCCGAAGTAAGATGGCACCCAGTTCGAGATGGTGCGGATCGGGCTCGACGGGCAGAGCAACATGGAGTCAGTATTTTCGAAGTACGGCAGCACGTTGCCTGCCCAGTTAAACCCTTCGAAGGCGCCCCAGTCGCCCCTGGGGTATTCTTCTCCATCTTGATCGAGGGTGTAGCTTTCCAGTGCGATGGAAGCCTGGTGGAGGTTGGATCCGCAGCTGACCCGCTGTGCGCTCTCCTTGGCGTCGTTGAGCGCCGGCAGGAGCATGGCGATCAGGATGGCGATGATGGCGATGACCACCAGCAACTCGATCAGGGTGAACGCGAGCTTACCTGTTCGTATGGACATTCAATAACTCCAAGATAACGGCTTGCACAACACCCCTGTGATCGCAATTGACCAGAAATACGGCGCCCGTTCACACTGGCGTCCGTGTGACATCTGCCTACTGCGTCACCACAGTATAGACAGTTACTGCAACGGAGGCGGCACCTTGGGTTCGGTTATAGCCTGGCCCTTGTGGCCCAGTCACACTTCAATTACCAGTACACGGTGATGTAGTAGTTCTTGAATCTTCCCTTGTACTTGACATTCCGCTTCGCGGTGCCCTTGAAGTCCAGCCACTCGACGCGACCATCCATGAACATGACGTTTGACCCGGCCGGGTCATTGGAATTGATCTTTTCGTGGTTGTCGCGCATGCCACCGTCCCAGATGTAATAGGGCGGTGTCCAGTGCCCGTGGTTCCGGCCAGGGTGAGCTTGGTCCATGAGGATGGGCATTTTATAGGGTTCGTTTGCCTTCCGACTTTTAAACCAGACGGGGTCGAACCAGTTACCGTAGTAATGCGGGGCAAACCATTTGCCGGGGCCCAGCTGCAACAGTACCCGGGATAACCGTCACTGCGTTCGATGGTCTGGCTGGGATCACAGCCGCCATGGGACAGGCATCCGAATCCTGCCAGGTAGTGGTATCCGATGGAGAATGAAGATCCTCCAGCGAAGTAAGACGGCACCCAGTTCGAGATGGTGCGGATCGGGCTCGACGGGCAGAGGAACATGGCCTCTGGATTTTCAAAGTACGGTAGAACCATGTTGGCGTGGTTGAACCCTTCGAAGGAGCCCCAGTCGCCCATGGGATATTCTTCTCCATCTTGATCGAGGGTGTAGTTTTCCAGTCCGATGGATGCCTGGTGCAGGTTGGATCCGCAGCTGATCCGCCGTGCGCTCTCCTTGGCGTCGTTGAGCGCTGGCAGGAGCATGGCGATCAGGATGGCGATGATACCGATGACCACCAGCAACTCGATCAAGGTAAAACCACTGCCTGTTCGAGCCTTACAGTCCAGCATACGCTTACCTCCACGACCAAGCATAGCTAATCTTAATTGTAAGCACTAGGGCAGATCAAGATAAAGCGGCACGTCGCAGGACCTGAAAGGGAAGCCGACTGTAAAGGTGTTTTCCCATTGTTGGGAGGCGACTTATAATGGACGGATGCTGTTACGTACAAGCTGTCCGTCAGCCATGTCCGAGGCCGAGCCGGTGGCCAATCCAGCCGAAGACCTCGCCGACCTGCGGGCCGCGGCCCTGCTGCCGCAGCAGTTGCTCCAAAGCGGGGAAGTGATCATTTTGCTGATCAAGCCCAGCCCGTGGTACATCGTGCTGGAATCGTTACGGTTCTTGGCCGTTATCGCGGCCCTGCTGGCCGCAGCCCTGGCAAGCACAGGGTGGCTGGCAGACTACACTAATTTGGACCTTGTCCTGACTAAGTTAGACTTGGTCCTGCTGGCACTGGGAATCATGGGGGCACGGCTGGTGTGGCAGTTTCTCGAATGGCTCAGCCGGGTGTACGTGCTGACCGACCGGCGGGTGATCCAGATCATGGGTTTTTTCCGGGTACAGGTGTTTGAAACGCAACTTAAAAAAATCCAGCACACGGTAACGCTGTTTTCCATCCGCGAACGGCTTTTTTCGCTGGGAACGATCGGTTTCGCGACGGCCGGTACGGATGCCGTGGAAGCGATATGGCGCATGGTGTCCAAGCCGCTGGAAGTACACCGCGTGGTGATCGAGACGTTGAACCGGTACCGGACATCTTCGTAAGCGCTGCAGACTCGGCCGGGCCGCTTTATTTCCTGATGCGCACGGAGTGGGCGTGGCCGTCCAAACCTTCGGCGTCGGCGAGGCGGGCGATGTCTTCGACGGTCTGGTCCGACATCGGCTTGGGATAACCCACGATGGCGGTGCGCTTAAGGAAGCTGTAGATGCTGATGCCGCTGGCAAAGCGGGCGGTGGTGCCGGTGGGTAAACAGTGGCTGGGTCCGGCGTAGTAGTCACCGGCTGCGACCGGACTATTGTCGCCCAGGAAGATTTCACCGGCATTACGCACGGCTGGGAGCAGCATATCTGGATTAGCGACGGCCAGATTGACGTGCTCGGCGGCGATGGTGTTGACCGCTTCAATGCCCTGTGCTTGATCGGCGACCAGCACGGCACAGGATTCTGTTTGCAAGGCCGATTCGATCGCAGTGCGATGGGAACGGCGTTGAATCTGTTGGCCGATCTGCTCAATGACACGATCAATCACCGGTTTCGACCAGGCAACCAGAAAGCATTTTCCCGGATCATGTTCGGCCTGGGCGATCATGTCGGCAGCAATGCAGTCGCAGCGCGCGGTATCATCGGCGAGGGTGGCGATCTCGCTGGCCCCGTAAAAACCGTCGGTGCCCACGACGCCGGCGAGTTGGACCTTGGCTGCCTGGCCGGAGGGGTGGCTGGGCCCGGCGATCATGTCGACGGGCGCCACGCTGTCCGTACCCAACGCCATGGCGGCGAATGCCGCCGGCCCGCCCATGCGGTAAACCTTTTGCAGCCCCAACATGTGACAAAGGCCCAGCATGGTGGGCGATATATCGCTCGCCGCCACGTTGTGCCGGCGCAGCGGCGGCGAGCAGGCGACAACGATATTCGCCGGCTCAACACCGGCGACGATGGCGGGCACGGCCAACATGATCAGCGTCGAAAAGAGCCCGCCGCCGGTGCCGGGAATGTGGATGCCGAGACTGGTCACGGGGGTGAACCGCATGGCTAGCTTGCAGCCATCAATGACGACGGGTGAATCCGGTACGGCCATGAGGTGTTTTTGGAAGCCGTTAACATGTTCGATTGATTTTTCGACGGCGGCGCGCAGCGGGCCGGTCAGCGATTGCTCGGCGCGGCTGAGCTCTTGGCTGCTGACGCACAGACGGTCGAGGGTGAAATCCGGGTCGGACCACAAGCGCGCTTGGCGGATTACCTCGCCGTCGCCGTCGCGGCGGACGGCTTCGATCACCTCAGCGGCGGTTTGCGAGAATTCACCGCAAGCAGATGCCGTATCACGCAGTTGACCGATACGGGTCTCAAACGAGGCACGCCCATCGTCGGTATTCAGATCGTAAATAGGCAGCATTTTTTTTACACGCTCGTCGGTAAGGCATTCTAACAGCCCGTGCAGCATCGGGTCAGCACTTGCGTTGGTAGGTCGAGCCGGACTTTTCTATCGCACCACGGATTTGCATCAGGGCCAGGTCAGCCTGCACGTTCTGGATGGGCAGATCGGTGGCGGCGGCGATCTGATCGAGGTTGTGCGGTTGGCCCAGCACGTCGAGGATGCGCCGTTGGGTTGCCGTCAGGCTCTTCTCAAACAAATCCGGCTGAGTATCACCTTTCTGCGGGTCATCTGTCATCGCGGCTTTGAGCAGTTGCCCGGTTTCACCCAGGGCGTCGAGAACGTCTGCGCCACTGGTCACCAGCGTGGCCCAGCCCTGGCGAATCATCTTGTGGCAACCAGCGGAGGTCGGCGAATCGACTCGGCCGGGCAGGGCCATCACCTCACGACCGTGATCCTCAACGCACAAACGCGCGGTGATCATAGCACCGCTGCGACTGGAAGCTTCAATCACCAGTACGCCTAGTGCAAGGCCGGAGATGATGCGATTCCTGCGCGGGAAGTTCTCAGCCATGGGCGGAAAGGACATGGGCAACTCGCTGGCCACGGCGCCGCGACCGTCGGCAATCTGATCGAACAATGTCTGGTTGGGTTTGGGGTAGGGCTTGCCTAGGCCGCTGCCGAGCACGGCAACGGTGCGCCCGCCGGCATTGATCGCGGCGTGGTGGGCAACGGTGTCGATGCCATAAGCGCCGCCGCTGACAATGCTCAGCCCGGCGCCACTGCACAGTGATGCCATGCGCTCGGCCTGTGCCCGGCCGTAGTGCGTGCATCGGCGGGCACCGACGATGGCTAGGGCGACTGCGTCCTCGGGCAACAGTTCACCACGCACGTATAAAAGTGGTGGTGGGTCGTGGATAAGCCGCAGCAGTTTGGGGTAGGCCTCATCGTCAAGGCTGTATAGCGAGACGTTGAGTTGCTCAATCAGTTGCTTTTCACGTTCGAGGGCGCCGTTGCCCGGTAACTGATCGATCTGGCGGCGTAAATCCCCGGCGAGTTGGGGCCCGATGCCGTTGATGGTCGACAACTGGGCGGCTGAGGTGGCCAGGATTTCCTGCGGTGAGCCGAATACCTCGAGGCAGCGGCCCAGCAAGGCAGGTCCGAGCCCAGATACCAGGCTTAACTGTAGCCACGGGTCATACTGTTGCGTACCCATGGCCAGCGATTGTATCTGCGGCAGCGGACGTTAGCTTTTGGCGGTCCGGCCAGGTGCGACAGCAGACCGCAGATCGATTGGACGTAAGACAAAAAATAGCCCGCCACGCAATTCATACGTGGCGGGCGTCAATACGAGTGTCGGGCTGCGTCCGCAGTCCCGTCAGACTGCTAACTCAGATGCAGCCCTCTTGTACAGTCTAAATCAGTCACTAGATCACCTCCTTTTCGATAAATGCCAGTCCCAGCCGTCACCCGCGTTACCGCCGATGGGGTCGTGTTACCCAGACCGACCATACCGAGCCGCCGGGGAAATACTGCCCCGCAACGTCTTGCGAAGCCCATCGCGCGTCGAGCAGACAAAAAACTGACTCGGCGCTCGGCCATTGGCATGGTCAGCGGCTTTGTTGTGGGATTTTCCCATTTGGGCCGACAACCTGTCCAATGGCATTGCCATTATCGACCATGTCTGATGCCAGTCAACCAAAAAACCACTTGCAGGGCATGGCCGGTTATCAGCCGCTAGAAAAAGTTGGCGTGGCCATCATTTTTGCCGTTTGCCGGTGGTTTTTGCAGATTTGGAAGTCTTGAACGGTTCCATGGCGTATCGGTGTTTGCGCTTGGCCAGATCCATCAAGTGTTCGAGATCGGAATTGGCGGTCAGATTGACGGTGGTCCAGTGAGTGGTGACGCAGCACTTGGCCGAGCGTACGGCCGTACGCATCAGCTTGGGCAGCCTACGCATGGGCAGGCGGTGGTAGGTCTCACGGGTCAAGGGCATGCAGGCGAACGGTACCTCAGGGCGGGCAATGACATAACAGAACGTCTCCAACTGATTACCCTGCGGATCAGTCAGATCGTACTGGATTGCCCAATGCCAGCCGGAGCCTTGCCAAGTCAGTGACTGTTGAAGGCAGTCAAGCGTTTCCAGGCGCTCGAAGAAGTTGCACAAGACCTCGCGGTGTTGGTCTTCCAAGGCCACCAGCAACTGGTCGATCGAAGGTTTCGACCATTGGTCTTGCCACGGGGCAACAGCGGTGTAGGCGAGAGTACTCATATGTATTTCCGTTTGATGGTTGCGTGTGCCGCAACCAGAATTTTACTTATATCCTTGTGATCACAGTGGTTACAGTGGCTGCAGTGGTTACAATATAAACAGGGGTGCAGGTGCCGCTTGTATGCTAAAGACAGGGTATTTTAGCGGACAAGAGCGGTATGGCAAACGGGTTGGCGGCAGATGTTTCAACAATGGGAATTAGGATATGACTGAGGCTATTGTGGACATAGCGACAGTGGTGGTGATGGCCAAGTCAGCTGTGCCCGGCCGCGTCAAGTCTCGGCTGATCGGGCCCTTGTCTGGCGAACAAGCGGCCCAAGTGCAC
>CAUZAW010000134.1:0-7927 GCA_963577735.1 Phycisphaerae bacterium | reverse complement strand
AATGCCCTTATGAGTATTCGGCTGGTTAAAGGGGTTTACTTGGCGGATACGGCCCGGGTGATGGGGCGAGTCGAACTTGGTCCAGACGTCAACGTCTGGTACGGGGCAACCATCCGAGGTGACGTGGCCAAGGTGGCGATTGGGCAGGGCAGTAACGTCCAAGAAAATGCCATGGTCCACTGTGACTGGGACCAGGACATGACCATCGGCCAATACGTGACCATCGGTCATGGAGCGATCGTGCACGGCCAGCGGGTGGGCGACTATACAATGATCGGGATGAACGCGACGGTCCTGGCCGGATCACAGATCGGTAGCGAATGCATCATCGGGGCCGGGGCGGTGGTGGCTCCGGGGGCGCAGGTGGAGGATGGTATGGTTGTGATGGGAGTACCCGGCAAGGTGGTACGAGAAGCGACCGAAGAGGAAAAGGCGTCCCTGCGATCGTCCGGGACTAAATATGTGGAGATGGCGAAGTTACACTGTGGTCAGCCGGACGATCCACTGATTAAGGTGTGGGGCCAAGAGGGTGGCCAGTGACGAAGTTGTCCGGTGTGTGCGTGTATTCAGGTTGCACCTCACAATTCACATAACTTTGATTTAAGCCGTGTGTGCGGGCGCTGTACAAGGCGTTGGTCGGAGGGGTGTCGGACCCATGGGGCAGCGCTACGTATAGTTTTGCAAGGCATGGTCCGACATTGCCGATTTGTTTTACGTAACCGAGCCGTATTTGCTGATCAAGGGCATGTAGCGCGTTATTTTGATTTAATGCGTTATCTGTTGGGGCCGAGCAAGTGTCGAAGCATAATGAATCCTTTCCCCAACAGTGATACCATGGCGTTTGAACGGATCAGCCGGAATGATTGAGCTTTTTGACAAGGCCTAGCTCATGTACCTGCTGCCAGCGATTGATTTGCGTGGTGGAAAGGTGGTGCGGCTGACCCAGGGCCGTTACGACCAGCAGACGACCTACGGTGACAGCCCGGTGGAGCAGGCCAACGCCATTGCGGACGGGGGCGCAACTTGGCTTCACGTAGTGGACCTGGACGGGGCTCGTTCGGGGCGGGTGAGTCATCTGCCGGTGATCGAGCAGATTTGCCGGTTGGGCAGGCTAAAGGTTGAAGTGGGCGGGGGGGTGCGCAGCGAAGGTGTGATCGATCGCCTGCTGTCCTGCGGCGTTGAGCGGGTGATTCTGGGCACGGCGGCATTGGAAAACTGGTCTTGGTTCGAGGGGCTAATGAGCAACCCGACCTACCGTGGCCGGCTTGTACTTGGCTTGGATGCCCGCGACGGCAAACTGGCGGTCAGCGGCTGGGAACAACAATTGCAAACCACTGCCGAGGAAGTCGCCAAGCGGATTAACGAGTGGCCGGTCGCGGCCATCGTGTACACGGACATTGGCTCGGACGGGATGATGCAGGGGCCCAACTTGTCGGCCACGCGTAGCATCGCCGAATTGACGGACGTTCCCGTCATCGCATCAGGGGGAATATGTCGTCTGGACGACCTGCGTGCCCTTGTCCAGTTACCGATCGCCGGCGCTATCGTTGGCCGGGCGATCTATGAAGGCGTTTTTACCGTGGAGCAGGCAGTTGCTCTCTTTGAGCGGGGACAGGATCCGTGTTGAATGCTCTACGTGGGTTTCAGTTAGGATAGGTTTTCGTGACTGAAGCAGAACCACTACCGATGCCCGACGACGAAAGCGACGAGCTGTCATCTCCGTCGCCGACCGATGAACCAGCGCGGCCTTCATTTGGGCGGCAGGTGTTGCAGCTTGTTCTAATCCCTGCCCTGATCGTATTGGCGGCCGTGGCGGTGGCCTATCCGATCATTCGCATGGTCCAGGTCGATGCCTCGACTGAAAGTCACCTGATGGCCCTGTCGCGGCGGGGCGGACTGGAAAACGACAAGTGGCGTGCTATTCATGCGTTGGCTACCCATGTCGGTTCGATAAAAGATTCGAAATTAAAATCGCAGTTAAGTGAGCAACTGATTACGGTGTTGCGCGATTCGCCAGCAGGAGAGGATGGCAAAATACATCGTGGAATTATTCTCCTCGTTGCCCGCTTGCAGCAGCCCGATAGCTTGGAAGTGATTCGCGGGTACGGGGCATCAGAACATGTTGAAGTAAGACGGGCGGTGGCGATGGCCTTGCTGGGTTGGCAGGACCACGAGGCTGCCCGCGGCGCTATCGGTGATCTGGTTGTCATGGCGGACGATCCGGATGTGCACGTCAAGGGCTACGCCGCCAAGGTCTTAGGTACGCTGGCGGTGCCGGGTGATCCCGGTGTTGTGAAATCACTGCTCAAACTGCTGGACAGCGATGTCTTGGGTGCTAGAGAGGCTTCCTGGGATGCGGCCGTGGCGTTGGCACGGATGGGCAATGCTCGGGCCAGCATGATCGTCGCAGACTTGCTGCTGGACCGCCAGTCGTTGGGGCAGTTGCCGGCCAATCCGGGAACGGTTGGTGAGGGCGGTACGGCGGCAAGGGCAGCAATGGGGCAGAATAAGCAGACCATGATCCTGCTGGCTACCCTTAGCGCCGCCGGTCAGATGACGGATGCACGTGTGTGGGATAAGATCAAGCGCTTGGCCGATAGTGACACCAACATTGCGATTCGCACCGCCGCGACCCAGTTGCTGTTGCAGAGACGTCAGATTGAGAAGTTAAAGAAAAAGACGACATGAATTAAAGGGGCTAAATCAGCGGCAATCAGAAGTAATCATCAGCCAGATCGCCCGCAGACACAGAGGTCCAGACAGTTATGGCCGAAACACATGAGCAAGTCGTCAAGGTATGGATCGCTCCCGGGTGCATTGTCTGCGACTCCTGTGAAACCGATTGTCCGGAGGTGTTCGAAGTCCAAGAAGAGACGTGCGTGATCCGTCCGGAGGCTCAGGATGCCGAATTCACCAAGTCGCTGACGCCATCGATCAAGATTGCCGCCGAGGGTTGTCCTGTAGACGTGATCAAGTTCGAAACCATTGAAGTGGAAGGGCCCGAGCCGTGGCCCGACCAGGAGGAAGTGGCCACAAGCCCGGCGGGTGGCGCTGGTGGTGAAAAAAGTGGGCACGCACCGGCCCAACTGATTCCGCAAGGGCCTCCAGATCCCAAGTGGGCCCAGTTGCTGGCTGATTCACACATTGCCCATCGTGGCCGTGGCAAGCATGGGAGAATTGCGTCGCCGGCAAGAGTTCCGGCGGCGGCAATCGCAGAGGCACTGCCCGCTGACGCCCCACCAGATGCGCGGGCCGCGGCAATGGTCGGTAGTGGTTTCGTGCAACCGCGAATGGGCGTCGCCGAGCGAATTCGTACGGCCGCCCAAGCCCTTGTTGGCGCAGTGGAGCTAACACGAAGGCAGTTCAACGTGATATTGGCCATGGCGTGGGGGGCCTTGGCTGCGGTAGGGGGGCTGTGTGCTGCGGCTTTGCAGGCGTTTATGGTCCCTAAGGTGACACGTGAACCGCCAGCCATCTTTAGAGCGGGAAAATTAAGCGATTTTCCTGAGCCCGGAGTTTACACCGTGCACAAAATCGATCACGGTGTGTGGATGGTGAACCTTGGCGACAAACTAGTGGCCATCAGCACCACTTGTACGCATTTGGGATGTATCCCAAACTGGCTGAGCAACGACAATAAGTTCAAGTGTCCGTGTCACGGTTCCGGTTTTCAGGTTACGGGTATGAACTTCGAGGGCCCAGCGCCTCGCCCGCTGGAGCGGCACGGAATCTACCTGGATGGCGAGTTTGTCGTGGTGGATAAATCGAAGAAGTTTCGCCAGGAGTTGAACCAATGGGGTCTGGACGGATCGGAGATCACCATTTGACAATGCGAGTGCCAGTGACGTAATCGCAAGTACACCCATGGTCGCGGCGTGCACTTGCAACCTGTGTTAAAAACACAACAATGCGGCTTCGCTGTGTAGCAAGACAATGGCGATTGGGGCTTGGCAGCCGAATCGAGTCAAGAATTAATGATCAGCAGCGTTCTCGACTATATCCGCTCGTCACAGGTATGGGGTTCGATCTTCCGCCATGGGATACCACGCGACCGCCGCACGCGGGTCATGGCGGTGATGTCCAACGTGTTTTTGCACGTGCACCCCGTGGCCATTCGCAAAAGTGGTATTCGCCTGTCCTTTACCTGGTGCATGGGGGGATTGACCTTTTTCCTGTTTCTTGCCGAAACGATCAGCGGCATTTTACTGATGTTCTATTACCGGCCGGTGATCGAGTACGCCTTCGGGGATATTCAGGGGCTGCGGTCCCACGTGACGCTGGGCATTTTGAGGGAAATCCATCGCTGGGGCGCCCACGCAATGATCATCAGCATCTGGCTGCACATGATGCGCGTGTTTTTGACAGGTTCATACAAGCCGCCCCGTGAGTTTAACTGGGGTGTCGGCGTGATCCTGTTGGTGCTGACCTTGATGCTTTCATTTACCGGTTACCTGTTGCCTTGGGATCAACTGGCGATCTGGGCCATCACCGTAGGCTCGAATATGGGCAAGGCGACTCCGATGGCGGGCATGCAGGGGCCGTTCAACGACCTGCTGCAACTGCCTGGGGGCATACCGCTGGTGACCACGCGTTCGGACGCGGCATTTATGCTGTTGGCCGGAACGCGTGTGGGGGCTCCGGCATTGCTGCGATTTTATGTGTTGCACTGTATCGCCCTGCCCTTCGTGGCGGCAGTGTTGATTGCCGTACACTTTTGGCGGATTCGCAAGGACGGTGGCATCAGTGGGCCGATGTGATGATGGCTCGCTAATTCCCGTGGCAGGGTAAGGCTGGCGTCTAGGCCGCGGACTCAAACAATGCTCGATCATGTGTTGACACTTGCAGTTGGTCGTACAGCAATGATTGATGCGCCTGCGCTCGAATCGCTCAAAACATTTGTCAACAATTGGAGCCCTCCCCAGTTCAGCCTGCCCCTGTTCGTCATTATTTTTATTCTGGCTTTAACGCTGTACAAGCGGTGGACTAAGCCCATTATTGCCGTTACGTTCCTGGTCCTCTTTGCGGTGGTGTATTTCGGCGCCATGTTCGTTGACTACAACTACTTCCAGATTTTGAGAAAAGCCGACAACGTTCCCATCTCCATGATGTTGTTCGGGGTGGGCTTTTTTCTGTGGTGGGCATTGCGCCAAGCGGCGAAAAACGATGCGTTGATCGGTGCGGGACGGCCACTGGTTGATGAGGAGCAGGACGACAAGGTGCTGGTGTGGCCGGACCTTGTATACACCGAGATGATCTGCATTGTGCTGGCGTCGGTGGTATTGATTGTCTGGGCCGTGTTGTTGCCCGCCCCCTTGGAATCGCCGGCCAATCCAGCCGGACCGCCCAATCCCTCCAAGGCGCCGTGGTATTTTCTCGGCTTGCAGGAAATGCTGGTCTATTTCGATCCCTGGATGGCCGGTGTGATTCTACCCGGCCTTGTCGTCACCGGCCTGATCACCCTGCCCTATATAGACACCAACCCGCTGGGCAACGGTTACTTCACGTTGCGACAGAGGCCGTTCGCCATCACCGTGTGGTTGTTTGGGTTTATCATTCTGTGGGTGGTGCTGATCGTGTTCGGCACGTTTCTACGCGGTCCCAACTGGAACTTCTTTGGCCCCTTCGCCTACTGGGACGCACACATGCAGGTGCCGTTGACCAACGTGAACCTGGCCCAGTATTTCTGGATCTGGCTGCTGGATAAACCTGAGCCTACGCGTGATACGGTTGTTCCCGCCCTGCAACCGGTTTACATGCTGATACGTGAAAGCGTGGGGATCGTGTTTATTCTCGGCTGGATGTTAATCCTACCTCCGCTACTGGCACGTGTCGTGATGCGCAGCATGTATCAACGTATGGGTGCAATTCGCTTCTACATCATGGCCGTTCATCTTGTGGTCATGGGCCTGTTGCCATTGAAGATGGTGCTGCGTTGGACGTGCAACCTTAAGTATTTTATCTACCTGCCCGAGTTTAATCTAAATCTGTAGCGCGGCGTTCTTAATCCATAATCGCATTATTTCTGTATGGGTTGGTGGTGCAGGTAGAACCGCGGCGTTTTGGCTATCTTAAAGAAGCGGCCTGCTGCATTTTATCTGGCTAAGTAAGCCTCACGACCAAAACAGGTCCACGTGCACGAACGCGCAGCCCCATGCGAGCATTGGGTCTCGCTTGGACAATCGCAGTCGCACGGTGTTGTTGCCAGCTTCAACCCAATCTGCCGGCACATCAAATTGCAGTCCCCATATCCAGTAGTCTCGCTCCTTCATGGAAGAGTTTCGCTGGATAAATTGCCACTGCTGTGGCGATTGATCGTTGACCATGAACTCGTATTGGTCGGTTTCCCATGGCTGGCTACCGTAAAGTTTCCACCATGGATAGTCGCGGGTATTGGTTTGCGGCGTACGTAACTCAAACCGGATTGCTGTGGCCTGTGTTATCGCGTCGTGCTGGGTGATATTCACCTTGGCGTCAATCCAGTCGCCACGCGTCAATTGGATGGGGATGGACGAGCATTGGCAGGCAAGGGTTTTCCACGACCCCTGCTCCTGGGGGTAGCGTGTGTCCTGGCCAGTCAGTTGGCCCTGACACATGTCAGGCAGCGAAGCCGGTAGTGTTGTCTCTTTGTAGTGGACTAGCAACTCGATGCTGAAAATTGTCCGACTGGCTGGCGTATTGTTCGTGATCTTCAGCGTATTGATCCCGCAACGTAACATCTGGGGATGGGTCAGCACTGCTTGCCATGACAGGTCTTGGGCTCGCCACAATGATGCCTCGGTGGCCTGGTCGTTGAGGGCAAACTGCAGGCCTGTAGAGGTGTCGTCGCTAGCCACGCGCAAGGTAACGTCTTTTAGTATTCCCGCCGCCATGGCCGCAGTCGGGTCGTCTGCGATGTCAATTTCAAAGGACCTAGATTCGCCGGGCGATAATTCGGCTGGTACCTGTGTTTGGGGTTGTTGCGGATCCACATTGTGTGCCAACGTGCATGGCCCGCCACCGAGCAAGGCGTAGTGCTTGTCCTGTGCTTCCAGCATCGCCGGATCAACGACTTGTGTCAGTATCTGCCGCCCCAGCGGGTTGTACGGCATACCGAAGCTGTAGTAATTGTAAAAATACAGGCCGTGGGCCCCATCACGGAAATATTTGGCTGCTGCTGCGCGAAAGGTTTCGATGGTATCGCCGTGCTCAAAGCCGGCAAAAAAACTAACTCCGCTGCCCTTGACCAATTTAGCCCACTGCTTGACCGGCAAGTCCTGTTCAAAGTAGATGTAGTTCTTGGCCGCTATTGCGTCTACCAGGCCTTTGCTGACCCAGTCGCTCACGTCCAGGCCGATCTGTTGGCACTCTGCGATGGTTCGCGGCACCGTTGCCAGCAGTTCCAGCCGCCTGTCTTTTCCGCGGCCGGCGTCATCCATCATACGCCGTACGGCCTGCACCAGGTCGGTCATGTGCCGCGAGTTCTGTTGCTCCTGCCCGGTCTTGAAATAGTGGGGCGTACGCATGAAATCCATCTCGAAGCCGTCAACGTCATAGTTTTGACAGACCTCCTCTATTTGCGCAAAGCGATAAACGCGGGTGCCTTCCTTGGCGTAATCGTAAAGGTGTTGAACATACCCCGGGTCGCCGGCCAGTAGGAGGTGCTGGTGCTGCCTCCAGAAATTACTGGCGTAGATGTTCTCGTGGGGGCCTATCGGGCCGTAGCAAAAGTGGCCGTCATTCATCCGCAGGCATGCAATGCATCTGAGCCCCTGTTCGTGGGCACGGTCTATGAAGACGTGTAGTGGATCAATACCCTGGTCCCGCATGGACTGGCAGACGCTCAGAATGCGGTAGTTAGACGGAGGCCCATGCTGGGGGAGGTCGGCCCGGTCTAGGAAATGGTCGCCGTCGCAGACGCTGCTGTCGTGCCAGATGATGTGGCCATCGT
>CAUZAW010000133.1:0-8030 GCA_963577735.1 Phycisphaerae bacterium | reverse complement strand
AGCCACCGTTGCAACACGGCCAGCACAATGATGATGCCAGCGGCATAAAACATCGGACCTTCACCTGGCCGTGGCACGAACCACGGATCGTCAACAAACGGCATCGCCAACACCCCCACAGCTGAAGGGACAAACGCGGTCAACACGAGTGCACTGATCATCAGGTCGCCGCTGGCTCGCAGATGAATGGCTGACAACACGCCCTGCCAAAGAATTGGCCAACCGGCAGAGATACAAACCCAACCCACCAGAATCAATTCAAACAACCAGGGCAGCATCATCGAACGTGCATCACCGCCCTCGCCCGCAAGGGCGTGACCGCCATAATGCAACGCAAGTGCCGGTAACCCAAAAACCAAAGCGGTCGCCAAGCGACTCTTATACTCATAAATCATCTTCTGCCACATGGCATCAAGATCGTTGCCAGGAATAAAGGTACGCCCCTGGCGATCACGAATCTCCAGACCGAAAACCCTTGCAACTGAAGCGGCACGGCGGATGTCTTGCTCACCGAGGCTCGCCTGCTTCGCCTGTGACTGCTCGCCCAGAGGTGCAAGCCAGGCGCACTGCCCCGCAACGTCAACGCCATTGCTGATTCCCACCCTCGCCCAACGCGATGAAAGGCTCTGGCCCACCTCTAGGTCTTGCAGCCCGTCAAGGATGACATTCGTTCGCGTCGCCATTGGCGGATTTTAGTTCGTTTCACGCCCCCGTGCCTTTTTGATACGCTCTTAGCATGCGGGAATTCAAGTGACCACCACTAAGAAGATCATCGACCAGGCCCAGCGGTTCATGAGCCCTAATTACCCACGCTACCCGATCGCCATGGTGCACGGGCAGGGTTGCTGTCTGACCGACGCGGATGGCAAACAATACCTCGACCTCTTTGCCGGCTTTGGAGCTGGTCTGTTGGGCCATTGTCATCACGATCTAGTCGCTGCCGTAACCGAGCAGGCCAATCAATTGTGGCATCCGGGCAACCTTGTCCACAGTGAACCGCAAATACGCGCGGCCGAAGCGATCGCCCGTTTCGGTTTCGGAGGTCGATCATTTTTCTGCCATAGCGGCGCCGACGCCAATGAAGCCGCCATCAAGTTGGCGAGACTGTATGGCAAAGCTAACCCTGGTTCCACTGAACCGACAACCGCTGGCAGGTATAAGCTTATTTCCATGCAGAACAGTTTTCACGGCCGATCGTTCGCCACGATGGGCGCCACCGGCCAGGCCAAGGTTAGCGCCGGTTATGAGCCCTTGCTCACCGGCTACAGCCACGTGCCGTTTAACGATATCGAAGCCATCGAGCGACACATCGATGGCCAGACTGTTGCCGTAATCATCGAACCGATACAAGGCGAGGGCGGCATCAACGTGCCCGACGATGATTACCTGCCCAGCCTACGGCGCCTTTGCGACAAGCACGACCTGCTGCTGATCTGCGATGAGGTCTGGACCGGTTGCGGACGTACGGGTCGCTACTTCGCCCATCAGCACTGGAACATTGAACCGGACATCATGACGCTGGGCAAAGGCGTGGGCGGCGGCCTAGCCGTGGGGGTGATGTGCGCCAAGCCGCAATTAGCGGAACTTTACGACGCGGTAAAGCAGGGCGGTGTCAAGCACGCCACCACTCTAGGGGGCAACTGCATATCCATGGCGGCGACCGCGGCGGTATTTAAGGTGCTTGATCGCGATAAACTGGTGTCACATGCCGAGCAACTGGGCAAGTACGCCGTCCAGCGGCTATGTAAAATCGCTAGGCAAGTTAGCTCCATCCGCAACGTTCGCGGCAAGGGCTTGTTTATCGGCATAGAGTTGGACAAACCGGGCAAGGACATCGTCGACCAGTGCATGCAACAGGGTATATTGATCAACTGCACGGGGGAAGTCGTTTTGCGCCTGGCGCCACCCCTCGTGATTTCACAAGAACAACTTGACCGGGGACTGAACGTGATCGAAGACGTGTTACGACAATGACCGCCGCATTGCGCATATACACTGCGTTGGCGATACTCTTGTACACTACCGCGTGCAGCAACACCCAATCAACCAAAGCCCCCGCTCTACCCACCCTCAAGCAGATCGAATCACGCCTGGTCGCGCCAACTGACCCATATCCCAACTCCCTGCAACCGAGGCCGCGGGTGCTTGTTTACGCCATGTCAATACCGCTTGCGCCGTTACCGGATGAGGCGTGGCAAATGCTGGCAACCAACAGCCTATGCGTCTCCTCGGTCGCACTATGGCGAACAAACGGTTTGCGCATCGGCACCATCGAAGCATCGCGTCTACAAGAGTTCCTCGACCTAATCGAACCGCCCGTGGGTATCAAAGAAACACTGATCTACGGATCAAGGCATTACACGCCATTGGCGTTTTCCTCACCGCTGCGCAACACAGTTGACATCCTGCTCAGTTCAACACAAGGCAAGAAACAGCTTCGACTCAATCACGGCCGCGCGCAGTTTCTCATTCGGCTAAGGCAAGACGAGAAGAATCAGGTGACCCTGGAGATAGTCCCGCATCACCACGTCAAGAAATTCACCATCACACCGCGTTCGCCCCTTGAGAAAACATTGGATGGGCGTGTGTTCGATCAACTGAAGATGATCGTGCCAATGCAAACGAACCGCTTGATCGTTATCGCGCTGGATCTGCCGGCAAGGCCGAAGCCAAGCGGGCCGCGGCAGGAACCCGATGCTGATAACAAGGATCACAAAACGGCCCATGTCGGCCCCGCAGAACCGCTTACTGGCCAACAGTCCCTTGCATCGCCGCAACCGGCGAACATGCCCATTGATCTGGGGCAGTTGCTTCTGGCCGTCTCACGCCTGCGCCAGCCATACCAAGTCATTGTCATCTTCGGAATGGATCAGCGACACCCACAAATACCGCCCGATCCCAAAACAGACCGCTAAATGAAGTTGAACCTCTGCCCAAGTCGCAACACACACAGAATATCAGCCGCGTCCATCTCGCCCGCGACAACCGGCGACCGGCAGGTCAAGCATGGTGCGAATACCCGACTGAGCATTGCATACGATCGGAATGTGATTGATCAGTACGGCCACAGTCGCCGAATCACCCGGTACCGATCCGGGGATAGTCACGCTCAGATTCACCGGGCCATCCAAGTGCACGATGTCTTTGGGATCAGCCAGGCCAACCGCCATGGTCAGGTCCAGTTCAATTATCAGCTCGCCGCTACGCCAGTGGGCCACATTGTGAATACCGCAGACCTCACCCGGGGAGATCAACCCCAATGCGGATTGCATCGCACGATCCGCCAAGCAAGGCTCAAGCGACTCACACACCGCGCCCGGCTCGACGCATTCGCCCAATCCGGCGGCAAGCATAACAACCGATTCAGCAAGCCCCCTATGGCCGATGCCTCCCTGGCCTGCCAACTCCCTGAATTGCCGTTGCGACAACGTCGCACCGATCTTGGCCTGCAATGGGGACCGGCGCAGCCCCGCATCAACCCGCCGCACGCACCTAACCGACGTCACACGATGCAGCACCGACGCGATGGTCACTGCCAAGCTGTCCATGACAAAGCCTGGGTTAACGCCCGTACCCAAGACCGCGCAACCGGTACGCCTCGCTGCTGCGTCTATTACATCAGCTAATTCACGATGGCGATACCACGGCCAGACCATCTGCTCGCAACTACTGACCACCGCCACGGACTCACTGATCAATCGTTGCAGCGTAGGCGCCACCTTGTCAAACTTTGACGATGTGGTCACCACTGCGACATCCGCGCCGCCGTGCAAAGCCTTCTCCAAGTCATCGACAACCACGGGTCCGCTTTTCTTCGCGCCGTTACCCCCGCTCAATTCGCCAAGCGTTCGCCCCACCTTCGCCGGATCCAAATCCACCATGCCAACCAACTCAAGAGAACGATCAACTGCAACAGCCAGCGCGCAGGCTACACCGATCGGCCCGACCCCCACCACAATGACTCGATATTCGTTCAATCCGATGGCCCCTGCTCTGCACCTCCACCTGATTGGCCGCTGTCTGCCGGATTGTCCTGCGCCTGGGACCCTTTGCCGCCCCGGCTCCTGCGACGTCGACGCCGACGCCGTCGCGGTTGGCCTTCATCGGACTCGGACTGCCCGGCCTGGACCACGCCACCATCCGAACCAGAAGCCTCCCGACTGGCCGAAACCCTATTTTTATCTGTTCCAGGTGAGACAGGAGGTTGCGGTGTAGATTTCGGTTGTGCGCTCTTGGGCCATTCGGATTTTAATTCTGCCTTTGCCAACGCTTCCTGAAGTTCCTGCTTGCTCAATACCTGAATATTTTCCACGGGATAGGCCGCTGTGCTTATCGCCCCCTCGACCTGCACCAGCACCAACTGCGTCAGAATCTGCACGTCCGTCACCGTTCCGATCCCGTCATCTGTCATTACCTTTGACTGGCGGTGCGGCAGTCTTTTGCGCAACGACTCGTACGTTTGATCCTCGTATCTCAGGCAACACATCAACCGCCCGCATCGACCGGTGATCTTCGCCGGATCGAGAGTCGCTTTCTGCACTTTCGCTGATCGCATTGAAACGGGCTTGAGCACCTTGAGAAACTGTTTACAACAGCATTGTTGGCCACATCGCTCGTAATCGGCTACCAGCCGTGCCTCCTCTCTCGCGTTAACCTGATACATCTCGATCCTCGTCTGATATTCTGTAGCCAACTCGCGCACCACTTCGCGAAAGTCCACCCATTGCTCAGACGTATAAAAAAAGATGATTCGATCACCACCCAAGAGCAGTTCAATGTCGACTAGCACCATTGGCAATTTCATTTCTGCGATCAATTTCTTGGCCAAGCCAACCATCTGTGGCTTTTTCGAATCGAGTTGGAACTGGTCGTTAACGTCCTCCACGGTGGCGACGCGCAACACCTTGCCCTGCGTGGCAAACGGGTAGTCTTTCCCCCCCGAATTCTCGATGTATTGCAACATGTCCTTGCGAGAAACGCTCTTGCTGCAGCCGGCATTGGCACAGGTCGTGGTCAGCATCTCGCCCATCTCAATGCCGCGATGTGTACGTAACACTAACTTCGATCCACAACCCGGTTTGACGTCGCCGCCGTAGGCAAACTCCCCGATCAGTTTCTGATACCCGTAGCGAACAACCATCGATTTGGGCGCCTCAAGTTGGTCGTAGATCTTGCGATCTTCCTCCTCGAGCATAATCGGAAGCGGCGTAATCGTACCTGGCATGGGTAACTCCATACTGATCGGCCCGCATCGACGACTAAAGTCGTCGATGCGCAGGACTCGACCAACAAACAACTGCGTCATTTCAATGGGCTATCGTTGTTTTACATCCCGCCGACCGCCCATACTACCGACGGGGCTACAATACGGAGTCAAACTAATCCATATGATAGGGGTGACCACCCACCATTGCCACCGCGGGGATGCAGTGCATATCCATTGGTGCGACACATCGAGTAATCTGGCCCATATGAACAACCAAACCCAACCGACCATAGACCTGATCATTCCGGCATACAACGAAGAGGAAAACATCCCTGACTTACTTGAAGCGTTGAACAGCTTGCCGTTGCGCCACGTGATCGTGACCGACAACGGCTCGACTGATCGTACGGCGGAATTGGCCGCGGCAGGCGGCGCGTTGGTCGTTACCGAGCCGCGCCGCGGCTACGGTGCCGCGTGCCTTGCCGGACTAAGCTGGATAGACAACCATCCGCCGCTGCCCGACATGGTCGGTTTTCTCGACGCTGACCTGGCCGACGACCCGGTAAACCTACCGCAGTTGTGGCAACCTATTGCCGCAAACCAGGCCGATCTGGCCATCGCCTGCCGTTGCCCTGCTCAAGCCGGGGCACTGACATTGACCCAACGATTCGGCAACCGACTGGCCTGCACCCTGATCCGCTTGCTGACCGGCAAAAGCTACCGCGACCTGGGCCCCATGCGCGTTATTCGCTATACAAGCGTGCGCCAATTAAACATGGCCGACCTTACCTGGGGCTGGACGGTTGAGATGCAGTTCAAAGCGGCCCGGAGAAATTTGCGGACACTCGAAATCAATCTGCCCTACCACCGTCGCCGTGCCGGGGCAAGCAAGATCTCCGGCACAATCGTCGGTAGCGCCCGTGCCGGATACAAAATAATTGCTACGATCTTGGCCTTGTGGCTGGGTGACCCAAAGCGGCCAGAATAACAGCGATACACGTACACGGAAATATTAAACATGACCGACATAACCTGGGCCCGGACGGTTTCTGATTTGAATATCATTTCCCACCCCGGGCACTTTCGCTTAAACGACAATAACGCTATAGCCTTGACGATGGACGATGATGCGCTGGCCAACTGGCATCACATTGGCCACCCATGGCGAAATAGTGAACAGGGTGAGATGCGTCCCGCGGTGTGCAAGGCGGACCACCATATGGCCTTTTACACTGCTCAAGCCTTCGGCGACTTCGAGGCTGAGTTCGAATTCCGCATCGAGGTACACTGGGGCACATCGGTCACGTTCATGTTTCGGGCTCAGGACGCGCAGCATTATTACATTCTGGACTTTCCTGTTGTAGGCCAACAATACCGGGCCGAACACTTCTGGGCGATGATCGCCAAGGTAGACCATCGCGGTTACCGCGATGTACTGCACTACCAGAGAATGCCCGGCGTCAGCTGCGTACCCATGCAATGGCATCATGCGAGATTAACCATGGTCGGCGATGAAATATGCGCGTGGGTCAACGGACGACCGCTGGCCGTGGTGCACGACGCCACCTTTTCAAAACCGGGCTTCGTTGGATTGGCCTCAACAGCCGGTGACAACAATAATTCCGTCGCATTTCGCAACGTGCGGATCCGTAGTGAACAACCGGCAAAAGCACCCAAGTGGAACAAGGCCATTCAGCCACGACGCAACTGGGGCGTGGTCGACCCAGAACTGGGAGGAGGAATTGCCCGAATAGTGAGACTGGCCAACAACGAACTCGTATGCATAAATCAACGATCTAAAATATTTCGATCTGCCGACAATGGGCACAATTGGTCCGATGGCGAGTGGTTGACCTGTGAAAAATGGGGCTATCTTCACCCCATGGTCGATGGGACTGTCGCCCTGTTCAGCCTGTCGGATTCCTCGCCGTTTATCCTTTCCCGGGCACTGTCGCACGACAACTGCCACACGTGGACAAAACTGGAGAAGATCGCGCAGATTGATCTGCCCGAGGATGAACAGATGGACCAGTTGTATACATCCACTCTCCTAGCGTTGCGCGATGGCACCTTGTTGTTGTTCATCATCGGTCGCACCAAGTTCGAAAACATCATGCACCGTGGCCGGCGTCACATTAAACTTACAGACAGTCCTCCCTACCTGAACCTAGCCCTACGCTCAACCGACGAGGGCAGGACATGGTCACAGTGGGTTGATATCGACGGACCCCCTTACCTTGATCACATGCACAGCATCTGTAAGGACAATCGAAGTGAGATCGGTGCCGCGGAAACCTTGGATGGCCATATCATTACTCTCACACGCCCAAACGAATCACCATGGATGTGGGAGAGTTGGTCGTACGACAAGGGGGAAACCTTCACACCCGCCGCACGCGGAGCATTCCCCATGTACGCCTGCAACAATGCAATGGTCTGTACGACCTCGGGCTACTTGGTAATCGGGGGACGTTTCCCCGGCATGGGGTTACAGGTCAGCTACGACAGCGGCATGACCTGGAAGTGCTACCAAGTGGATACCCATGATGGCGGCAATGGAGGCATGTTTGAAGTTGAACCGGATGTTGTACTGTTTGTCTACGCCGAACACTTCCACCTACGATACTTGCTCATTCGCATCACGCCTGACGGTATCGAGCCGGTAGAACCAAAACAGTTTGACCAGGGCAGAGTGCTCAAAATGGCCTTGGTAACCCCGTGGCAATTCAAAATTGACCCGAAGTCCATAGGAGAGAAACAAGGCTGGCACCACCCAGACCATCCCGATGATAACTGGCAAATGATTGATACAGACAGGCAGTGG
>CAUZAW010000132.1:0-8041 GCA_963577735.1 Phycisphaerae bacterium | reverse complement strand
GAAAGGACGGCAACCAGATCCCCAACCTTGCGGGATGGAAACGAACAATCTCTGTCACTTGGGCCAACCCGGGCAACCTGAACAAGGCCAGCCTCTTCGAATCCGGCATCAAGCTGATCGTCATCACCGTAACGCACAACAACCTGCCCGTGGCTGAACTCAAGGCGCTGCGAACCCAAGCGAGCGACGTGTCATGAATCTCAGCAAGCCGACACGCAAAATCGTCAAGCCACGCCACCGGCGCGGCAGTGTCTACCTGGCTGTACTGGGTACGTCGATCATCACCATGATCCTCGGCCTGGCGGCCCTGATGGCCGTCCGCGTGGAACAGAAAATCAGTGCCAACGCGAAGGATGCGGTCCAGGCGCGACTCAATGCCCGCACGTCAATCGAAACCGCGTTCCATGTGCTTCAGTCCACAGCTAACTGGCGCAATACATTTGCCCATGGCCTCTGGACCACGCTGTCATTTGACGATGGCACGATCGCCTTCAAACTCGTCGATGAAAAAGACGGCATCCTGCACGGCAATACCACACAGCCTGTCCGCCTCTATGGGAAGGGAACCGTTGGCAACGCCGTCCGAATACAAAGCGTCCTGATCGAACCGCCAGGCGGCAACATGCAGCAACCCATGGATTTACTGGGCATGGCCATCCACAGCGCGCTTGAGCTTAAAATATCGGGCGGGCAACAACTGGCCATCATCGGCGCACCGGCCTCGACCAATGTCAACTTCCGGATCGACGGAGATCTCATCGGAGACGTCGAGGCCTCAACCCAATCCGGCAATGGCAATGTGACCGGCTCCACCACCATCCCCGCCCCCTTCAAGAACATGCCCCCCGCCACCGTCTTCGACAATTACGTTGCCAAGGCCACTACGCTTGCACACAACGGTGATTTTGAGGCAATGGTCCTTACCCCCACCGTCAACGAGTACGGCGGCAGCACTAACCCTGATGGCGTCTACTACATCAACACCAACGGCAATAACATTACGATCAAACACTCGCGTGTCCACGGCACACTGGTTATCGACGCCGGCACGAAGAACGTGACTATCCAGGATCAAGTCCTGATGCAACCCTACCGCTCCGATTACCCCGTCCTGATCGTCCGAGGCGAGCTACACATACAATTCAATGGAGACGGCCAAGCGCTAGACGAAGTCGATATCAACCACAACTTCAATCCCCCGGGCGCCGATTACCAGGGCCAGTCCGATGCCGACCAACTTGACGTTTACCCCTCCGAAGTCCAGGGGCTGGTCCATGTCATCGGACTCCTGCAACTAAATGAAACGTCTCTGGTTCGCGGCGCAATCATTTGCGAAGACACGGCCACTATTGGTGGCGACGGGGGCACGCATGAACCAATGATCATCCACGATCCCAGCCTCACCCTCTCCCCGCCCGAGGGCTATACAACGGCGACTATCAACGCCGGCATGACCATGACGCCCGGAACATGGCAGTGGGAAACCCAGTAGATCAAGTCGCGGGCTGCTTCGGGCTGACTAGTCGTTGATCAACGCGTCCAACCCCTTGACCAGTCGCTCCATACCCTCCGCGACCGTATCCTTTTCCAGGGCGCCGTAGGAAATACGCAGGTAACACCCCTCGTGCATGCCGAACGTCGTGCCCGGCATCACCGCCACCGCGTATTCACTGATCAACCGTTCGACCAATGCCATCGCATCCATGGTCGTGTCCAGCCGCAGCAGGAAGTAAAACGCGCCATCCGCCCTGGGCACCGTGCAGAAATGCTGCACTGCTTTCAATTCTTCCAACACCAGCGACCGCACCTGCCCATAACCGGCCAGTCGATCCTTGCAGTAACTCGATCCGACCCGCATCGCCGCAGCAGCAGCGTACTGCGACACCACCGGCGGGCAGATCAGCACCGTGTCCTGCGCCTTTTTCACTCCCAGCAGCATCTTTTGCGGGATCACCATGTAACCGATCCGCCAACTGGCAAACCCGTACGCTTTCGATAGCGAATACAGGCTGATGGTGTGCTCATCGCTACCGGCGATCGAGCCGGGCGAAAAATGCGTTGCTGCGTCATACGTGAAGTACTCGTAGGCCTCGTCGTGAATGTGGTAAATACCACGCTGCAGGCACAACTCGTTGACCGCCCGCAGCGATGTTTCGCCGTACACCGCGCCCGTCGGGTTGTTGGGCGAAATCGTCACCACGGCCCGTGTCCGTGGCCCAACGGCGTTTTCGATCGCCGCCACATCGATCTGGTAGTTTTTATCCGTCGCCACCACCACCGGCCGGCAACCGACCATGGATATTGCCATTTCGTGGTTGAAATAATAGGGCGACAGGATAATCACCTCATCGCCCGGGTCGGTGAGGACGAACATGGCATTCATGAACGCCATGTTTCCGCCGGCCGTGACCACCACGCTGCGCCCCGGCCCGATCGCGATCCGGTTTTCCTCCTTGAGCTTGGACTCGATCAGTTGCACCAGTTCGCTGATACCCGCCACGTCCTGGTACTTGTGATTGTTCGGATCAACCTGAAAGGCCTCGATCGCATCGGTCACTTGCGCCGGCGGGCCGTAATGCACCACGCCCTGCCCGAACGAGATTGTCCCCGGGTACTGGCGGATCAGCTCGTGCACCAGCGGGACCATCGGCGTCTGCACCTGCGACATGCGCTGCGCTTCTGGCATGCCACGTATTGTCGGCCAAACCGACCTTTGTCACCACCCCGTCTACGTTCCACTATTATGTCCATGGTCATGGATAAATCTGTGGAAAATTTCAAAATCCTAAGCGTCTACGCACACCCTGCCGACATCTGCTGCGAAGGGTCGGGCACCATCGCTCTTCACGCGCAGCGCGGCGACCACATCACCGCACTGCTGCTGTCTGATGGGGAGCGCCATCACTGTGACCTTGTTTATCAAGAAGGCCTCAAGCCCGCTGACCAGCAGGACCCCAAAATAATCAACGCCGACGTCGATCAGATTCGCGCCTTCAAACGCCGCGAAGCCGAGCGGATGTGCGACATCATCGGCATCCACGAGTTGATCGCACTGGGGCTACCCGATATCCATTGGACCGTGGATTATGACATGATTACAAGGGTGGCCAACGTCATTCGTCAAGTGAAACCGGATGTAATCCTGACCCACATGCCTAAACAAAACGAACTGTCGCACCAGAACATCCATTCGCTCGTGGGACAAATTGTCAACCTGGCCATGAATCACAGCATGACCAGCCTGCCCCAGCTCGACGGACATGAGCCGCACCACACCAAGTTAATCTATTACTTTCCCGATACGGGCTGGACCGACGCAACGGAGAACTTTGCGCCCGGCATCGTCTGCGATGTTTGGGTGGACATTACCTCAGTCGTGGCAACAAAGATCAAGGCCATCGATCAGTGCGTTAGTCAGGGTTACCAATCCGGTTGCGCCCGCAAACTTATAGAATCTCGCGAAGGACGCTGGGGCATGTTGTGCGGTTGTTCCTATGCGGAGGCGTGGATGCGCGATCGGGCTCCACGCTATAGCCATCTGCCCGTACGTAGTGAAGATCTAAACGAACAATTCCGCCCTGGCGGCATAGCCGGCGAATTGGTCAATGCTCACGCTGTACCTTCAGCTATACCTACCGACGCCTATGACTTCCCCGGCCCATTGGCTGGCAAGGTAGGGTCTATCAAATAACCCCGTACAACGGCGACACGAATCAAATGACAGCTACCACCATCGATACTGTTGAATACGAGCGACAGGGTTTCGCGATCGTACGGGATATTTTCCAGGGGGCCGTGCTTGAAAAATTGCAGATGGCCGCAGATCGGTTCGTCGAGCATGCCCGCACTGCGGACGGATCGGCTGAGTCCAACCGCCTGGACCTGCTGCACTCCAGTTTCGAGTCGCATTACGAATATGAACTGATCAACTGCCTTGATTCGCCTTTGGTACTGGGCCTAAGCGAATTGATCGCCGGCGGCCCGCTCAAGGCCAACAGCTACTACATCAACGTGGACACCCCTTCCATGGCCTGGCACCAGGACTTTGCGTTTCTACCCCCGGATGTACCGGCCGATTTCGACCTGCAAGCATTTCGTGACCAAACGCCGTTCTCACAGGTGCAATGGAACCTAGCGCTGGTCGATGACGCGGTCCTGATGGTTGTGCCCGGTACCCACCGTGGAGAGTTGACAGCCGAAACACTGCAAATGATCAATGACAGTCGCGCACGCAATGAGTTTGTGGATGACATCCCCGGCGCCGTGCGTGTCGAACTGCGTAGCGGTGACGGCGTGGTGTACAACAACAACCTTGCCCATGGCGTGGACAACCCAAGTTGTACAAGGCGGCGCACACTGCACTGGTTCTGGGTTTGCCGGAACCGGCCCGACCCTTACAACTATTACCGCTACGTATTGAATGAAACCCAACGCCGGGCGATTTCGCCTCGCCTGTTGGAAATGTCGCAGGTCCCTTACTAAACGGCGCAACCTCGCGCCCTTCAACCCACCGGCTCCAAGCCGTCCGGCGTGACGCGCAAGCGCTGGCATCGCAATTCCTGCCGGCCACCGTATACGTACAACACGACGTCCGGCTCAACCTCTAGCATCGAGCCGTTGGCCCACGCGGCGGTGTCGATCTGGTGGCACTGCCAAGTGTAACCGTTGTCGCGGCTGACCTGCACCGCCAAGGCCGGGAAGCGGCCGCCAATGACCACCGCGCCCGACGTGGTGGTCACCATGGCGCTACACGCAGCATAGAGCGAAAACGGCCCCCGGGTCATCGGTGTCCATGTGTGCCCGCCGTCACTCGAGCGGCTTTCCCAAACGAACGGCGACCAGATGGGGCGGTTGATTGTCAGCAACGTGCCGTCGGCCAGTTCAGTACCGGAAATCTCGCAACCGCACTTGATAAACAGCCAGTAACGCTCGTCGTGCGGGGGCCCGTCGATGTCGACAGCCTCAGACCATGTCTCGCCGCCGTCATCGGAGCACACACAGAAACTGCCCAACGCGTCGTGGTGAATGATGCATCGACCCGCTTTGCGTATGTCCTCGTAATTGCCGCTGGAATTGCCCATCAGCACCAGCCTGCCGTCGCGCGTTTGAATCATGGAACCGGCGCTGAAATTTTCGTACGGATACGAATCGGGCAGCGTGACATCGCCCACCTGGCGATACGGCGACCAGGTTCGGCCCTGATCCTGCGACGTTGATTTGAGGATTTGGGCGGGCAAGCCGGGATGGCTGGTACGAACCATTGCCAGTTGGCCTTCGACCGTGGTGTAAGGCAGGCCGATTTGCACCTCTTCGGGCAGAGGGTCGTCAGCAACCCAAGTTGCACCGTTGTCCGCCGACCGCAGCAGCCGATTTTCTCCGGAAAGGACCAGCAGATCGCCGTTGTCTGTCCTGACAATGCGCCCGCAGCCCTGTGACGGATCCGGGTGCGCTGACTGCCAAGCGAAAACTGGAGCCGGTTGATCTGCAAAGGCCGGGGCCGACACTGGGTCACCGTTGATGCGTACGTTACGAAAGGTGGACTTCTCGCCATCACCGCCAATGGCGTTATACGTGTTCAAACCCACGTAACCGGGCTGCGTATAAGTCGCATCGCGGATACTGATCACCGGCCGCTTATCTATTTTGATGTCGATTTGTTCGCCGTGGACCTGAATCTGAACATGGTGCCACACGCCGATGGCACTGGTCACACCCGGGACCAACGGCATGGCCAGCACTTTCCGAAAACCACTGTCATCCACCGTCGACAGCATCGCCCAAAAGTGCTCAGCCCGATATTGCTGGCCTACTGCCGGAAAATCCAGCACATAATAATGCCGTGCGTTTTGCGCCCGAAAAACGAATGCCCCCGACGTCCATACACAATCCCAGCGGAACTCGTATTCGGCCTCGAAATCACCAAACGCCTGCGCTGTGTAAAACGCCAGGTTCTCGTCCACGGCATCCCCCGCCGTGTTGATAAGACCATCTGCCCCCTGCCCCCACGGCTCACCCACGAACGACCAATCTCCGCGTGCGGATTCTGTTAGTTCCAGCGATAATGATCGGATCGGCTTACCATTCATCTGGCGTTATCCTTTTAAAAAAAGCTGGGGACACCTGGCCCTAAGCGGTCCCAATGATACCCCGCCTGCGCCACATTGTTGACCCACAAGACCGCCTAGCGAGCACTATCGACCGGAGAATGTTTTTCCACCTTGCCCAACGGCTCTTGGCCACTGGCGATTCGCTTGAGGTTATCCGCTGCAAATTGGGCCCTGTTGCGTGACGTACCGTCCGTCGCGCCTGCGATATGTGGCGTGACCAACACGTTGACGAGTTGGTACACCGGCCTGGTAATATCCAGCGGCTCCTGTGCAAACGCATCCAGGCCCGCGCCACCGATCCGCCCTTCAAGCAACGCCTGGTAAAGCGCTTCCTCATCGACGAGTTCACCACGCGCCACGTTGACCAGGCAGGCCGTCGGCTTCATCAGCCCGATCCGCCGCTCATCGATCGTGTGACGTGTCGCTTGTATCAGCGGCAGGTGCATCGATATGAAATCACTTTCGCTGACCAACTGGTCCAGGTCCTCTGGCGAACCAACCATGTCCGGCTGAATTTCATCGAGCACTTCAGGATCGATCGGCCGCACGTCGACCGCAACTAACCGCATGCCAAAGGGTTTGGCCCGCCGCGCCAGTTCCACGCCACTGGCGCCCAGCCCGATGATCCCCAGAGTTTGGCCGACCAGGTCCATACCCGGCGGCCAGAAGTACCTGCTCTGAGCCAGCGCCTCTTGGCATTTCCCGTAACGGTGCGCCAGCATCAAGATAAACATCATGGCGCTCTGGGCCAGAGCCACACTGCTCAAGGGGCCCGGGCAGTGGGCCATCGCCATTCCCGTATTGAGTATTGCATCGACCTCGACGTCGTCCAGTCCGTTTGTTTGCGCTTGAAAAAATCCAACTCCTGCGGCCTTGGCAATAGCAATCTCTTCGAGCGTGATGTTGCCGCCGAGATCCACAATGGCCTCAATCCCTTCAAACTGTTCGGCCGCCAGCCTGCCCCGGTCATAGACTCGCACATCATGATCGTGCCCGATTGCCGCCATCACATCGTCTCCCCATGGCGTTTTCACGTCCTTATTGGGATGCGGCATGTAAAGAACCTTCAAGCGACTCATGTTCGGACTCCAGTTATCAATGGCCTTTAGGGAAACCTTACGCGGTATCGTTTTACGATTGTCTCTGGCCAGCCTGCCTGATTCCACACCTCTTCATGGTCCGTTGCCCGACCATCATACCGCTATACAATACCAGTTCCTTTACCTACAAAGGCCAACCGTATGATCAAAGGCATTCACCACGTGGCCATCTCCACTGCCGATATGGAGCGGGCGTTGGCCTTCTACCAGGACCTGCTCGGATTCGAGAAAATCATGGACTTCGACTGGGGGCCGTCAGTACCGGATTGGCCCAACGACCAGATGGACATGATCAACCAATCAAAGGACTGCGCCGGGCGTCTGGTCATGCTCAAGGCCGGCAATGCCTACCTCGAGATTTTCCAGTATCAAAGCCCGACGCCCAACCCGCAGGACCCTGACCGGCCCGTGTCCGACCATGGCATTACCCACATCTGCCTGAACGTCACCGATGTGGAAAGTGAGTACCAGCGACTCAAAGCCGCCGGCATGAAATTCCACGCGCCGCTGCTGGTCTTTGACGACGGCGCCATCTGCACTACCTACGGCCGCGACCCCGACGGCAACGTCATCGAAATCCAGGAAGTGCGCAACAAGAACCATTCAATCCACATGGACATCAAGTAGCGGGCCATCAACTGCGGCCTGGCAAACATTGCCCAATGACCGGCCCTGATGCTACCGTACTGACTTGACCGGCCTCTTGCCCGACCGATTACAATGTACCTTCCGGGCGATTAGCTCAGTTGGCTAGAGCGCTTCCCTTACAAGGAAGAAGTCACAGGTTCGAGTCCTGTATCGCCCATTCGCTGAATTTCTGAGGAGTTGCAGGAA
>CAUZAW010000131.1:0-8163 GCA_963577735.1 Phycisphaerae bacterium | reverse complement strand
AAATCTAGCGCCCAACAGGGAAACTTATCCATCCCAAACAACTGCGGCTTTCCCGGCCACACCCAACCCGTTATCTGCCTCGTGACGGTCAACTCCACGCCCAAGTCTTTCAGCAATGTTCCATTCCACGCGCCACCGCTGAACACGATCTGGTCAGATGTGTACCGGCGCTTCTGCGTACGAACCGTCACGCCCGAAGCACTTGCTTGCCAGTCGATGACCGGTTCGCGTGCCCGCAGTACCGCGCCGCGGCACAGTGCTTGCTCGGCTGTCACCGCAACCACCCGCTCGGGCACTAGAAATCCGGCACTTTGCTCACAAAAGGCCACAAAGTCGTCCGGCAATTGGAATTGGCTATAACGATCTCCAAGCTGATGTGCACTGAGCATCTCATGAGCAATACCATGCTCCTGCGCCGAGCGCAAGCACCCGGCCACCAACACGCTATCAGGCCTGCCGATGTACAAACCGCCTGTCACATGTAGCAGTTGTTGGCCGCTGGCGGCTTCCAGTTCATTCCACAGTTCATAGGCACGGCGCAGTAGTGCCACGTAATCTGGATGCTCGTAATACGCCAGTCGGATCATACGAGTAAACCCGGTTGAACTGCCATGACTGTGCGGGATATCAAATTTTTCCAGACCCAGCACTCGAGCCCCGCGATAAGCCAGTTGATAGCACGCCGATGAACCCATCGCTCCCAATCCGACCACAATGACGTCATAATGATCCGACACGTTAACCCTTCCATTCACAAATCGTCCGCGATCTCGATGCGTACCGCACAGCATACGCCCGCGAACAAATCCTGCCAACGAAACTCCTGGGTAAGAAGGCTGTTGCGCTGCTTTGCCCATCGCGGCTTGTGGTTCTAGAATCGCTTGTAATACACCTTGCGAGCTTGAACCATGAAAATCCCAAAAACCAACATTGTCGCATTACTTGCCCTCACGGGCTGCCTGCTGGCCATTGTGTCGGTGCTGCTGGCCAGCACCATGGACGTCAATGACCAGCTTGCCTTGCTGGTAGACGTTCGCCATGAGATTGTGGAACGTTACGTGGATGAGGCCGATCAGAAAAAACTCATCGAATCGGCAGTCAACGCCATGGTGGACTCTCTCGATGACCAGTACACCTCCTACCTGCCCCCGGAAGATCTCGATGAGTTCGATCAGCAAGTACAGGGTCAGTTCACCGGTATCGGCGTAGAATACACCATCGACTCGACGCTCAACCGCTTGCGCATCGTTACACCCCTGGAAGATTCGCCTGCTTGGCGAGCCGGCGTAATGGCCGGCGACATTGTGCTTGAAATTGAGGGTGAAAGCACTGAGGGTATAAAAGATCGAGCAGTGCGTGAAAAGCTGCTGGGCGCGAAAAACACAAAGGTCCGGATCAAGGTCCGCCACGAATCCGGACAAGAGCAAGACATCGTTATCACCAGGGCATTGATCAGCGTCAAAAGCGTCCGCGGTTTTAGGCGAGACGAGAACAATCACTGGATTTACCTGATCGACTCGGCCCATGGCATCGGCTACGTCAAAATCCGACAGTTCAACGACCGTACTGTAGATGAGTTGCGCCAGGCGCTGGACAAGTTATCCCAACAATCGACGCGCGGATTAATCATCGACCTACGCTACAATCCTGGAGGCTTGCTCAAATCCGCCACGGCAGTGGCCGACATCTTCCTAAAAGGCGACCAAACCATCGTCTCCACGAAGGGAAGAAAAGTGCGAGAATCAGTTACCAAATCGCGAGACGAGGGCACGTTCGATGACGTGCCCATCGTAGTACTAGCCAATGAACGCAGCGCTTCAGGCGCTGAAATCGTCGCTGGCGCCTTGACCGACAACAACCGCGCCAAGTTCGTCGGCATGCGCACCTTCGGCAAAGGCAGCGTACAACAGGTCATAGGGCTTCAAAGTGGCCACGGAGCTCTCAAGATCACCACGGCTTATTACTACCTGCCCAACGGACGATTAATTCACCGACGCGAAGACTCCAAAGTCTGGGGAGTTGATCCCGAAGATGGATTTTTCATACCCATGACCAGCGAGCAACTCAAAAATATGTTCGACATCGAACGCACAAACCAAGCATTCCGCAACCACACTGACTCGATCACTCCCGACTGGATAGAAGAGCACATGGGTGATCTGCAACTGGCCGCAGCTTTACGCGCTTTGCTTGGGCGCATTGAAACCGGTCACTGGAACGCTGTCGGTCAAAGCGGAGCAAAAGTTCTGGCTGATCAGCGCCAGCGCGACCAACTCAAGCAGCAGCGTGATCTCCTCTTAGACCGCCTGGGAAAAATTGATTCGGAACTGGCTACGCTCAACGAGGCTTATCTGGACCGTACAACTGAAGAAACAATCAATACGGTCGAGCCCGAACCGGCGGGTGCCGCACCGTGACCCTAGTTCTGGGCATCGAGACCAGTTGCGATGAAACCGCCGCTTCCGTTGTGGAAGACGGCCGACTCGTGCGCTCCAATGTCGTCGCCTCACAGCACGACCTGCACCGCAAGTACCACGGCGTCGTGCCCGAAATTGCCAGCCGATCCCATCTGGAACGCATTTGGCCGGTGTTGGCCGAAGCGACCGACACTGCGGGCGTCACGATCGCCCAAGTCGATGCGTTGGCGGTCGGTAATCGGCCGGGACTGATCGGTTCGCTGCTGGTCGGCGTCAGTGCCGCCCAAGCACTGGCCTGGTCGACCACCAAGCCGTTGATTGGCATCGACCATGTCCAAGCCCACCTGTATGCCGCCTCGCTGCTGGATCAACCAAATGAGGCTATTATCCGGTACCCCGCAATTGGCTTGGTTGTCTCTGGCGGGCACACCAGCCTTTACACGGTCACCGGACCAACCACGATGCAGCGGTTAGGCAAAACCATCGATGATGCTGTTGGCGAAGCCTATGACAAAGCCGCCGTGATACTAGACGCCGGCTATCCTGGCGGCCCTAGGCTCGACAAACTCGCTCAGCGTGGCACAGCCAGCGTTAAACTGCCCCGTTCCCTACTTGGCAATGACAACCTTGACTTTTCGTTCAGCGGCCTCAAGACCGCGTTGCTCTACGCCGTGCGCGGCCACCCGGTGCGCCGCGGCGGCCAGGTAACGTATCCCCGCAGCGCCGATGAACTGACAGACACCCAGCGCGCTGATTTGGCCGCCTCATTTCAAATCGCCGCCGTGGACGCATTGATCCTCAAACTCGAGCGTGTGATCAAACAACAGATAACGTCGGCCGATCCACCGCAAGGCCTTATAATCGGCGGCGGCGTCTGCGCTAATTCCCTGCTACGCCGCCGCGCCGTTGAACTGGGCAGGGCACACGAACTCGTTGTGCATTTGCCTCCCCTGCCATACTGTCTGGACAACGCTGCAATGATCGCCGGCTTGGCCCACCACTTTTTCCAACATAACCGCTTCGATGACCTGCACCTGCCCGCCATTGCCACCGGCACGCAACCGGCTACGTCAAATCTGAATTAATCCGGTCGATATTATCGCAGTAGCGCAACCTCTCCAAACGGACAATAGCCTCTGTCTGCTGTTGAAAATACCTGAGGCCGAGGTGCAGATACCGGCAATCAGGGATATTTTGCCTTGAGCGTTACACCCTTTTCCGCACTGCGGGTGGCCAGGTCAAGGATGTGAATCGTCCGGCGCGACCATTCCGGCGTGATAATCAATGGTTTGCCCTGGACTAGGTGATCGATGAGGTTCTGGTGATAGCGAGGCCAATCCGACGGAACGTTCGGCCCCTCATTCGTCACGGTCTTATCACCCTCAATGCGGACAGTTTTCCATCGATTTGCGGTCAACAAAAGGGTTCCCTCGGTGCCCGTGATCTCAAACCAGTTCTCTTTGGGATAATGATCCAGGTACGTAATGGTTATCGTCAACCACACACCGTTGGCGAATCGCACCACAGCGGTGGCCTCATCTTCGTTGGCGTCCTTCATCCACGGCGACTTGCAGGCCCAGTGACCCCAGTGCGAAAAACCGCTGACCTCGACAATCTGCGAGTCAATCATCTGCAGAGCATATTCGGCAAAATGAACACCCCAGTCATACAGTGCCCCCCCCGAGATGCTCTTGTTGCTGCGCCACCAGTCGCCGGGGAACTTGTGAGCCCCCATCTGGGCCGCAACACGACTCACCTCTCCGATAACGCCGCTGTCAATCACCTTAAGCGCCTGCAACACGCATCCGTCCCAGTGACGATTGTGATATGCAGTTAACACCACCTGCTGCTTTTTCGCCTCATCAATCATGGCATCACATTCGTCAGTTGTTACCGCCATCGGCTTTTCACACACCACGTGTCGGCCAGCGCCCAGACATTTCAAGCCAAGTTCTCCGTGCGTGTGATGCGGTGTGATGATCGTGATCAGATCCACCTCTGATTTGGCGAGCATCTGGTCAACGCTTGTATACGTCTCGATGCCAGGAAAGTCCTTCCTTGCCACGGCAAGGCGTTGTTCGTCCAGTTCCACCACAACTGTAGGTTTCATGCCTACGTTCGCCATTTCTTCCAGATGAAGCTTGCCCATGTTGTACTGGGAACCGTAACCGATCACACCGACCTTGATATCACTTGCATTCTTGTATCTGCGCATGATGCAATCACTTTGCCATTTAATAGGACAATCTGGCGAAAATCATAACAACCTCATCGCGCATAAAAAAGCCCGCGGTGAAAATCGCGGGCTTCCTTGGTCAACCCAAAGGTCGCTGCAGCCTTATTCCTTGACTTCATATTCAGCGTCGATGACATCATCACCGTCTTTCTGGGGTGGGTCGTCTCCACCGGGTTCTTCCGCCTGACCCGCGGATGCAGGCTGGCCCTGGGCATTCGCTTGTTCATAAACGGCCTTACCCAGTTCCTGAGCAGCAGTGTTTAACTCTTCTAGGCTACGCTTAATTGCCTCGGCGTCATCGCCTTTGATCTTCGACTCAACCTCGTTAATGGCTGACTCTATCTTGCCTCGAATATCCGACGACACTTTGTCACCGTGCTCTTCCAGTTGCTTGCGAATGGCAAACACCGTGTTTTCCGCCATGTTTCGCGTGTCCACCAAATCGCGATTTTTGAGATCCTCTTCAGCGTGTTCCTCGGCTTCTTTTTTCATCTTCTCAATTTCCTCCTCGGACAGACCCGAAGAACCCTGGATCTCGATGTTCTGGGTCTTGTTGGTCCCCTTGTCCGTGGCTGAGACATTGAGAATGCCGTTGGCATCGATGGCAAACTCCACTTCGATCTGCGGCATACCGCGAGCCGCCGACGCAATGCCCGTTAGATTGAACTGACCAAGTGTTCGGTTGTCCTTGGAAAATTCGCGCTCGCCCTGCAGCACATGGATCGTCACTTCCGTCTGGTTGTCCGCCGCAGTGGAAAATATTTCTTTTTTGCTTGTGGGTACCGTCATGTTCTTTTCGATCAGCTTGGTCATGACGCCGCCGAGTGTCTCGATCCCCAGCGAAAGTGGGGTCACGTCCAGCAGCAGGATGTCCTTGACATCGCCCTCGAGCACACCGCCCTGGATAGCGGCGCCGACGGCCACCACTTCATCCGGATTAATGCTTCTATTGGGTTCCTTGCCGAATATTTCCTTGGCCAGCTCCTGGACCGTGGGCATCCGCGTCGACCCACCGACAAGTACCACTTCGTCAACTTCGCCCACAGATAGCTTGGCGTCCTGAAGGGCCGTCACACACGGACCGCGAAGCCGGGCGAACAGGTCAGCGCAAATCTGTTCGAACTTGGCGCGTGTAATCGAAAGCTGCAAGTGCTTGGGGCCCTCCTGCGTTGCAGTGATAAATGGCAGGTTCACAGTGGTCTCCTGCGTCGCGGAAAGCTCACACTTGGCTTTCTCTGCCGCCTCCTTGAGCCGCTGTAGCGCCATTGGATCCTTGCGTAGATCTATACCTTCCTGCTTCTTGAACTCATCAGCAAGGTAATGGATCAAGAGTTCGTCCCAATCATCGCCTCCCAGATGGGTGTCGCCATTGGTGGAAAGCACCTCAAACACGCCCTCGCCAATGTCAAGGATGGAGACATCGAACGTGCCACCGCCTAAGTCAAAAACAGCAATTTTTTCATTGGCTTTCTTATCCAGCCCGTAGGCTAGAGCAGCCGCCGTGGGCTCGTTGATGATGCGTTCGACCGTAAGCCCGGCAATCTGACCTGCTTCCTTTGTGGCCTGGCGCTGTGAATCATTGAAGTAAGCCGGCACGGTGATCACTGCCTTTTCGACCTTCTCGCCCAGATAATCCTCAGCCGTCTTCTTCAGGTCCTGCAGGACCATGGCGCTGATTTCCTGAGGCGTATAGTCTTTATCGCGGGCCTTGACCTTGACCAGTTCAGCCTCTTCACCAACGACATCATAAGGGACGATCTTTTCTTCCTCGTGGACCTCGCTGTGTCGCCGGCCCATGAACCGCTTAATGGAATAAATGGTGTTCACGGGATTGGTCACCTGCTGGTGCTTGGCCGGCTGGCCGATCAATCGCTCACCCTTGTCCGTAAACGCGACGATGGATGGAGTGGTCCGGTTACCCGAACTGTTGATCAAGACCTTGGGCGCACCAGCCTCCATGACCGCGACGACGGAATTAGTAGTCCCCAGATCGATTCCGATTGTCTTTGCCATGTCACTACCTCATATTTTTCCAAAACTTATAATCCAAACTGCCAGGCAATTCTAAGACTTAACCAGCCGTACACTCCTGCCTAGACCCAATTGCCTCTGCACCTTACGTAACGATAGCGGTGTAATACCATTGCAATGCCAATGCCAGCAACAAGGCCAACTGACGTCCATAAAAGCCACTCAACTCGGCTGGCTCCTGCCACCGTGACCACCACGCAACGGCGACCTGCCAATTTGGCAAGAATACTTCATGTTCATCGATCGTTGCCACGTGTTTGTCTCGAACCCAGATCTCCGAAGGGGCGGCCGATCACAGGCAAATTTCTCTGCTGTATGCCTATTCTGCGTCGAATGCACAAAATATTGTTTTACCGTAATTTCTCAAAAAACCAGCAAAAACGCTGAAAAATCTTAACAGGGCACCATTTTTCGCTATCATCCGTTCCGTCGCGTAAGGAATTTATTGCACAAACAACAAGGAGATCTCGAATATGGCAAAGCAAAAAAGTACCGCCACCAAAAAGTCGCCGACGAAAAGTGAGATTTATAGCGCCCTTGCTGAAAGCACCTCGCTGTCCAAAAAAGAAATCGCCACCGTCTTTAATGAGTTGTCTGTGGTAGTAAAGAAAAATCTCGGTTCGCGCGGGCCGGGCGTGTTTACGCTGCCAGGACTTTGCAAGATGACGGCCAAGAAAAAACCTGCAACCAAAGCGAGAAAGGGCCGCAACCCCTTTACCGGTGAAGAAATCATGATCAAGGCTAAACCGGCTTCCAAGACGGTTCGCATCCGAGTGCTTAAAGGCCTCAAGGACATGATCAAGTAGCCGACTTGTTCGGAGCGTGCGCGACTTTATCAAGCCGTCGCACGCATTTATAATGCTTGTATTTTCATCCTGATCGTGACAGCAAGTGCACCCCCGGCCCAATCCAATGCCGGGGGTTCTTGTTTGATGGCGGCCACTGCATTCCAAGCTGACTTTTAGCAATAACCCGAATTCCGCGGCGTTGCAGGAAGAATGGTATTTTGAGAGTTGTATACGAGCTGTGATGTCGCAGTCCAGATCAGTTGCGTGACAGTCAATGCGCGAATACTTTCAGGCCAAAACGGCCCTAGCATCATTGCCCGGACCGGCACTGGCCCTCCACTGCGGAACTTGGGCTAACCTGAAATGCTTACACCGCGCCATGCCTTCCAGCCTAAGTTCATCACGAATACCATCATCAATACAAACCCCGCCGCAATTTCAATGCGCAATCCTTGAACATCAACCGCTAATGCCGCCGGCCCAATCCACATCACCACGGCAAACGCGGCCACCGGCAGCACCATCCTGACGCCAGGATTCAAACGATTAATCGCCCCTAGACCAAGCAGCGATGGCAGCAGCATGCCCAACGCAGCAGCAGATTCCCATCCAACAAGTGCCAAGTTGATACCTGCCAACATTAACCACGCAACAATCAATCGCGAAAACCGCCGAATCATGAACACCGCTC
>CAUZAW010000130.1:0-8194 GCA_963577735.1 Phycisphaerae bacterium | reverse complement strand
CGGCCGAATGATCCGGACACGCGTCCACACCCGCAAACCCTTCATCATCGAATTGTCCGATTCGCCTGACAACGGTCAGACCTGGTCGCCGTTCGAGCAGGTCGGACAGATGAAGCTTCACGACGCAATCCCCGAAGCGTACATGTACGGCCAGATCCTCGAGTTGCAGGACGGCGGCCTACTATATTTTGGCTACACCCATCCGCCCAACTACGAATTGGTCGTTGAAAATGTTGTGCGCTATCGGCAGGGCCCGGTGCCGGGAATGATGAACTTCTGTATTCGGTCCGACGACGGCGGCCGAACGTGGGCGGACCCTGTTGACATCGACGGACACACCCCAGGAGACACCCCGTTCTGGATGAGCTTCAAGGACCAGGCCTCGGAAGTCTCGGCCATCGAGACGAAAGAGGGTCAGGTGGTCGCGTTCCTTCGGCCCGGTACCGCTTGGGCGGTCTGGGAAACGCGCTCCGACGACGGTGGACGAACCTGGACGCCCATGTCCAGCGGTCCGTTTCTGAGCTATGCGTGCGCTGCACCGCCGCGCGCCACCGCCAGCGGCGCACTGGTTGTCGGCGGTCGTTTTCCTGCGCTGGCCATCCAAGTCAGTCGCGACAACGGAATGACCTGGGAAACCTACCGTATCGACACCGAAGGCCGGGCCATGGGAGGCATGTACGAAGTCGCGCCCGACGTGGTGTTCTGGGCTTACGGCAGCGGCGCGCAACAACTGCGCGGCCAACTAATTCACATCACGCCAACCGGCGTCGAGCCATTGGCACATGGGGCTGAGACGTTGTCCTAAAGCTCTTCAAAGCTGTCCTGTTGTCGCAGTGCGATGGGGCGGTCCAGGAGTTCCTTGAGCACAAACGCCCTATGGATACTGATTTTCATTGCGTGACACTTCATCATGCATTGACCCAGGACGATATGGCATCTTCATCATGCGGCACGACGTCAGCGGTCTCCAGGTACCAGGTGAGCATTTGCTCTTTTAGCTCGGCTAGCATCTGGAAGTATCGTGGGTCCTCAATAACGTTGAGCAGTTCCTGGGGATCCTGTTCGAGATCGTATAGTTCGTCCAACTCGTAGTGACGGCGGACGTATTTGAACTTTCTAGTCCGGCACATGACGGCCTTGGTGTGATACGGCGCGTCGTCGCGACATTGCAGGCCTATGCGCGGCCAATACAGCCCCTCCGGAATATTGGCGGCCAGTTCCATGGCCTGGCGTTCACCGTAGAGGCGACCGCCCTCACAAAAGGTAGCGTCGCGATGTTTATCGTTCGCATCGGCCAGCACCGGCAGCAGGCTCTTGCCGAAATGGGTGTAACCAGGCTCGATCTGTGCCAACTCGTAGACCGTGGCAGACAGATCAACCAGTTCGATCATCGCCTCGCTGACCCGTGGCCGCACTGGCACGCTCCTGGGAGGCTTGAAGACGAACGGCACGTGCGACAGGCAATCCTCAAACGTGTTCATCGTTTTCTCAACTAGCCCGTAGTCACCTGTAAAGTCACCGTGGTCGGAAAAGAAAAACACGGCCGCATCATCGTAGATGGCTGACTCCTTAAGGGCTTTTACGATGAGGCCGAACTGATGGTCGATGCGAGCACACATACCGTAATAGGTCGCCCGTAGTTCGGACCAGCGCGATTCCGTCCAGCTGCCGAGATTCTGCCGCTGCCACATCCCCTCCAAGAGGGAGGGCTTGCCCGTCCATGACTCGGGCGCTGGCACGCGAGGCGGTAGCTTCGTCCGGTCAATCATGCTGAACCACGGTTCCTCGACGCCGTAGGGCGGATGCGGATTCATGATCGGCAGGTAAAGGCACAGCGGTTGGTCACCATCGTAATGACGGATGACGTCGATGGCGCCAAAAACCATCGCCCAGTCCCCATCGCAGTAGATGTCGTCTCCCGCTTTGTCGAGTTGTCCCACATAAAAGCTGTAGTATGTATCGCTGCCCGGTTCGCCCCGCTGGTCGGACCACTGCGAATGCAGGGTGTGCCCATCCTGCAAAAAGGGGCGAGGCGTATGCCCCCAGCGATCGAAGTCTTCCGGCTGAGGGTTGAATCGGACGTGACAGTAATCGTCCATGCCGCGATCCTGGGGAACAACATGGTTTTTCCCGCCCCACCAAACAAAGTAGCCGTTTTGTTTGAGGATACTGAGCATGTTGGGCTCGCCGTGCTGAGCGCGCAACAGGTGGGAAAAAGTACGATGGCCGCGCACGTGCGGGTACCAACCGGTCATAAAGCTGCAACGGCTAGGGACACATACCGTGCTCTGACAGGCGGCATGGCGGAACGATACGGCATCGCTTTTCACCAATTGATCGAGATTTGGCGTTACTGACGCAGGATTGCCCATGTGGCCGAGCACGTCACCACGCCATTGGTCAGGATTAAAAATGATGATATGCGGAAGTTTTTTCATGACTGACCGGCACTTCGCCTATATCTGCAGTACCGCCGCGTTAAATCTTAAAGATCCAACTGGCCCTGCAAAAGAAGACTCTACTATAATACGAGCAACTTTTAACGCGTGGGTGGGCTAGGAGCAATTGATGGAGATTCTGTATCGCACAAAAAGTGGAGTTATCGCACTAGACGGGCAAAACTGGTCTACGCTTGGTGATTGTGATTGGAACGACTTGCTTGCGCGAGACGACCTTGCCTCGTGGCTGGCGTCTACCAATGCACGAAAAATCATCGATATCTCTGTCGACCAAGATAATCTTCCCCCGGGTGTGCTGGCCCCGATCGTCAACCAGGAAGTCTGGGCATGCGGCGTCACTTACTTTCGCAGTCGCGACGCGCGGATGGCAGAGTCTAAAGAAGCCGGTGGCGGCAGCTTTTACGATCGCGTATATGACGCACCACGACCGGAGATTTTTTTCAAATCCACCGCCCACCGCACGTCCGGTCATCGCCAACCGGTACGCATTCGCGGCGATGCCACATGGAACGTGCCCGAGCCAGAACTGGCACTCGTCGTTTCGCCGAGCAAACGCATCATCGGCTACACCATCGGCAATGACATGAGCAGCCGCGACATCGAAGGCGAAAACCCCTTGTACCTGCCGCAGGCGAAGATTTACGACGGTTGCTGCGCCCTGGGCCCGGGCATACTGGTGACCGATAATCCACTCGACCCCGCTACGCGGATCAGCCTGAATATCGAAAGGGACGGCGAGCCTGCGTTCGAAGGCGACACCGAACTATCGCAGATGAAGCGAACGCCCGGCGAGCTGGTTGAATACCTCTACCGTGACAACAGCTTTCCCCACGGATGCTTTGTGCTAACTGGCACGGGCGTCGTGCCGCCGGATACGTTTACCCTGAAACACGGCGACGTGATCCGCATCAGCATCGATTCGATCGGCACGCTGATTAATACTGTTAGTGTTTGACCTGTTTTGGAATGATCGTCAAACTACGCTACAGATCAAGTGATCTGCAAATACAAGGATTTGCTTAATGGCCAAAAACGATTCCTACACACCAACTCCCGCAGACCGGTTTACGTTTGGGCTGTGGACCGTGGGCAACCCCGGGCGAGATCCGTTCGGCGAACCGACCCGCGACAAACTACCCCCTGCCAAAATCGTCGAACTACTGGGCCAAGTGGGCGGCGTATTCGGGGTTAATTTTCACGACAACGACCTGATTCCCATCGACGCTACGCCGGCCGAGACACAGCAGATCAAGAAAGACTTTCGCGCAATGCTGAGGCGGACGAAACTGAAGGTGCCGATGGCGACGACCAACCTATTTACCGACCCAGTTTTCAAAGACGGAGCGTTTACCAGCAATGACGCTGACGTTCGTGCTTATGCGATACAGAAGACAATGCGAGCCATGGAGTTGGGCGCCGAGTTCGGAGCCAAGATTTACGTGTTCTGGGGTGGGCGCGAGGGCAGCGACACCAATGCCAGCAAGGACGCGGTGCAGGCGGTGCGTTGGTTCCGCGAGGCGATTAATTTCCTGTGCCGATTTAACATGGACCGCAAGTTCGGATACCGGTTCGCACTGGAAGCCAAGCCCAACGAGCCGCGCGGGCACATTTTCGCGCCGGTGACCGGATCGTACCTAGGGTTTATCAGCACTCTAGATCACCCGGACATGGTGGGCGTGAACCCGGAATTTGCCCACGAGCAGATGGCCGGGCTTAATTTTCCTCAAGTCGTCGCCGAGGCTCTGGAATCGGGCAAACTCTTCCACATTGACTTGAATGACCAGGAAGTTGGCCGGTTCGACCAGGACTTGCGCTTTGCCAGCCAGAGCTACAAGCACGCGTTTTTCCTGGTCAAGCTGCTGACCGATTATCGCTACGGTGGGTCCAAGCATTTCGACAGCCACGCCTATCGCACTGCAGACTACCGCGACGTAAAGGCTTTCGCCGCCGGGTCGATGCGTAGCTACAAGATTCTCGAAGCCAAGGTGCACCGTTACAATCGTGACCGCAAGATCCAGGGCTTGCTACGCAAAATCCGTCACGACAACCGCAAATTCGCCAGGCTGACCGGGTCGTACACCAAGCGTAATGCCAAGGCCCTGCTAGATGAGTCATTCAACCGCAAGAAACTGGCCGACCGGCCTCTGCCTTACGAGCAACTCGACCAACTGGTAATGGATTTGCTCATGGGCGTGCGCTAGAGCCAGCCGTTTTTTTAACCGACACCAGTGGCAATGGGATTTGAAAGAAGAACGACTATGTCCAAAAAGGCACTGGGTATCGGCATTATCGGCACGGGCTGGGTCGCCGGTGCGCACGCGGATAACTTCAAGCAGATACCTGGTTGCCATATCGTGGCAGTCAGTTCACGCAAAAGAACGCGGGCCCTAGAATTTATCTGCCAAAAGGAACTGGCCGATGCCGCAGGTTACGACCGCGTTGCTGATTTACTCAAGCACGACGGCCTGGACATCGTGGTCATCTGTACGCCGCACCCCAATCACCCTGCCGAAACGATCGCCGCAGCCCGGGCGGGCAAGCACATCGTCATCGAAAAGCCCGTGGCAATGAACCGGCGAGATTTACAGAAGATGGTGTCCGAGGTAAAGAAAGCAAAAGTCAAGACCAGTGTGTGCTTCGAATTGCGATGGATCGGCCTGTTCAAGAACATCAAGGCGATGATGGACCAGGGATTGATTGGCAACGTCTTTTATGGAGAGTGCAGCTATTTCCACGGGGTCGGCCCGTGGTACGGGCAATATGGCTGGAACATCAAGAAACGCATGGCCGGCGACGCTTTGCTCTCCTGTGGCTGCCACGCGCTTGACGGGCTAATCTGGCTGATGAATTCGAGGGTGGTTGAAGTGTCTGCCATCAGCAACACCAGCCGCAAGAATCCACTTAAGTATGAATATGATCCCAACAGCGTCATGATCTGCAAGTTAGCCAACGGCGCGATCGGTAAGGTGGCAACCAGCATTGAATGCCGCCAGCCTTACCTGTTCCCTGTTTTGCTACAGGGCGACAAGGGCACGATCTGGAACGACCAACTCTCAACCATCGACTGGCCGGGCCTGCACAAGGACAATTGGGCCCGCATCCCCACCGACCTGCCCGACTCTGGCAACGTGGCGGATCATCCTTATCTCGGCCAACTTGAATACTTCGTGGACTGCATCCGCAAGAACCGCCGACCGCACAATGACCTTGCCAACTCGGCGCACGTACATGAAGTGATTTTCGCGGTTAACGAATCTATCCGGACAGGCAAGGCGGTAAAGGTGAAAAAGACGGCCGGGACGTGATCAATCGCGAGGGGTAATGATCGGCAGTTTCGGCGTGTCAGCGGGCAATGCCACGGCAACCGGGCTGGAGTTCCACTTGGAGCTAACCTGCGTCCAGCCGTAATAGGTAAAGAATCCCAGCGTTGCCACCAGCACAATAACGGTAGCTGGTCGATTGCGCAACCGCGCACCAACCCATTGCTTTTGACCGTTTAAGATCAGCAACACCAAGGCGAGCATGGGCATGAACATGGCGCCCAGCACCGCGTAGTATTTCTGCACCTGCTTGAAGTCGAACATCAGGCCGAACATGGAGACCACGGCCAGCACGACGAGGTAAAGGCGGTACGGCGGCGCATCGGTGCTGACCTCGGTTAAAATTTCCTGTTCGCCGTCTTTAAGGCGCGACAGTTTCGCCAGGTTGCAGAAATCGGCGAAGATGTATGGCACTGACTGCCATACACCCAGCAGACTGCTGAACACCGCTGCCCAGGCACCGACCAGAAACATCCATCGCGCCCAACCACCGAACTGTTGTTCAAGAATATTGCCGGCTACGACCAGGACGGTCATACCCTTTTCACCGGTGGGTACCTTGCTGCCGATGATCACCATGGATATGCCAAACAATGCTGTCATGATATAACCGACCGCCAGGTCAATTCGGCAGACACGAAGATCCGCAGCACTCGTCCGGTTCTTCTCGCGGATCCAGTAACCGTAACACAGCACGGTCAACGTGCCACCGACACCGCCCATCAACCCAACCGTCCATGTGAAGCCGCCACTGTCAAATTGGGGAATCGTCGGCCACAGCAGACCATTTAGCACCGCACGCCAATCGGGCCCAACGGCGACGGCCGTGACAACCACGGTGACGAACATGATGGCGATGCATACGCTCATCAGTTTCTCGAACAAGCGATATCCACCGCTACGCACGATCACCACACCCAGGACACAATGCAATACACCCCAAGCCAGCTTGGTCTGGCCCGGGTCTTTGAAATGGGCAAACATTGCACCAGCGGTTGCGCCGCACGCATTGGCCAGCGCCGAACCGACGAACACACTCCAGACGAGCAGGTAAAACAGGAATATCCACCGGATGGGCATGCCCAATCGCAGCACTGCGCCCTCAAGCACCGTCTGGCCGGTCGCCAGTTGCCATCTGGCCAACCCCTCAGTGAGCACGAACTTAAAAAATGCGCCCAGCAGGACCGCCCACAGAACAGCAACGCCCAGATTTTCACCCACAAAGCTGGCGGTCCACAGATCACCAGCGCCTACGCCGGTCGCCGCCAGCATCAGTCCCGGACCGATGACCAGCAGCAAAGGCAACCGACTGGGTCTCTGAGCCTGATCAGATAGGTTCATCGGGTTCGCCTTAGAGCAGTACCTGCGAGCCTCTTCCAATTTCCTGCGGTAATTGGGCGCCGTTAAGATCGTCGGCCTCGATCGCAGTTCGCTGGCTGATCTCAATCACCGCATCCACTTGCTGACCGTCACGACGGGGCACGGCCACGCCCTTGCGCTGCAGCCACCGGGCAGCCCGCTCGATTTGCAGCTGGCTACTGGTGTACGGACTGTCCACCGATTCAGCCAGCGGATCTGCATCAGCATTCTTGATCGGAGCGAATTCTTCAACACGATCGGTTTCGTACACGATAGACACGTCACACAACGGCAATGCATCAAAGACAAAGCTTTCCAGCTTGACCGCGTTCGGTGCTATGGGCTCAATACGATTAGCCGTTTGCAAATCGACGTGAGGCACCGCTTTTTCCGCACGGTGGTAGGGCAGGGCAAAGCCTTCGCTGTCACTTGACGCATTTAGAGACTCGACAAAATCCAAGCCAATCAGGTGAATGGCGATGGAACCTGCACAAAAGCGCAGTTGCCCATTGTTCAACCGCTGACTTGCCAGCTCGTCCGGTAAATCGGAATATTCAATCACAGCCATCCTACCGTTAACGAGACAGAAATTGCCTAGCTTTTCCTTTTCAAATGTCTTGGGAAGCATTTTCGAGGACATCTGTGCCCCGTCAGCAACATGCAATCCGATAAACAGCGGGTCGATGACTCGCACCAGTGGGTTATCCACCTGCGTATAACTGATTTGTTCAATACCGCGTGTTTTCATGTCGTCGATGGCACCGCTGGTGTACAACGCCTTGAGTGACCCGCCGTGGCCGTTGGGCGATAAGGCTATCGAGTCGGTCGAGGCCAACAGCACCTTGCCTGTTTGCCGGTCGAATGCGGGCATCATCGCCTGGGGAAAGAACATGATATTGTCGCGGTCTATACCGAAATAATTGTGGCATTCAAAAACATCGCGAGTCTGAACTTCATTGTCGGGACTGGTCATGATGTACCAGGGCACGGTGGCGTTGTACTTTTCCTGGCTGCGGAGGATATATTCCGCAAAGCAGCCAAAAAGGGGCAGTTTGC
>CAUZAW010000129.1:0-8194 GCA_963577735.1 Phycisphaerae bacterium | reverse complement strand
GCGATGAAGGATCGCAAATACAGAACAGCGAATCACGCATAGTGATCTTAAAACGCGATATGTTTCCGCTACTGGACCGTGCGGGGATTGGTATGCTGGCATTTAGCCCGATGGATACCGGCAATCTTGCGATGGGACGTAAAGTCGATCCGAGTTCCCCTATTGTAGACTTGATCAGCGTTATCGACGAGGTCGCGTCCGAGTTGAATGTGGCCCGCGCAACCGTGTGCGTTGCCTGGGTGATGTCGCACCCACAAGTGACCTGCTGTTTAGCCGGAAGCGAAAGCAAGCAACACGTCGACGAGAACCTTGCCGGCATTCAACTGGAACTACCAACCACGGCACTGGCCAAGCTGAACAAAGCCAGCGACACCTACCACTCCCGATGGTTTCACAAAGGAAATTGCTGATGGAACTGGACCTTCAAGACAAGCTTATCGACGCACACGTACACCTCTGGACTGATGATACAGAGGCCTACCCCTTTGCGCCCGGCACCGGCCTTTCCGATCTGTGGTTACCGCACTGTACGCCCCAAGATCATGCCGAGGTCAGCCAATCATTCGGCAGGGTTCGGATGAACCTTGTCCAGATCACCTGGTACGGACTAGACCACCAGTACATACTGGATCTGATTGCCAAAACACCTGACCAGTTCGTCGGCACGGGCATCGTTCCCGCGTACAGCGACGTGGGGCTACCACGTCCCGATCACACCATGGTGGCACTTTCACAAGGTGGCATTTATGCATTTCGTGTACGTGGGGGCGGTGGCAAACCAGGTTGGCTCGATCACGAGGGCCACGAAAGGATGTTCCAAGCCGGAGCGAATCATAACCTTGCCCTCAGTTTTCTCATGGGCCTCGACGACCTGCCGGACCTGGATCGCATGTGCCAACGTTACCCGGACACGCCAGTAATCCTCGATCATTTCTGCGCCGTGGGCGCCAAGGAAACGATCGAAGATGAACAGATTTCCGCCTTGTGCAACATGGCCCGACACCGTCGGGTGATGGTCAAGGTTGGCCCTTTCCACGCCCGGGGCAAAAGACTTCGCCCCTTCCTTGACCTGCTGCCACTGCTACAACACGTTGTCGAGGCATTCGGACCTCAACGTTGCATGTGGGAAAGCGATACAGGTGGGCCGATAATTCCCGCAGACCCAGTTACCGACTACCAAGCAGCCGTCGCGCTTATCCGCGACCATGCCGACTTTCTCAGTGATTCGGACAAGCTGCAAATCCTATACAAGACCGCAGAGGACTTCTTCTTCAACCGTCAAGCAATTGAGTAAATAACCATGAATGACCAAATACCATCGAATCCAGACAAGGTCATGCTCGAAGAATGTACACGCCGTGAAATCCGCGAGGCTTTACAGCGAGGCGACCTCAAGGCCGCCATCATCCCCACCGGCGCCATTGAGCAACATAACGAACACCTGGCCATGAATGTCGATATCGCCTTATCGACCTACATCTCGCAACAAGTAGCGTTACGCCTCTATCCGCAGGTGATCGTCGCACCCGGTCCTCCGGTCGGCTATTCCCCCTACCACATGGCTCGACCAGGCACGCTGACTCTCCGCCTGGACACGTTAAGGGCGTACCTTGCAGACGTGATGCAAAGTTTCAATGCACACGGCATCCACACCGTGCTGGTGATCAATGGACACAACGGCAATTCCAGCGCGTTGGTCGACCAACTGCCCCAATGGCGGAATAAATGGGACATGACTCTTGACCAGATCACTTATTTAGAGGTAATAACCGATGAACAGCGGGCTGAAATACTAGACGGTTACCGCGATTTACGCGATGGGAAACTGGACACCGTCGCGCAGCAAACTGCGTTGAATCATGCCTCGGAAGAAGAAACGTCACTGATGTTGGCCGCTTGCCCTCATCGAGTGCGACCGATGACCATGGACACTTATGACGCTACAGGCCTCGACTACGCCAGCCACTTGCCACCGAAGATTATTGAGTTCCTAAAGCCGTACATGGCCAGCGGTTGGCCGGGTGGCGGCTCAAATCCGGAGAACCCCCGTGACCGGGCCCGCCAGGAAAATGCGATGCGAGGCACGGCCGAAAAGGGAAAGGCATTGCTTGATGTATATATACCTTTTCTCGTCAAACACATGCAAGACATGATCGATGCAACGGAAGCAGGCACACCCTGGCCTGCAAAAGCTGCGACTTAACCTTCAAGCCAAACGCGTTGGGGTGGTCATCTAGACGGCGTTGCCCATTAGTATTCAAGATTAATATCCAACTCGCGCCCCACCTTTTGCAATGTGGCGGACAAAAAACTATCTGGTCGGATTTCCTTGCCGCCGGCAAGTCGCCGCGGTTCGACCTGCTCATAGGGCAGGTTATTGACGTAAACCGAGGACGGCAACCGCGGCAGAATACCTACAAACCTTTGGACGATTCGCTTGACCTTGGTATGCGACCAGTACTCGACCGCACTATTTTCAATGCGGTATCGCAAATTGACCCCACCGTAACTTATTACCCAACCTTTGTTGTTCCACCGGTCGGGTTTTATCTGACAGTAGGTAATTTCGAGTTTGCAATCCTTACCCGCCAGTACGTCCAACGGCACCAGCGGGCGTTCGATAAACAAGTGGCGTTCGCCGTTAAGCGGCTCTAACGCTAAGGCCACTTCCAGTTCGCCAGGCTCGAACCATCGCTTCAGTTCACTGATGTGGCTGGGGGTAATAAGCTGCCGATTGGGATCAATAATCAGCTGCTGGCTCATGGCCCAACGGCGTAGTGTGCGTAAACTAGGGTCTAGGTGCTTGGGAATCATCTGCGATCCAGTCACACCAGTCACATATGACAGGCCACAAAAGTAAGCCGAGGACTCGTGGCCGAATGGATCAAGTTCCTCTAGTTGCCTATCCCAAGAGTTTAGTATTTCGACTACATAACTAACTTTCCTACTAGCCTGCACGGCCCGCCAACGCCGCCACAAAATCGCCCCGGCTACGCCAACGGCAGCTACACTGGCAATCACAATAAGAAGGACTTGTTCCATCTTCTAACAGGTTAGTTTAACCACAACGTATTCCACAACGCTACAATGTGCCCCAATCAACCTTTACTAGATAATATTTTGAGGAATTTATAGTTAATGGAACCTAATCGTCAAAAGTTTATAGATGACGGCTACGTCATTGTTCAACAGGTTATTTCCCCGGACATGCTGGAACCGCTACGCGACAGCTTTGAGCAGGTTGTCCACCGCGAATGGCCTGACGGGGTACCCGACGGGCATTTTCAGCCACGCATTTACGGTTGGACGAGACATGTAGACGAATCAAATATCAACGCAGCAGAATTGCTCTATCACGACAATACGTTCGGCGTGGTGCAACAATTGATGCAAACGCCCGACGTGGGCCTTGTCGGGGATTACCTGATGTGCAACCCGACTGAGAATCACGGCCCGTGGTTCTGGCACCGCGACTTTTCTCCGGTAAGTGAGGGGCCGTTGCAAGGGGTACAGATGGATTTTATGGCCTGTGGGCCCGTTTACGTGCAATGGAATATCGCCCTTTATGATGATGACGTGTTTTGGGTTGTGCCTGGCAGCCACCGCCGAGCCAATACCGACGAGGAAAATCGCCAGATGGCGGCTGTACCGCACAGCTATGTACATGGCCAGCTACCTCAAGGCGACAAGCGACACGAACCGCTTCCCAATAGCCTATGCGTTGACCTAAAGGCCGGAGATGGTGTGGCATACAACAACAGCCTCCTGCACTGGGGCAGTAACTACAGTTCCAAATTACGCCGGTGCATTCACCTGGCTTACCGCGGGTTTAACACGTCTAGGTATTTTCATCAGGGATTCGGCCGCGAACTTCCCGTTTATATGAAGCACCTGCCGCCGAAGTTTTCCACCTATTACCAGCGGCTCTTACTACTGCACGACCACGAGTGCAACACCGTGGAAAGTATATTTCGCGCTGTCCTAGACAAGGATGAAGTCGCCCTTCGTCAACACTTGGCCATACTTCATCCTGGCGAAGCAACGCGGTTCGTCTGCCTGATTCACTTGTGTAAATTTGCCCAACGCATGGCTGAGGGTAAGGATAATGAGTATGGTCCGCGGTTTACAGACAAAGAAGCAAAAACAATCTGGCAACGCTTTGGGCCACTTGACGACGCGATCCAGACGGACACAGAACAGTACATGCCGGGATTCCTTGCTCGCGGACCATCGCGGTACCGATTCTATGACCTGCCCGTAGATTTTGGTATTGACGAGTTTGTCGCCGGGTGGAACAGCTCATAACACCACGGCATCCGTTTGGATTAAGCTCGCTGTGGTCCAATCGCAACTGTTGACATCATTCCTTCAGCGGCGTGCTCTCCCTGACGAATGCAATCAGGTATACCAACACCTTCGAAACCATTGCCCACGATGTCCAGCATCGGGTGCGATGCGAGTTTTGCTTTTATGGCCTCGATATGATCCACATGCCCCACGCGATATTGGGCCATGGCCCGTGGCCAACGATGGCTGGCGGTAAAAAGCGGTTCGCCTGTGATACCGAGCAACTCGGTAAGATCGCGACCGGCGGCGGCAACCAGGTCATTGTCACTGCCATCCAACACTTTCCGCTGAAGCGCTCCACCCAGAAAGGCACGCAGCAGCACGTGACCGTGCGGTGCCCGACCGGGGTATTTAATGCTGGAAAATGAGCAGGCCATGATACTGCGACGCTCCTGGTAAGGTACGACGAAGCCGAATGCGTCCAACGGATGGGCGATCTGGTCGCGGCGATAGGCCAGGTGGATGACAGCCGCGCAAGTGTAAGTAATACCTCGCAGTTGTTGGGCCAGCGACGGGTCAAGCGGTTCGACCATGTCAGCTGCACAGTAGGTCGGGCAAGCCAATATAATACCGTCCGCAGGCACGACTTGGCCATCGGCAAGCCGAACCTGCCAGGCAACATCGGCAGCCGATTGATATTGTAAAGAGGAAACCGGCGTGCCCAGTCGCAAGCGTTGTGAGCCGATGCGTTTGGCCAGTTCATCTATCAAGGTTCGCATACCATTGCGAAAAGTGACAAACAGGCTATAGCGGGCGGCGGACTGCTCATGGCCGGATTTTTTCCTTAACTTACGCATGGCTCGGATGACACTGCCGTGATCACGTTCCATATCAAGAAAACGGGCCATGGTAGCCCGTAGGCTCAGCGTCTGCGGGTCACCACCGTAAATCCCGCCAACAAGGGGCTGGACGAGCCGATCCAATGCTTCGCGACCAAGCCGCCGCGTAACAAATGATGCCAGCGACTCATCGTCATTACCGCCCCTGCGTCTGATCAGCGGCTCAATGGCCATGCGCAACTTGCCGGTCCAAGAAAATAGTGGCGATAAGGCCAGAGAACCCATTCTCGTCGGCGCCATTAGTAGAAAACCCCGTGGAACAGGCACCAAACGACCGCGGCGAACCACCATCGCTCTACGGTAATCCGGGTTAGTACTCTGCAACTGGCCGTCAATACCCAGCCGCTGGCAGAGGTTGACGGCCCAGGGTTTGTCGGTCACAAAATTGTCCGGTCCCGCCTCAAGGACAAAGCCATTACGCGCGATTGTGTGGACTACGCCACCGGGGCGATCTTGGGCTTCCAGAACAGTCAGTTCAATGGCCCGTCCCCGCTGCTCAGCCAGTTCAAGCAAGCGGTGCGCCGCGCTTAAACCTGTGACGCCGGCGCCAATAACGACCAGCCGGGTTATCGATTGATCTTGCTTAATCACTTGGGTTACGGCACTTGTAGCACAGGCGATACCGTCAACAGCCCGGTATCCAGTCGCAATGGCCCCGGCGGGATTCGAACCCGCACGGCCCTTACGGGCCAACGGATTTTAAGTCCGTAGCGTCTGCCAGTTCCGCCACGGGGCCCGGTCTTTCTACCGCCGCTTGTGACAAAGTTTACCACGGGTCGCGGTTAATAATCTGCTGCTATCATTATTGCACTTGTTGACAAGGATAAACGCAAACCATGGAACATAACGCAACTATGAAGACGATCAAGCTGCTTGCCATGCTGCGCAACGTGGCGGGCGCCAAGGAACTGACCGTCCCGCTCGAGGATGACTGCACGGTGCGTGATATGCTTCAGGCTGTCGGCCACGCCTGCCCGCCCCTGGGCGAGAAAATAATCGACGAACATGGCGAACTGTCCGGCGGCGTACAGGTCATGGTCAACGGACGCAACGTCAACTGGCTAGCAGGCCTGGAAACTAAAATCGGCGGCGACGACGAACTATGCATCCTGCCCATGGTCGGCGGTGGATAGTGCTCAACTCGTCAAACAGCAGATTTACGTAATCGCCAGTGCCTTGAGCTTGTCATCGGACACGACACCGTTGTCCCAGCCGCGGAGCGTGTAATACTCCTCGAGCATCTTGTCCAGTTCGCACACCTCGCCCTTGGAGCCCTGTTCCGTGCTGGCCTCTTCAAGAAATCGTCTAGGTAACACGTCACTGCCCGGCTTCTCGCCGGCAAGCTGGTTGTAGTGGCGCTCGAGGTTATAGATACGCTCGCCGGTGGCCATTAAGTCGTCGGCCGTGAAATCATCCAGCCCGACCATGGTCGCGTACTGGGCGACGTATTCGTCAAGCCCTTCAGCAAACTCGCTGAACTTGCACAGGTCCAGTGAATCACAAAATGCGGTCAGGTCCTGCAGAAACTTGAGCAACTCACCCTTGCCCTTCCACGCAAGGGGGTCCGTTTTCTCGCCGATGAGCCCAAGTTCGCTGGCCGGCGAGTACCCACGCAAGTGACAGGCACCGCGGTTGCTGGTGGCATAACCGAGACCCATGCCTTTAAGGCCGCGCGGGTCATACGCTGGAACCGACTGGCCACGAACGTGGATACCCACTTCCGGGTGACCGTAGTGCTCAGCAATACGAGCAACTCCTTCGGCCAGCACGTCACCGACGCCTTCGCGCAACGCCGTCTTGCGCACCAGTTCTACCATCCGCTCATGGTCGCCCCAGGCCAACGGCTCTGTACCGTTCCAACCCTTTTCACAGATTTCCATGTAGGTGGCCAGGCAGTTACCCATCTCGATCGTATCCATGCCGTAGTCGTTGCACTGGTCGATCATGAAGGCAATGGATTCCGGGTTACCGTTACCGGAGTTGGCGCCCAGCGACCAGGCAGACTCGTATTCAAAGCTTTCCATGTGGACCTTGTAGGGCCCGTCGGTGATCTTCACTTCCTTCTTGCAGGCCACGGGACAGGCATGGCAGGTCGGCTCGGCGACCAGAATATTCTCTTTGACCCATTCGCCACTGATGTTTTCCGCCGCTTCACCGAATGAAGTGAGCTGGCTGTTCCTGGCCGGCAGGGCGCCCATGTTGTTGGTCACATTCATCAGTGAATTGGTTCCCAGCACACTCAAGCCGCCCACGCGCGGCGAAGTGATGTGGGCCTCATCACAAATCGCGTTCAGCCCGGCCTTGACGGCCACCTTGAATTCATCCGGCTTGGCCGGCACCGGGTAGTTCTGCTTGGCTTTGACTACGATGGCCTTGAGGTTCTTGGCGCCGCCAACCGCACCCGTGCCGCCGCGGCCTGATACACGGTCATCTTCATTGACCCACGCTGAATGCTTCACACAGTTTTCACCGGCCCGCCCGATGGTCATCACCGTCAGGTTCTTTTCCCCGTACCTTTGCTTGAAAATCTTGATGGTTTCGTGAACGTCCTTGCCCCACAGGTCGGACGCATCGCGCAACTCTATCTTGCCATCCTCAACATACGCGTAAACGGGCTTGTCCGACGCGCCGTCGAACAGCAGGCCGTCGAACCCGGACCAGCGCAACCGCGCAGCCGACCAGCCGCCCTGGTGGCTATCGGTAATCGTGCCCGTCAGCGGGCTCTTAGTAACCACGGCCAGCCGGCCGCTCATGTTCGCCCGCGAACCGGTCAACGGACCGTTCATGAAGCACAACAGATTATCCGGCCCTAGTGGGTCGCAGGTCGGCCCAGCTTCCAGGCAATAACGTACGCCCAGCCCGCGGGCTCCGATGTATTTGCGGGCCCATTGATCGGGAATATCTTCGTAGCTTATCTGAGACGTCGAAAGATTAACGCGCCCTATGTGGTGTGCATAACCGCCCAGTACCATCGCTACTGCTCCTTGTTTTACACAATACGACTAATT
>CAUZAW010000128.1:0-8212 GCA_963577735.1 Phycisphaerae bacterium | reverse complement strand
AACCGCAGCCAGCCCGGCAAACGGCATCGACGCCCCTGCCTGTGAAGCCGCTGCCCGCACCGAACAAGCTCGAAAAAGCTGGGCACGCCAGCGATCAGCTGACGTCCGACACGCGGGCCAAGTCCACCGGTCCGGTTTCGCAAGATATTCCCGCACGCAGCGAGCAGACCGATACCGAAAAAGGCACGGTCAAACAACCGCCCAAATCCTCCCGGGCCGGCAGGTCGCCTGTTGCGGTTGATCGCTCTTCTGCCGCCCCCACCGCTGCGGCGCCGGGTGAAACACAGGTCATGCCCACCACACGTGTGGATATGCGCAAACGTCAGGTCGGGGCCGTGCAAGTCGCCAAGGGGCTCGAAGTTTTGCCCGCCTATCCCCGTTTCAACGTTATCTCGCGTATCAGCGTGTTGCCTTCCAATGCCAAGGCCGTGATCATTTTCGATCGTAACGGAAGCGTGGAAGCGGCCAGGCTGACCCGGTCGACCGGCTACGCGGGCTACGACAGCCCCATCCTCGAGTCACTCTACCGGTGGCGTGCCCGGGGAGAAGCGTTGCAGAAAAGCGACGCCGGCGTCACTGTCCCCATCGACCTATTACTCAGGTAAGGGCTCATGCAGCGAACCGAACCCAATGGCGGCGTGGTCATCAGTTGCGATTTCTGTGGCACCGACTGGGACGAGGTATTGTCCATGATTGAAGGCCATCACGGCTCGATCCTCTGCCTCGAATGTTTTAAGCGCGCCCAGGCCAATCTCAACGAGCAACCGGGCGAGTTCCAATGCACCTTGTGCATCCGCGAAAATCTGCCGCAAGATCTACCCCGCTGGAAGCCGGATGCCCCACCTGCCCAGGCCAATGCGCAGGCGATTGTTTGCGCCGATTGCATCCGGCAGGCCGCCCGGACATTTGATCGTGACCAGGAAGTCGATTGGAAATTGTCCCCGTGATGACCGACGGCCCTCGCCTAAACCTTACGGCAACTCGCTGAGTTGCTTGGCGTTGCCCAGTTGCGGGCACAGGTCCTCGATACGCACAGGCTGGCCGCTGGCCATGCTCTGGTTGGCCGCCGCACCGATCAGTATGGACGCGGCGCCCTGGCCGTGACCGGCGTTTCGACCCAGCGTTTCGGCCGGGGGCTGTAGAGAAAAAATCTGCTCCTGCAACATCGGGTCTCCGCCGCCGTGGCTGCCTTCACCTTCGGGAATCTCGACTTTGTAGGCCTTGGCGAACATCGGGTGTACCACCAACTGGCTGTGCCATTGCATCTCGTTGGCCAGTTCTTCGTTCGCTTGACCGGCAATAATATGCGAGTTGTGAATCTCCTGGTATTCGATTCGCCCCTTCGTGCCATTGAACGCCACGTGAAAACCCTCGCGCGGCAGGTAAGCGTTCAGCGAATAGTTCAGTACCACGTCCGTGCGGTATCGCACCATCACGCTCATGGTGTCTTCAATGGAGATGTTGTCGCCGAACACGTTTTGGTCGCGCCGATAGCCGTCGTGTTTTTCCTGTTCGAGGTACAGTTCCCGCGTGCCGTCGCGGGCCGCTAGGTCCAGGGCGAAGGGATCTCCTTGCGTGTCATGGCCCGTGTACCTGTCGTACTTGACCTTGACGCCGCGCTTTTCTGCGTTCTTTCTTCCATAGAACGCCAACCGACCCATCGCGAATACTTCCTGCGGCACCGCGTCGATCCACCAGTTGACCAGGTCGAAGTGATGCGTGGACTTATGCACCAGCAGCCCCCCGGAATTGGACTTGTCGCGGTGCCAGCGCCGAAAGTAATCGGCGCCGTGGCTCGTGTCCAGAAGGTATTGCATGTCCACGTGAAGGATCTGTCCGATTGTCTGTTCAGCAAGCAACTGGCGCACCAATGTCGTGCCCGGCGTCCAGCGGTAGTTGAAACAGACGCGAAGCTGACGGCCGGTTCGTTCAATGGCGTCATAGATCGCCCGGCACTTTGGGGCGTCAATGGTCATCGGCTTCTCGGTAATCACGTCGCAGCCCAATTCCATGGCGCGGATGATGTATTGGTGATGAAAGGTATCCACCGTGGTGACGATGATCGCGTCCGGCCTTGTCTGCTTGACCATTTTGTCAAAGTCGTCCGCCAGGTAGGTCGCCACGGTGGGGTGGCTGAACTTTTCGGTCAGTTGCTTCGAGTAATACTCGAGACGGCCCGGGTTGATGTCGCACATGCCCACCAGTTCGCCGTCTTCCTTGAACCGCGTTGCCAGCGGTTCAAGGAACATCACCGTTCGGCCGCCCGTGCCCACGATGGCGTATCGTTTTTTTGCCATGGCCCTATCTTGCCGAAACAGGCCATACTAGCAAATCCCGCTAGGGCGGCCGCTTTCCGGTTCAACCAACACCACTGGGCGTTACGGATTCGGTCCGGTCGCCGCGGGTGCGGCGGGGAGGGCCTGCCCTTTTAATGAAAAAGCAATCTTGACTTGCGTGGCACCCTGACGATGGGCGCAGAAAAGTCGTTATCCTATGTTGCCCACAAAGGAGGTGTGACATTGGCTGTTAAAACCGAAGCGTTCGACCTGACTGATCAAGTTGCCCTGGTCACCGGCGGAGCCCGGGGTATCGGCCGTGCCATAGCGGCGGCCTTGGCGGACCACGGCGCCCGCGTGCTCATCGGTTCGCGCACGGCGGGCGAAGTGGAGGAGGCGGCTAGCGAGCTTAACCAACGGGCCGGGGCAGACGATGTCCGACCCAGGGTGGCCGGTGCTCAGCTCGATGTGGCCGACAACAACAGCGTGCAGCGCTTTACCCGCAAGGCGATGGATCTGTTCGGACGGTTGGATATCCTTGTCAATGCCGCGGGCATCATGCTGCGTAAACCCACGTTTGAGGTAACGCCCGAGCAGTTCAATGAGTTGCATGACATTCATGTGACCGGCACGCTGCGTTGCGCCCAGGCGGCTGGTTGCGTGTTTCGCCAGCAGCACAGTGGCTCGATTATCAACATTGCTTCCCTGAGTTCTTACGTCGCCTTGACCGAAGCCACCGCCTACGCTTCGGCCAAGAGCGCGGTAATGGGCCTGACGCGCAGCCTTGCCAACGAGTGGGCCTGCCACGGTATCCGTACCAATGCTATTGCCCCTGGATTTATCCCCACGCAGTTGAACCGTCATCTGATCGAAAACACCGATCGCGGCCGGCGCATTATCGAGCATACGCCCATGGCCCGGTTCGGCACGCCCGGCGAAGTGGCGCCCGCCGCTGTTTTCCTGGCCAGTCCCGCGGCCTCGTTTGTCAACGGGCATACTTTGGTGGTAGACGGCGGCTATCTGTCATGCGGCATAGGCGATGCCGTCGCGCCCTGGGCGGAGCCTGAAAGCAGCCAACAAAACATGGCTGAACCCGCTGCCTCGCATGCTCACGCGTAGTGGCCGCGACCGCACGGAGGATGGAGGTCGCACGGCAGGAGATGTTCCATGAAGAAGACGGATAATCAGCAGCACTTCGAGACGTTCGGATTCCTTGTGCTACCCCAACTCTTTTCGCCTGACGAGATGCAGGTCATCAGCGATACGTTCGATGAGGTCATGCAGGACGATCGCGGGGGCAAGCCATTCGATGGGCAGCAGCGACAGACCGTGGCCGATTGGTTTTTTCGACGGCCGGAGACCGAAAAACTGCCTGACGACCCACGCATCTGCGGTCCGATCAAGCAGTTGCTGGGAAACGGCTACACGTTTCACAAGGGCAACGACGGAAACTTCTACGTCGGCGACACGGGTTGGCATTCGGACATGGGCTGGGATCCTTCCATCCCCGAAGGTAGGAACGACCCATATCTTCTGGAGAGCCATTCAAAGCATTACATTCAGGCAATCAAGGTGGTGTTTTATCTGGACCCGGTTGGCAGCGATACCGGCTGCCTGCGTGTGATCCCCGGTTCGCACCACAGCCCGTGGCACGAAAAATTGTGGTCGCTGCACTTGGACATCCCCGCTCGGGCCAAGCAGTTGAAGCATGTTCGTCCGAAGATGCTGGAGATGTGGCAGCGTGATGCCGGCAGGGCCGAAGGCGGCGAGGAACTGCTGACGGATCCGGATGTGAATCACTTCGGTATCCAGCCCGTAGACGTGCCAGCATTTGCTATCGAATCACAACCAGGGGATGTCGTGTTCTTCAGTTACCAACTGTGGCATGCTTCCTTCGGTGGGCGCAGCGGGCGGCGCATGTTCACGATGAACTTTATGTCGAGTTCTTGACCCCGAGGATCTGGCCATACCATCCAAATTGTTTACAGGTAATTCGCCGCCGCGTCCCCCAGCTGTTCGGCAAGCAGCGATTCCAGGTTGATTTCCACGCCGCGTATTGCGCCGTTGTCCTGTCTTTGCCCGGTGCTTAGGCTCTGCTCAGCCGCTTCGCAAACGACGGTGGTCCAGAAGCCCAGCTCGAAAACGTCATGCATCTCATCGCGTTCTTTGCTGGACAATGTGCCATTGCGATTTTTCAACAGTTTCTGATACAGCCGCCCTGGCCGAGACATGCCGTATCCGGTCACCGTTCCATCGGATTCAAAATTGCGAAACAGCGGGTTACGCTCGAAAATGCCGTCTTCAATCACTTCCCGGTAGCCAGGTGTGTCCAGGCCCAAATCCACGTAGCCATCCGTGCAGATCATTCGTGAGGATTGCACGGTCAAGGCATGCGCGCTGTTGGGCAGGTGCCACCCGGTGATAATGTGAGCCACGCCGCCGTTTTCGAACTCGATCTGCGTATCGCACAGGTCGTAGCCTTTTACCGCCACCGGCTTGAGGCTGGCCAGCTTCTGCGACCATCCGAATGATTGCACGGCCACGGGCCGCAGGTTGATCACCCGCATCAACGCGTCTGCCATGTGCACGGTCAAAAAGGAGATCGGCGAGTTTTTTTCCGCAAAATCCGGAGACGCGAAAAAACGCGGCTCGTGATTCGGGTCGGCTACCATCAGCCGGTCGAGCATGTACCACGTTGCCAGCTGAAACTGACCGTAAGCGCCGCTTTCGTACCGGCTCTGGCACTCCTTGATCCGTGGGTCATCGCGCTTGTGGAAATCCACGCCCACCAGACGGCCCGATTGTTTCATGGCCTCGATCATGTGGTGGGCACTTTGTATCTTGTCGGCAAGGGGCTTGGGTACCACCACGTCCAACCCCTGCTCCATTGCGAATATCACCGGTTGCTCGTGCAGGCTGTCTGGCGTGTTGACCTGCACCGCGTCCAGTTCCAGTTCGTTGATCATCTGCCGATAGTCAGCAAAGCGTCTGCCCTTGGGAATATGGTACTTATCACAAAAGGTATTGAGTCCCTGCTCGGAGGGGTTGGCCGCTGCCTCAATAGAGAGCATATGCGAGTATTGGCTGGAAAAATAAAGGTGTTGATATATCTCTCGAACCACGCTGCCGGTCCCGATGACGCCAACTCGAAGCTTGTCCATAATCCGTCTCACTCATGAACGCGGCGTGATCTGGCACACCGCCGTGTAACTATTGAACCGTACCCGTCTGCCTCAGGATGTAATAGGCCAGGAATTCAGCCATCTTAACCATTTCATTCACGTCGATGAACTCCGAGTCTGAATGTGCGCAGCTTAGCGACCCGGCCCCGGTGGTGAGCACGTTCAGCCCCTCATGTTCACAGGCAAATATTCTCGCGTCGCAGGAGACATCCCAACCTCTGATTGGATCGTCTTGCCATGTGCCCGCGGCCTTTGCCGCCTCGATGGCATGAGCGACTTCCGGTGAATTCGTGGATCCGGCAAACGCGGCGTTGTGCAGTTTTTCAAACGTGACCTCAAACACGTCGCAGCTCCTTGCCTCGTGCCCGATGGTCCGTAGGTATTCATCACCGCCCCGCCACACCGCTTCGCGCAGTCGCTTTTGGATATCTTCGAGGCTGTGCGTGGGAAGGAAACCCTGACCTCCCTCCATCAAGAGTTGCGATGGATTCGCCCAGCCGTTCAACTCTAATCGTACCGGTGAACCGAACGCCTGCTGCAATGCCTCGCGGCTGCGGATCAGGCTGCGCACCATGGTCATCATTTTCGTGATGGCGCCGTCGTTTTCAAATATTGAACCCATGTGCCCCGTCGATCCGTACACCGTAACCGTATGGCCGCGCCCGGATTCGACCAAGTCGAAATGATGGTCGACCTTGGGTTTGCCCGTGGTTTGATTGATTACTTTGGTCTTGTCCCCGTACAGGCCGGTGTATTCATTTAGGGCGAACTCGATCGCATCCTCGACGAGTTTGCGTGCTTTGCCCGGATCACCATTGCCGTTCTCGAAGAGGATATCGAACGCCACTTCTCCGTTAATGCGAGATGGATGTTCGCCGTTGTCACCGATGATGCCGTGGCATGTCTGTACCGGTCGGTGCGGGAAAAGCGGATGGTCGGATTCGGCGCGGATTGAGCGGCCTTCCTTTTCCATCTGTTCAATGATGAACGCTGCGGCCTCGAACAACGCCACCTTGTCCAACTGGGCCTCTACTTTGTACCACACCGCGCCGCGGTTGCCCGGATACAGCTTGCTTTCGCAGATTTCCAGCACCATCAGGCTGTCGTACCGCCTTTTTAGGTCACGGTCGATCGCGGCTGACAGTGACCCGTTGCCGCCCATTTCCTCGTCAATCACAAGCATGGCAGTGAAGTCGGTATTCAACTGTCTGCCCAGGCCCTGTAGGTAATCGCCGATCATCTTGATGGCGCCCATTAGTGCCACCGCATTGCCCTTGTCATCGCAGGAACCGCGACCGTAGACTTTCCCGTTCTCCACTCGTGGCCCGAAGAATGGCGCCACTACGTCAATGTGGGCATTGACCGCTTGATTGACGCCGGCTCCTTGCTGCCGGTCGCCGTCAACGGCATAGATGAGATTGGTCCGATCCTTGTACGTCTGTTCGACGGTCAGGCCCTCGGGGTACTTATCGCTGCGTGTGTAATAGAGTTGACTGAAAAATGGATGGTCGCCGATCTTGGGGTTGATCGGCGCCCGTGACGTGCTTGCGCCTTGCAGGTCATAATTAGCAAGATGCTTTTCCAGTATGTCGAATACCTGCCCCTCGGCACATCGCAGGCCCGGCACGTCACTGCGGATCGACGTGTCAATTTGGCATATCTCGACCAGTAACTGCGTCAAATATTCGGCAAAGGCTGGCGATGCAGCCGCCTGAGCGATTCCTGGAATATTCATTGGTCCTTGCTCGCTTTTTTACCAAGTTGCCATGCTCGGCTGTGGTGCCGTTCAGAGGATAGACCCTAAGGCCGCAATTGCAATGCTGCGCTTAACCAGTACATTCTTAGTTGATGAAGCTGCTGGAAACATTGACACGCACGCCATCGATCGCTGGTCGGGAGTACCGTTTGCGGCAGGCCATCTTGGAGAATACCAAGGGCCTTTTCGACGAAACCAGCGTCGACGCACTGGGTTCGCTGATCTGCCGCCGCAAACCGCGGCTGGCTCGTGGTGCTACAAAATCCAGGCGCAAGCCGCTTCGCGTCATGATCGCAGCCCACATGGACCAGATTGGGTTCATGGTTCGACACGTCGAGTCGAACGGTTTTCTGCGTGTGCAGAATGTCGGCGGTTTCGATACCCGCAACCTGTTTGCCCGCTTGGTTACCGTCTGCACCGATGCCCGCAGCCCTATGGGCGACCTGCCGGGCGTCATGAATCCTGCGGGGCGGCCCATTCATATCGCCAGCGACGAAGACAAGAAAACAGTGCCTCAGATAAGCGACCTTGTGGTGGACCTGGGGCTGTCCGCCGACAAGGTGGAAAAGCAAGTCCACATCGGCGACATGGTGGTGATCGACGCGCCTTTTCGCAAGGTCGGCAACACCGTGGTCGGCCAATGTCTGGACAATCGTGTTGCTTGCTGGATGGCGATCCGTGCTGTTGAAAAAGCCAAGCGGCATCCCTGCGATATTTTCGTCGTCTTCACGGTGCAGGAGGAGGTTGGTTGTCGCGGGGCTGGGCCGGCGGCCCAGGCGATCAACCCGGATATCGCCATTGCTCTGGACACCACGCTGTGCGTTGACACGCCGGGCGTGCCCGAGGATCAGCGTGTCACCAAGCAGGGGCAAGGCGCTGGCCTGCTGGTCATGGATTCCTCGACCATCGCTGATCTTGAGTTGCTTGAATTTTTCGAGAAACTGGCCGGCCAAAAGAAAATCAAAACCCAGCGCACTATCCTGCCCCGTGGCGGAAAC
>CAUZAW010000127.1:0-8251 GCA_963577735.1 Phycisphaerae bacterium | reverse complement strand
GCGATTGAGCAATGACAGGTGATCAACCCGCCAAGCGGGAAACCAGCGCATCCACATCTGGCCGAACGTGTATTGCCAGGTGACCAGTATCGCCACGATGGACAGCAGCAGTAAAGCGCCCCCGTGTTTTGACAGTCGGCGGGCATAGGCTTCAGCGGCGTGGCCCTCCAGTTCACGGATTTTTGCATCCGTATCCTGGCGGATACGTTGCGAGTCGGGCCCGATCTGCGGTGATTTTTCGCCGTTCAAGGTATCCACCTGACAATGGTCGGGCCCACCAGGCGTGTGACCCATACAGGTAGCTTCCGCCATGTTGCGATGCGGCGCCTGTAATGAGGGTTGTCGGGTCGCACGATGTTGATATCGCCACGACGCACATGGTATTGCCAGACGGTCGGCTGCGGCTGTGCGCCCCACTGCTTCTTGAAGCGATATGTGCCCGTCCCTTCGCTGGATCTTCCGAAGTCGAACTGGGCGCTGCCTCGCTCAATCGCCCGCAGTAGAAGGCGGTGATACATCCACATGTTGGCATTGGTCGAGTTGTACTGGCGAAGACAACTGGCAGACGGTACCTGTGTGCAGTTGCGGTCGTGTATCAAAAGTGCTGCGGCTACCGGTGAGCCTTGGCAATCCACAACTGCCAGTTCCGCCTGTTTCTCGAAGTCGGTCAATATCTGCGTGAACAGCTTACGGGGGTAGACCGGTGTGCCAAGGTCGCGCATGTTGACGGAGAATACCGCATAGAAATCATCGACCAGTTCCAGTCTACCCCAGCGGATGGAAAGATCGCATTTGTCGCCCTTGCGGATCTGGTTACGCACTTTCGGACCAATCGATTGCCACAGGCTTTGCTCGTCTTCGCCCAGTGGTAGGATCATCAATGATTTTTCATCGCGTCTCTGCGGCAACTGGGCGTGTTCGATAGGTGTTTCATGGCGAAGTTCCAGGTACTGGACGTTGAGCCTGTTGGCCAGTCTGACGGCTTCATCGATTAGATCGCATTTTGTTTGCGGTTGCAGCGCCACCACCCCAGCGCGGTTGAGGTAAGGCAGGCTGACGAGGAACCGGCCGAACAGGGGCCCGGCGACGAGTACAAGTGGCAGGAACCCGCTGATCTGTCCCTCATCGTTGCGCGTGATAACCATAAACGGACGGTGGCGCAGTGCATCGTGCAGCACGTGCAGCCATCGCGGGTCGTGTTCACCGGTGACGCCTGTTTCAGCCGGCGCGTTGGCAAGAAACGAGCATACCTCGGCCTCCACGGACGAATCGAAATGTTCAAGCACCTGAATCATCCAATAGCGTTATCTGCGCGTCTGCCGTTCAATAGTGAGAAGCCCCGCTCGGACCCGGGTCATACGGGTTATCGGTCGGTGAGCACGCCCCTCACAGTTGCCTTTCGATGGGTCGGCCGGTTTGGGTTAAGTGTACGTCTTGGTCGCCACTGGTTGGCCCAGTGCCCGAGCCGGTACGCCGCCAACCTTGGCACCGGCGGGGACCGGCTTGGTTACCACGGCCCCGGCACCGACAATTGCCCCTGTGCCGATGTCGGCCATCACGATTGCCCCGGCGCCCAACCAAGCCCCGCGACCGATTGTCACCATATCGAAACGTGTCTGATTGTCCTGTAGGACCAACCCCGGCACCGTATCGCGACCATGCTGGTGCCGGCCGCTGAGGATCTGTACGCCGTCGGCCAGCATTACATCGTCTTCAATGGTCGCCAGCCCGATGCAACAGAACCGCCCGATGTAGACACGGTCGCCTACTTTCGTGGCGGTCTTGCTGAAAAAACTCATGCTGCCGAAGAAAACATCTTTGCCGACTTGCTCCAGAGTGCAGCGGTAAAATGCCTGACGGGCATACACGCCGACATAGCCAGTTGCCGTAGCCATGTTTTCGCTGGCTACGATAAATGCGCGTTGGTGATCCATGACCAGCCGGCACAACCAGTAGTGCAGCAGGTGGGGGCATGCGACTAGGCGACCTAAGACGTGACCGATGCGTTTGGCGATGCTCATGAGGATGCGCTTCCCGTGGCAGCCGCGGCGCCGTTCTGGGGCGGTGGGATCTCCTGGCTGATACCCAGCACCCGGTCGTATACGCCGCGGACTTTGCTCATCCGACGTGCAAAACCGTACTGCGATTCGATTATGCGTCGTCCAGCCGTGGCCAGTTGGCTGCGTAATGTTTCATCGGCTAACGGCCGCTGCATGGCCGCAGCCAATTCGTTAACATCGCCTGGCGGGCATAAAATCCCGTTTTTTCCGTCTTCGATGAGCCTAGGTATCCCGGCTACCCGGGTGGATACGACCGCTACGCCCATGGCCATGGCCTCAAGCACCACGTTGGGCAGCCCCTCGCGCAGGCTCGACAGCACGAATAGGTCCATCGCCTGGTACAACTCGATCGTGTCCTGAACGAAGCCGAGCAGTTTGACCCTCCCGGCTAAACCCAAGTAATCAATCAACTTTTGTAAGTCATCCCGGCCGCCGGGCCCGTCGCCTTCGCCGGCGATCCATAACTCGACGTCGAGCCCTTTGTGACTCAGCTGGTGTGTGGCCCGGATAAGTTGACCGAACGCCTTTTCGCCGCTGAGGCGGCCAACAGCGCCGATTACCAGTCTACCTTCGGGCACCTCATGTTGGCGGCGCATCGGTGCTTGTCGTGCCGGCAGGTGACGGTCAAATTGCTGTTCGTCGATGGCATTGTGTATGAGCGATAGGCGATCGTTGGACACGCCAAGCCCGCGAACTTGCTCTATCAGATCGTCGGAAACGCAGATGACATGGTGGTAATACTGTAGACACCAGCGGTCGATCGCGTAATACAGCGGCGTCCGGGCGGTGCGCTTCACCCAACCGTGGACCGTGGTTACCAGGCGCATGTTCCAGAACGGCCGAAGCGTCAGGCCAAGCATGTTCGACTTGTAGTCATGAGCGTGCCAGATGCGTACTTTGTAACCACGAACCAGATTAAGCATGGTCCGAAAGACTGAGGGGTCCAGCGGGCCGCGGTCGGGGACACCGATCAGTGGACAGCCGATATCGGCGGCGCGGCGGCGTACAGTGTCAAAACCTGGATCGGCCGGCGGATATAGGTAGGCCGCTGCCATCCAGTAGGGGGTGTCGGCAAAAAATGGGGCCGATAACAGAATTGTCTTGTCTGGTCCGCCACCCGTGTCCGTTACCACCCGTGTGTGCAGCACTACCTCGCGGCCCATCGGGGCCGCCGGCCAAGCCGATGTGGTACTTGATGCCGACAGGTTTGGCCTGTTGTCGCTCACCCTTGTGCACTTTCTTAAAGTAATCAGCGTCCACCAATTTTAAAAGTCGGGCGATTGAACGTGGAACTCTAGCCCGACAAGGTGACCCTAGGCCTGATTATTTTACCCTTTCCCTGGCTATTTGGCCTACTGCAATCAGTTAGCCATTTTGAACTGATGACGAGTTGGTCTAAGATTCGCACACTGGCCACGATAACTGCACAAGGGCCGAAATCATGGGTATCGAGGCTTCATTGCCCAACGACTCGATTTTGACAACCCAGTTGAACAAGGTGGTCAATTGGGCGCGGCGGTCCAGCCTTTGGCCGTTGCCCTTCGGCACCGCTTGTTGCGGTATTGAACTGATGGCCACCGCTTCGAGTCGGTACGACTTGGCACGGTTTGGCGCCGAGGTCATGCGTTTCAGCCCGCGGCAGAGTGACCTTTTGATCGTTGCCGGGCGGGTGGCGATCAAGATGATGCCCGTGCTCCAGCGAATCTACCAGCAGATGACCGAACCCAAATGGGTCATCTCCATGGGCGCATGTGCTTCGACAGGTGGTGTGTTCGATACCTATGCAGTGGTGCAGGGAATAGATCAATTCATGCCCGTGGACGTCTATGTGCCTGGCTGTCCGCCACGGCCGGAAACACTCATGGAAGGCATTATGGCCATCCAACGCATAATCGACGAAGAGGGAAACCCTTCAGGGAGCAGCCGTCGCCGCCCCCTGCAGATTGCCCTGGAGCCCACGCACACGGTACAACCACAACCGGTATCTTTGACCGTGGGCGATAGTTGATTGTTGATGTTGTGGCGGCCTTAAAGGCTATCGCCTGCTACTGAAGCTGTGAGTTCACCTTTTGCTAAATGCGGCCGAGAGGACTCGAACCTCCACGGGATATTACTCCCACCAGCACCTCAAGCTGACGCGTCTGCCAATTCCGCCACGGCCGCGCATTTACAGGGGGACCTTTGCAAATTCCTCGGGTGCAGTATAAATCACTACGCCGCAATGTCGAGTAGCCTCGGACGATGCAGCACATTCACGGCGGAAAACCGTTACATTACATAATTTGATAACAATGGAGTAGTGATGACGATGGGGATCAAGGTCTGTAAATTCGGCGGCAGTTCTTTGGCCGACAGCAAACGGATCAGTGCCGCGGTGCAGATTGTCCGCAGTGATGTCCAGCGACGTTTCATCGTGCTTTCGGCACCCGGGAAGCGCAACAGTGACGACAGCAAGATCACCGATCTGCTCTACTTGTGTCACGCCCACGTCGAGCAAAAGATGCCATTCGACGACGTGTTTGGCCAGATCAGCAGGCGTTACCGCGACATCGTCTGCGAATTGGGTTTACCACTCGATCTTGACCCGAGCTTATCGAAAATCAAAGCGGATATCGCTGCGGGAGCATCAGCCGATTATGTCGTCAGCCGAGGTGAATACCTGTGTGGGCTGATGGTTGCCGGCCTGTTGGATTACACGTTTGTCGACCCGGTCGAGATGATTGTTTTTAACGACAGGGGTCTGCTAGACGAAGCGTCTACACAACAAGCGGTCAGTTCGCGTTTGAAGGCCGTTGAGCGGGCGGTGATACCCGGTTTCTACGGTGCTATGGCGGATGGGCAGGTCAAGACTTTTTCCCGCGGGGGCTCGGATGTGACTGGCGCGATCATCGCTCGCGGCGTTGACGCCGAGATTTATGAAAACTGGACAGATGTCAGCGGACTGCTCATGGCCGACCCGCAGATCATCGACAACCCCAAAACAATCGGAGTTCTCAGTTACCGTGAGTTACGCGAGCTGACTTACATGGGCGCGACGGTATTGCATGACGAGGCGATTTTCCCTGTTCGCGAGGCACAGATACCGGTCAATATCCGCAACAGCGGTCGGCCGCAGGATCCCGGCACAATGATTGTGCCGGAAACATACCCCATTCCCCATACGGGCGCCATCACGGGAATCGCCGGACGCAAAGATTTCACCGTCGTTGCACTTGAAAAGACGATGATGAACGCTCAGATTGGGTTCGGACGGCGGCTTTTGAGTGTTCTTGAAGAGTATCAGATCAGCTTTGAGCATCTGCCCAGCGGCATAGACACGATGAGTCTGGTCATTGCTGACGCCCAGTTTAATAAGGATAAGCGTGAACGTGTTTTGGAAGAAATTCGCCGCCAGTGTCAGCCTGATACGTTGATGGTTTATCCGGACATGGCATTGATCGCTACGGTCGGCCGGGGCATGTCGCGTATTCCTGGCATGGCGGCGAAGTTGTTCTCCGCACTGGCGCAGGCGAACGTCAACATTCGCATGATCGATCAGGGATCGAGCGAAATCAATATTATCGTCGGCGTGGAAATGACGGACTTCAAAACCGCCGTGCACGCTATTTACGATGCGTTTGTGGAATAACGCGCTATGGCGGGCGATCTCGATACCACCATGCAACGGGCTAGCGAGGCGCTGGCTTGCATGGATTATCTGACTTGTGAGCGTCTATGTCTGGAAGCTCTGGCTAAGGCACGGGGGGAGAGCAATTGGCCTTACTACCGCCGCATCCTGCTGCCGTTGCAGGAATCGAGGCGCCAGCGGCGGATGATTGCCGCCGATGGCTGTATTCGCCTTGGCACCGCCGACTTGGATGAAGATGTATTGAGCTGGCTCGACCAACTCGGAGCCGGCTGTATCGCCGTGACATGGCCGCACACCGTCGAGACGGCCAGGCAGCTTTCACAGATTGCGATGGACCGCAGACTGTATGTTGAAGTGCTGTTTGTCGATTGCGCAGCGGATGTGGCGCAGTGGGCCATCCAATCCTATCGTGGTCCCCATGTCCGTTGTATTTGGCCCGCCCCGTCAGATTCATGGATCAACCGCTGGCTGTCGCCACCGACCGATTACCCTGTCACGGTTCCGAGCCAGCCGGTGCGATCAGCAGATCAACTTAACCTGCCCCTATATCCTGCGGATTGGTTTTTAGATGCTTGCGAAGCATTGGGGGATACAGCGCTTACTCAGGTCGGTGCCGATCTTAACGGCAGTGACCGTGTCGAAGCGCTGGAAAAATGTCTGGAAGTGGTGACCGACCACGAGATATTGCACCAGCGACTCGGCGATGCGGCCGCCAGTTGCTAGCTAATTTTAGTTGTCGCTGATCAAGGTAATGTTCGTAGTTGGGAGGGCGGTGCTCTATGTGCTGCGATTGATCTTGGAAAAGTATAAGTATTTAAGTTGTTTTTAGAGTCTCTTGCCAGACAGTAGGTCAACGACACCACCGTGGATGTCGAGAACATGTGCGCTGCGCCGTTTGCGATAGGTGGCTGTGGTCATCCCCTGAGGGCTCTTGGCTCCGATTGAATCACCACGGGCGGAGCAGGCGACAGGCCTTCACCTTTTTTATATCCCCGGGTCAACTGCATACAATAGACCAGGTCCCTTGTCGCGCAGGAGATTTGCAGTGGATACCAGTAAACGTATTGTCGTCGGCATTTCGGGCGCCAGCGGCGCCTTGTATGCCCAACGTTTGATTCGCCTGCTCATCGCCTCCGATGTGCAGGTGCACTTGGTTGTTTCACCTTTGGGCCAGCGACTGTTGCATGATGAGTTGGGCATGGAGGGCGTGGATCTGGAAACGCTTGGCGGCAGGGCGTGTAGGGATTTGCCGATTCGCCTGCATCATTACCGCGATGTCGGCGCGGCACTGGCCAGTGGATCGTTTTGCCATGACGGGATGGTCATCATTCCCTGTTCATCAAATTCCCTGTCGGCAGTGGGTACGGGCAGCCAGAACAACCTGCTGCACCGGGCGGCGGCTGTAACCTTAAAAGAACGGCGCCAATTGGTGCTGGTTCATCGGGAAATGCCGCTTTCACTTATCGACATCGATAACATGCGCCGCGCCACGGAGGCAGGTGCGGTGATCTGTCCGGCTAATCCCGGGTTCTATTTGCTTCCACAAAACATTGGCGACCTTGTGGACTTCGTCGTGGCCCGTGTGCTGGATCTGATCGGCATTGATCATGATTTATCCATGCGATGGGGTGAGGGTCAGTCCGAAGATTTAAGCTCGGATGCCTCACGCGAAGTTTAATCCGGCGACACCGGTCGCCCGCCATCAAGGTGTTAACACTTCGGAATAGCTCCATGGCTTTACGCCTGACCCAGTTGGCACAAGACATCAAGCTCAGCCACTCGGTGTTTGCCCTGCCATTTGCATTTCTGGCGGCATTTATGGCCGCAGTATCTGAACCTCCTGCTGGTCGCGATGAAAGCGCGAATTCTCTGGTCTTCGAAGGACTACTGCCATCTGGCGTGGAACTGGTGTTGATCTTTATTTGCATGGTGTGCGCGCGTACGGTGGCCATGCTAGCCAATCGCCTAGTTGATGACCGGTTGGATGCGCTCAACCCACGCACTGCCGGCCGGGCTCTGCCGAGCGGACGGCTAAGTCGCAGGTACATGATCGTTACGACATGGGCGTGCGCGATTGTGTTCATTGTGGCGACGGCGGGCTTCTTGTGGCTTGGCGACAATCCGTTTCCGCTGATGCTGTCTCCGCTCGTACTGGCTTGGATAGCCGGTTACAGCTATGCCAAGAGGTTCACCTGGCTGTGCCATGTATTTCTCGGTAGCGCTTTGGCACTGAGTCCGATCGCCGCGGCGATCGCCATCCATCCAGCTTACATGGTGTCGGCTCAACCTTGGCTGCTGGCGTTGATGGTGCTGTGCTGGGTTGCAGGGTTCGACATTATTTACGCGTTGCAGGACGTGGTGGTGGATAGGCAGATGGGTGTTTATTCGATGCCGGCTAACCTCGGGGTGGAGCCTGCACTGTGGGGCAGCCGGGTATTGCACGTTGTGGCGCTGGCGATGCTGGTCAGCCTGTGGATTACCAGCCCTATGCTCGATGCCGGTTTCGCCGTGGCCGTGGTCATCGTGGCCGGTTTGCTGATCATTGAACATGTGTTGGTGTGGG
>CAUZAW010000126.1:0-8281 GCA_963577735.1 Phycisphaerae bacterium | reverse complement strand
AGGAACTTTGCGACCTGGCAACCGAGGCTGAGGCCGAAGTCGAACAAATGACCAACAATGACGATACAAAACTTCAGCAGGTCACATCAGCCGCGGTGTCGGCGCTGTTGCAGTTCCGCAATGAACAGGCGTATCAGCAATCGCGCGCCAGTGCACAGGCCCAGACATACGATGACCCAATGCTCAAATATGTAGATGATCATCAGCGAGCCAACCCATCGAGCGCACGTATCGCCCGACTCGCTCCCTAGCAGGTGAAGGAGAGACCTAACGTTGATGAAACTCAAGATGCAACCGGCAATGGAAGAGTTGATCCTCCAGGGACAAAAACGTGGATTCATCACTTATGATGAACTGAACACTGCCCTGCCCGATCAGATGGTTGAACCACATCTAACCGACGAACTGCTTGTCTATCTGCGATCGTTAAAAGTGGATCTGGCAGACTCCAGTCGTGCCCCTTCCCCGCACCTGGTGGTCATGGAGATGGGCCGTAAAAGCAGCCAGTCCTACCCGATCGACACCTCGTTGCTCGAAGAACAGGACATTGGTGAAGGCGAAGAGCAGATTGTCTCCGCTGTAGAAATCAAAGCTGACCTGGCCCAGGCACTCAAGGAAGCGCAGAACCGTCGCATTGACGACCCGGTTCGCATGTACCTAACGCAAATGGGTGAGATCAGCCTGCTGACGCGCGACGAGGAAATTCGTCTGGCAAAGAAAATCGAAACCTGTCGCATGATTTTCCGCCACTTGGTACTGGAAAACGACTACTGCATCGGCGCCATGGTCGAAATCCTCGAAATGGTTCATGCCGGTGAACTGCCTTTTGACCGGACCATGAAGATTTCGACTGCCGAAGAAGATGCCAAGAACAAGATCGCGACCCGGATTCCGTATAATCTCAAGACGATTCGCCGCCTGGCCGAGTTGAACCGCGCCGACTGGGCGACTTTGACCCAGGGTGGCCGCCAAAACCAGGCTACCGTCAAGTCGCTTACCACCGCCATCAACGGACGTCGCCGTAAGATGGCTATCCTGATCGAAGAGTTGTCCCTGCGTACGAGCAAGGTGCAGCCGATGTACCGCAAACTGGTCAGCATCAGCCAAAAGATGATACGTCTGCGGCAGGGACTGGCCAAGGCTGAGCAAAGGGGAGATGCTTACGAGCCCGAAGACGTCATGGTCATGCGTGACGAACTTGAGGGAATACGCGGCCTAGTGCTTGAGGATACCGAGCAGCTTAAAAAATGCGTCAAGCAGATCAAAATCGTTTTCGATGAATATGAACAGGCCAAGCGAGACTTGTCCGGAGGCAACCTGCGACTGGTTGTCTCCATCGCCAAAAAGTACCGCAACCGCGGCCTAAGTTTCCTCGATATCATCCAGGAAGGTAACACCGGACTGATGCGAGCGGTGGATAAGTACGAGTACAAGCGTGGCTATAAGTTCTCCACCTATGCCACCTGGTGGATTCGCCAGGCCATCACCCGTGCTATCGCCGATCACGCTCGCACCATCCGTATTCCGGTGCACATGATTGAGACGATGAGCAAGCTTCGCAACATTTCAAAGAATCTCCTCCAGAGCCTTAGCAGGGAACCGACGATTGAGGAAATTGCTCAGGTCGCGGACATGCCGGTTACGGAAGCACGGCGCGTGATGAAAATCAGCCGCCATCCCATCAGTCTCGATCGACCGGTGGGCGAGAGTGAGGACAGCTACTTTGGCGACTTCATTGAGGATGAATCGGCCGGCAACCCTTCTGATTCCGCCGCCCAAGAAATGCTCGGTCAACGCATCGAACAGGTGCTCAAAACGCTCTCCTACCGCGAACGGGAAATCATCAAGCTCCGCTACGGTATAGGTGATGGCTATACCTATACACTCGAAGAAGTCGGACGCATTTTCAAAGTGACCCGTGAACGCGTCCGGCAGGTCGAAGCCAAAGCAATTCGCAAACTACAACACCCCGTCCGAAGTCGAAAACTGGCTGGGTTCATGGACGGCAGTTGGCAGGAAGAAATGGCTTAAGCAGCTGGACGCAGCATCTCGGCCGGTACAGGGTGCTCGATACCGTGCATCAGTACGTGGCGCACAGCGTCGTCACGCAGCCACCAGGGACGGCGGATCAACTCATTTAGAATCAGTCGTTTGGCATGATCGCTGGCTGTTTCTGCCTCGGCTAGGGCATAAATCCGCCGGCGCCGATCGAGGTTGGCCCACAAGGCGTAACGCTGCTTCAATGGCAAGGCTGTCGCGTATCGGCTGGCGGCGTCTAGGTATTCCATGCCTTGTTGCAGCGTGCGCTGGGCCCCGTTGGATATTGAACACTCACGCTTGCCAACCAGCACATGGCCGGTAACTGTCACCGTATCGCCGCAGGACAGTAGTCGGCAGCAATACTCGTAGCCGAATGCAAAGCGCAGGTCACCGGCAAATGTCCCGGCCCGCTCGATACACTGGCGGTGATAGAAACTTGACGCCACCGGCAGGTTGCCCGAGTTATGCATCAGAAATGACGCCAGCGATGCCGGTGCACTGGCGTCAACTGTCCCCACCCACTCGTCGTACTCACCGATACTTGCACAACTACCAACGACCCACTGCGGCGATTGCTCGCCGCTCATCATGTCCATGACCGTGTCCAGCGCCTGCGGTTGGTAAACATCTCCGGCCGGCAACACCGCCACGATATCACCCGCCGCTTGCACTAACCCCGCGTTGATGGCGTGAGCCTGTCCGAGCGTCGGTCGGCTCGACCAATAATTCAGTTCTGATTCGTAATGGCGGATCAGTTCAACACTGTCGTCGGTAGACTGACCATCGATGACGATATACTGCAACCCTGGGACCTTCTGGTCCAACACACTGCAAATCGTGCGCTCGATGTACCTGCCCTGGTTGTAGCTGGGCGTGATGATGCTAATCCGTGGTCTGGTCATGGCGTCTGTCCGGGCAGTGCGAAATCAACCAAATCCTAATTGGCCCATTCTCTTATCGGTCCGAACCAATCGCTATATAAGTGAAAATCACCCCAAACTGCTACTGGTTCCGATATCAAGGGTACAGTTACTGAGCCTGTGGCCAGTACTGACGCATTTTTTGTCTCAGGAACCGAGTGCTATTTTCCATCTGCTCGAACCCGCCAATGCCATCTTCAATGCTGATCCAACCGTTGAAACCCGCTTCGACAAGCGTTGAAAAGATTGCATCGAAATCGTTCATACCCTTGCCTATCTCGCCGTGAGCAAGCCGACTGGCGTAACCTGCAACGTTCTCTTCTTTGTGCAGGTCCTCCAATGTACCGTGCGTCAGATAACGATCACTGGCGTGCATGGTCACCACGCGATGCTTTACCCAATCCAGCAGTTCCAACGGATCGTCGCCGGCGACGATCGCATTACTTGGGTCGTAGTTGACCCCGAAGTTGGGCGCATCAATGCGGCCAATCAGTTCCAGAAAGACATCCATCTTCTGCGCAAACTCGGGATACACCCATGCCCCATCCTTGTAATGGTTTTCAATCATGAGGGTGATGCCACGCTCTTGGGCGTAAGGCAGACAAGCACTGATGCAGTCACCAGCATATCGAACCCCATCTTCGCGCGAAACGTCGGGGCGCCGCTGGCCCGACAACACGCGGCAATAGGTTCCACCCAACGCCGCGGTCATGTCGATCCATTTTTTTTCCATCTCAACCTGACGCCGCCGCTGGACGGCATCGTTATCCGTAAAGTCGGGCGAGCAACACATCATCGGGACCATCAACCCCCTGTCCTCAACCATCCTGCGCACCTCGGACCATTTCTTTTCATCCACGAGGTCGGCAAAAAAGCAATAAAACTCAAGGCCGTCCACATCCAGCGTCGCGGCCATGTCAATCCATTGCCGCAGGGACATTGACCCCGGCGTACTCAGTTCGTCGAGGTAGGCCTTGGGAAATGCTGCCAGCTTGGGCATGACGATCCGCCTCCAAATAGCCCGGCGTATAAAACCGCCGGGTTGTACGCCGCACTTACCTGCTAATAATCCTGCTGCGTGAAACTTTCGTTGACCATGCGCCAGATGTTCAGCTCGTTTCGATCGCGTAACTGCGGAGGTAGGGACGCTTGTGGAAAACCCTGGTAGCAGATCGGTCGGGCAAATCGAAGAATGGCATCACTGCCGACAGAGGTAAAGTGCACATCGGTTGTCGCCGGGTAAGGTCCGCCGTGGTTCATCGACGAGCAGACCTCGACGCCAGTGGGAAACCCGTTGTAGACAATCCGCCCCACTCGATTTTCAAGTATGGCCACAAGATCGCCATAATCGGCCAGGTCCTCGTCCGTACCGTGCAAGGTGGCTGTCAGTTGTCCTTCGAGGCTGCGGGCAACCTGTTCCATCTCCTGCCGGTGATCGGCAACGACGAACATGGTTGACGGGCCAAACACCTCTTGGGCCAATTGGGAATCGTTCAAGAATGATGCCGCATTGGTACGCAAGACATGCGGTGCGCCCTGGGTCTTGGCTCCATCGGCCCCCTGTAATGTCCGGGCAACAATGTCGACACTGTCGCTTTCTGAAAGTCGGGTTATACCTTCCTCGTAGGCCTGGCTTAACCCCTGGTACAACATCGACCCGGGCAATGCTTGCTCGATCAGTTGTGAGGCCTTGTCAATCAACGCGTCCAACGCACTGCCTGCCTGCCCGATGACCAGTCCCGGGTTGGTGCAAAATTGGCCCACGCCCATCGTCACCGAACCGACCAAACCCTCGGCAATCTTGTCGCTGCGCTGCTGCAATGCCCCCGTCAATACGAACACAGGATTAATACTGCCCATCTCAGCGTACACGGGGATTGGCACCGGCCGCGCCGCCGCCACGTCGAACAGTGCCCGCCCGCCACGCAGCGATCCGGTAAACCCGATGGCTGTGGTTGCCGGATGTTTAGCCAATGCGGCACCGATCTCATGACCCCGGCCTTGCAGCATGGAAAACACACCGTCTGGCATCCCCGTTTGCTCAGCCGCCTGTTGCACGGCACGGGCTACCAGTTCGCTGACACCGGGATGGGCCCAATGCGCCTTAACCACCACCGGGTTGCCAGCGGCCAGAGCAGAGGCGGTATCGCCGCCTGCAACCGAGAACGCCAAGGGAAAGTTGCTCGCGCTGAAAACCACAACCGGTCCCAGGGGAATCAGCATCAACCGCGTATCCGGCTTGGCGAGCGGCTTACGCTGTGGATCTGCAATGTCGATTCGTGCATTTACCCATGACCCTTCCCGTGCCACCGTGGCAAACAGTCGCAACTGGTTGACCGTTCGCCCACGCTCAGCCACCAGGCGCCCCTCGGGCAACGCCGTTTCACGCTGCCCCCGCTTAATCAGATCGTCGCCAAGGTCCATGATCCGGTTGGCGATGGCTTCGAGAAACACCGCTCGATCCTCACCAGTACGCCGTCGATAGCTTTCGAAGGCTTCTTTCGCCGCCTGCATGGCACGATCGATCTCTGCCTCCGTCACCTTTGTAAAGGCCGGTTCTATTTCCTGGCCTTCAGCAGGATCGACCGCCTTGAACATTTGCGAGCCTGAAGCGGTAGATGTATTGGCAATAACATGTTTACCGTGTAATTCCATCTCGACTAACTCCTGCGATCGAGTATCTACAAGCAGGTCATTTTACGGTTTGATCACTGTGTCGAGCACGACCAGCGGCACATCGCCGGTTTGTTCAATCGAACTGGTCATGCCCGCGGGAATGCCGAAGTGATCACGCTCGCCGACCGTGCGTTGCACCGGCCCCACCCGTGCCAAACCCTGGCCACGCACGACTGACACAATCCGAAAATCGCCAAGACCAAAGGACAGTCCCGCCTCCGTCGCCCTACTTACGGCCAGTTCCAACCCGCCGCTACCACTTCGGCTTGTTACCGATGACGGGATCATGACCTGGCGCCGCGCCGACCGCAGTTTAGACACGGAATCGATCTGCCTTTCCAGAAAGACCGTTGCACTCATCTGCCAGTCCGTACGGTCCACTGTCTGCAACTGTTCGAGTTCGAGCGGTTGCGCTTCCACGTCAAGAAACACGCCCCACCCTGCCTGCTTGAGCGAACCGAAGATAAATGGCACATGATGCACTTTACCCATCGTGTTTGCCCACCCGTGACGGGTCATGGGCGGAATCGGCAGCGCGTAGCCTTCCTCCACAAGCGACTTGTACTGATCAAGAATCATGTAACCCTTGGCAGGGTTGTAGCCCAAGTGAATTTCCACACCCTCGTAGTGGCAGTGCATGGGCACGTCCAGGTGCTGCTCATTGAGGAACGCCAGGTTCCATGAATGGTGGTCGCCGTAGACCAACGGCACGATCGTGATACCCAGATTAGGCACGATAAAGCTGGCCTGCTGCGGCGCTTCAAGGTCACGGGTCAAATGCAAGCCGTTTCCCGTAGTGATTTCAGCCATGGTCCCTTTGAACAACGCCGCGATATTTGCAATCCTCGAATCGCGCGATGAATCGTACGCCTGCCCTAGAGCGCCGATGACCCGCCGCAAGGAACGGTCGTACCGGTGGAACATCGCCAGCACAACGCGAAAGCCCGAGGGCACCTCCTCCATGCCTTGGTTGGCCATGTCCTCGAGCCCCTCGGTGACCCGACTCAGGTGGGCCTTGGTCAGCGCATCGCCAATCTCCAGTGCCTCCAGCGCTAAACGCGTGGCATGAAACGCCCCAATCGTGTGCATGCGGAATGCATAGCTGTAGAGCCGGGCCAGGGCAATGTCTTCGCCGGTGATGTCCAGCGAATTACGCCCCTGCTCGTGGCTCTGGCGAGCCTTGGCCACAAGCTGTTCGTATCCGCTGTGCATGGGTAAATTCACGGTTCAACTCCAAGTTGCCCCCAGCCCGCCTGACAAGGATACCGCGGCGCTGCGTGAATCAAAAATACATTCGTCAGGGCCAAGCCGCCGAAGCCATACACAGCACCGCCAAAATGGCCGTAAACAGTAACTTCTTGCTCAACGTTACTGGTCGACCGGTGTTTACTGGCCGCTGGTGTCGTATGGCATCAATATAGTCATGACATAGCAGCCACACAATCAAATGTCGGTTCGACTTTTCTTTAATTGACATACCCACTAACGTCAACGATATTGCATTAGCGTCTGCGCAAGTCTTCACCGCAGGGATGTATCCGATGACCGATCGCAATCTCAGCCCTTTCGAGTATTTTCAAAATCTGGCCTCGTCGCATAAACCGCGCCACACCTTCACCGGAAAGACCAGCCAGGATGTTGCCCGCTGGAAAAAAACGCTTCTACCCAAGGTCCTGGCAACTCTCGGACACAGACCCCCAAAAGTGCCGATGCGCCCCAAGCTATTAGCCCAATGGCAGGAGAATGGCCTGGTCAAACAGCGGTGGGTCATTGACGTTCAACCCAAACTGTCCGCCACATTGTTGGTCTTCCGGCCCAATGATCTGGCCAAAGGTGAACGCAGGCCGGCCATCCTCTGCTGTCACGGCCACGGCCAGTTCGGCAAGGACTCGGTCATGGGCCTGCGAACTGACTCCGCACGCACCGCGGAGATAGATAACTTCAACTACGACTATGGCCTGCAAATGGCCCATGCCGGCTTCGTCACTTACGCCCTTGACTGGCTTGGATTCGGCGAACGCCATAACCTGGCCAAGCCATCATTCAAAGATGTGTCTGGACAGCGCGATCCGTGCAACATTCACTATCTCTGCGCATCATTGCTGGGCTCTACTGTCTTAGCCATGAACTGCCACGACGCCAGTTGCGCCACCGATTTCGTCACCGCCATGCCATTTGTTGACTCGAAGCGTCTGGGCGTCATGGGGCTCAGCTACGGCGGAACCATGACCACCTGGATGATGCTTACCGACAGCCGCTTTATCGCCGCCGATGTGATCTGCTACGCTGGCCCCTTCTCTGAGATCGCCTATCGCACGCACAACGTCTGCGGATCGCAAATCACGCCCGGCCTGTTTGAGCTTTGTGACGTCTCTGATCTACAGGGGTTGATCGCTCCCAAACCGCTGCTTGTCGAGCTAGGCGTGCACGACAATTGCTTTCTCATCGATCACGCACTTAACCAAAATTACCATCACGTGCAGCGCATTTACCGCGCCGCCGGCGCAACTGATAAGCTCCAGTTGGACCTATTCGCCAACGAACACCGCTGGGGTGGTAACAAGTCAGTTGACTTCTTCAGCCACGCGTTCTCCGGACAATGACCGCGCCACAAGACCTGGATGGAAACCGGCTCTATACCTGTC
>CAUZAW010000125.1:0-8333 GCA_963577735.1 Phycisphaerae bacterium | reverse complement strand
CGGTCCGGACGGTCTGGTCCGTCCACCCGAATCACCGGGCCTTGGCGTTGACGTCAACCTGGAGGCCATCCGGAAGTACCTGGTCGACGTCGAGATCAAGGTGGGAGGAAAATGTATCTACGAAACTCCCGATATTTAACCCTCTCATTGCGGCGTGTTGCGAGCCCGGGACAAGGCCCTGAAAGCAGGCAAGACCGTAATCTTTGCCTGTTCGCTGCTCGGTCGTGGTGATCAACCCTTCGAGGGGGACAGTGGCGGGCATGGGCAATCCTGTGGAACCCCTAAGAGTCTACGCCCGGCAACTTCAGTTCCGCGTCGACTAGGCCCACGTGCGGCACCAGGCGCGCATCACGCTTCAGTAGTTTGATCTCCAACCGATTGACGCCCTTGATGCATGAGTTGGGGGCAATGTCGAACTCGCGGTTGTGGTCGTCGCGTGTGGGCAGGCCGATAAAAGCGTCAGGGTCCGGTTCGATGGCCTTGCCGTTCCACGCGTATTCAAGTTGATCATCCGGGGCCAGCCCCTTGAGCGAGAGCTTTAACCGCCACGGCTCCTGGGCGTGATCGGCAGGTTCGTCGGCGATGTCGAACTCGATCGTGTTGCCGATACCGTCCGTACAGTGGCCGATGGTCATGGGCAGTTGCCCCTGCACGGTCACGTGGGCATAAACGGAACCGATGAGGTCAGTCGGCATCATCGACCGCGGCGGCGTGTATGTCTTGCTCATCGTGCGCAGCTTGTCCGGTTGCGACAGTTCATGGGTGAAGTCCAGGTTCAGCCGACTCTCGGCAAACCCGTAGTAATCGAAGCAATAGAAGCAGTTCCACAACTTGATGCCGGTCACACCCTGGTCGAAGGCGCGGGTAGCGGCGGCGCGGAAGTACTGGCGGTTGTATTTTATCGGCCCGTAGTTTAAACACGCCTTGGTCGGCACTCCCGCCTTGTCGGCGACCGAGACGATGTCGCGCCAGGGCGTACCCATTGGGTTGTATCCCCCGCTGATGGTGATCATGTCGACCAGCCCCTCTTCGAGCCAGACCGGCAGGTCCAGGCCCGTACTCAGCGACATTTGAATAGTGTCGGGCACGCGGACCGACAGACGCACCGGTCGGCCGCGGCGATCGCCTGCCTGCTTGCAGTAATCAGCAATGCGACGCACGACCTCGGTCATTACGTGCCGCTGCGCGTAGCGTTCCTGTCGTGGAAAGAAGAACGGCGCGCGGATAAAGTCCAGTTCCAGCAAGTCCAGGTCGCAATGGTTGACGATTTCCTCGGCAATACCGCACATAAGCTGCCGTGTTTTGCCCAAGGCGTAGTTTGGTGCACCACGATCCCAGAACTCATAACTCACCGGCGTGTCGTCGGTCGGGTCGCCCATCAGGGCATCGTTGTTGTCCCGCCGCCACTTGGACGTGTAGTAATACGGTTCAGGCTGGCCGGTCAGCGGTGCCCGTTGCACCGTCTGCTCCATTTTGCTCATGTAACCGACGATGTCGTGGATGTCGTTCATGCGCAGGCGCACGAAATAGTCCAGCCCGTTGGTGTGCGCCCCGTCACAGTAGACGTTGAGCGTGTCGGTGCCCTGGTCGATGAGTTGCTGCAGCCCGTCATGCATCTGGACGGATGATCCGCTCTTTAAGTCCTTTACCGTGCTCAGGCATCGTTCTGCCACCTTGGAGTCATAGTGCACTCCGCCACCGTGGTTGGCGTCTGAGGCATAAGCGTCGATGGGAAACCCCAGCAATTGCTCGACCGAATCTCGCAGCAGTCCTTGTGGGGTTGTCTTGCCGAACTGCTGGTCAACTGGTTCCGAGGCATCCTGCTGGAGGATGATGCGATAATCACGGGGCTCTTTGGCTTGGTGTGACATGGGATACTTTCAGTTAACCGGGTTGGTCAAGATGCTATATGAATTAGTGGAGGGTAAAAAGAGCTGTTGCCAAGGTCCAGGATATTAGAATTTCATCCGCCGTGTACGTGCTATAGATTGTTGAGATAGTAGCCTAAATTGTTACTGTGTTCACATGTCCAAAGAAAACAATGTCGAGTCGGTAGTCGCACATGTGGAAAAAGTATCGCTACGCGATGGCAGTGAGTTGCTGGTTCATACTTTGATTCCCCCGATAGAGGGTTCCATGCGGCATGATCTCAAGGCATTGCTGCAGACTGAATGGGTTGGCGGTGACATGTCATGGGACGCAACGATGACAGGCGAGTACGCCGACTCATTGGTGTTCGTGACTTGCGTGGGGCTGCGCGATGGGCGGATGGCAGGTACAGCTACGACGGCGTATGCCGCGCGGCACGCAGAAGTAGGTGTAGTCTGTGACGTGGTGACCTTGGAGGAGTTTAGAGGTATGGGTGTTGCTCGTGCCGTTACACAGAGGGTGACCGATTATTTTTTTAATCAGGGAGGCCGCGCCTTGTACCTGGGCACTGGCCGCGAGGAATCAGCCTGGCGGGTCTATCAGCGTATCGGTTTCGAGTGGTTTTACGGGGGTGTGATGCGTAACTTACCGTCGCAATCAGATGATTTTGATGAAGGCTATTTTGCGACGGGCCAATCGACATCCGTTCGCGATGCGCAGTGGGGAGATATGCCGGGCGTCAGCGCATTGTTTACGCGACCATACGAAGCGCTGGCCGGAGATTACGGGCGAGGTATGTTTTCCGTGCGGTACGCTGAGCAGGGACGATGCGTATCCAATTTTCCCCACATCTATTATGACGTAATCGACAAGCGTGGCAGTTGCCAGGTGCTGGTTGGTCAAACACCACATCGCGTGCTGGGTCTTGCCAGCATTACGCCGATCGATACGGCGGTGCGGCACCATGTGGGGAGATTGGAAATCCTGACTCACGAAAATTTTTACGAACATGGCCCGGCACTGTTGCGGGCGACGGCCAAGGCTGGCCGGGCGTTGGGGCTGAAGCGGGCGGTGGCATACGTGCCGGCCATGGATACCGCACGACTGCAATGGATGTGTGATGCCGGTGCAGACAAGGTTGGCGTATTACACGGTCAAGTGCAGCTTAAGGATCAATTAGTGGATATCGAAGTATTTGAATGTGAACTGGCAGGCTTGGTCAGATGATGCAACTGCGCCCTCCAAGCTACAAGGTCACTGTTGAGCATGATGTTGCCGTAGCCATGCGTGACGGGACGGTATTGCGGTCGATCATCTATCGGCCGGACGCGCCGGGTCAATTTCCCGTGTTGATTACACGCACACCTTACGGGTCGGACGATCAGCCATCGGACGATCGTGCCATTGAATTGGCCGAGCGTGGTTATGTTGCCGTTCGCCAGGACATTCGCGGTCGGTACACATCAGACGGCGATTTCACCAACTCCCTGTTGGGCGTTGCCCACACGGACGTCGAAGACGGCTATGACTCCGCGCAGTGGTGCGCGCAATTGCCATACAGCGACGGAAGCGTGGGCACGTTCGGCATCTCCTACGACGGCTGGACGTCATGGCCGATGGCGGCAAGCCGGCCACCGGCGTTGCGGGCGATGACTTCGGGCGGAATGGCTGGCGATTCCAGGGAACGCGACTTGAGTGGAGTATGGCGCATCGCCACGCAACTGTTCGGCCAGTCAGGTATAGCTACCGACGCGCGAAGGCGGCTAAACGACCATTCTGGCCCACAAACCATGGAGCATTTTGAGCAGGTCCTTCAGCACAGTTTTCACAAGTGGCTCTGGTATTTGCCGCTAGCCGAACTACCTGACGCCGTGCACGGTCCGACTGCCGAGGAAGTGCGCAATTATCTGAGGCGGATGCCGACACGCAACGAATACGACGGACCCTACCACGACGAAGTCGAAATCCCCTGTCTGCACCTCACCGGCTGGTACGACATACACCTGATGTGCTACAAGCGTTTCAGCGAAATGCGCCGCCTCGGGCGATCACCACTGGCCAGGGAAAACCAGAAACTGATCATCGGCCCCTGGCGACACAACGTGATGATCATGGATCCCAAGGAAGGCGACATGGACTTTGGCCCCGAGGCCGACGGCAGCTACAGCGAGATAATGTGCCAATGGTATGACCACTGGCTCAAGGGCGTGGACAACGGCGTGATGCGCGAACCGGCGGTCAAGCTGTTCGTCATGGGGACAAACAGTTGGAAGACTGCTGACGATTTTCCTGTACCGGGCACGAAATACAAGACCTACTACACGCACAGCGGCGGCCGGCTGGGTGCTGAGCCACCAGGCGATGAACCGGGCGACTGTTACGAATACGATCCGCGCGATCCCGTGCCGTCGTTGCTGAATTTCGTTAATCAGCCCACGCCGCGCGATCAGCGTCAACTGGATTACCGCCGTGATATATTGAGATATGAAACTGATCCGCTTGCCGAGGACCTGGAAATTATCGGTGAGCCCCGGGCCACACTGCACGTGGCATCCAGCGCACTGGACACGGATTTTTTCGTCAAGTTGATAGACGTGCACCCCGACGGTCGAGCCATCAACCTCTGCATGGGAGTGATGCGGGCGCGGTATCGCGATGGGCTGGACGCTCCGAAGCTGTTGACGCGAGCCGGTGAAACTCGAGATTCAGATGTTGCCCACAGCCAATCGCTTTTTCGCCGGCCACCGCATTCGCGTGGCCATCACGAGCAGCGACTTTCCTGATTTCGATCGCAACCATAACACGGGCGGCAAGGATTACGAGGAATCGCAATTGCGTGCGGCACGCAACACGATATTTCACGACCGGCAGCGGGCTACGCGGGTAGATTTACCCATAGCGCCAATCTAGCTGACGCAGACAGTGCAGCCTGATGGAGCGGCCAACTTGGACCGACAGGGTAAAGGAAAAAAAATAGGCATCGAAGCGAGAGGCGCGGGTCAGCGTCTCGATGTATTTCTGTGCCGGGAACTGGGGTTGTCGCGGCGAGAAGCACACCGGGCCATCGACAACGGTGGGGTAACGATTGAAGGCCGATCGGCCGGTACGTTGGCGAAGGGCATCTTGCTGGAAGACGGCTGGCAAGTTTGCGTTTCGAATCTGGAAATAGGGTCGTCGGCCTCGGTAATACCACAGCCGCAATTACCATTGAAAATTTTGCAAAGTGGCGAGGACTTCGTCGTTGTCGACAAGCCGGCGGGTATGGCGGTTCACCCGTTGGGTCCACACCAGTGCGATACGGTGCTTAACGCGGTGGCGGCGCTATATCCACAGGTGCAGGGCGTTGGTGAGGGTAGGTTGCGCAGCGGCGTGGTACACCGGTTGGACGTCGATACCTCGGGCGCTTTAGCCGTGGCTTTAACCGGCAAGAGGTGGCGGGCATTGCGTAGGGCCTTCAAGGCGCACCAGGTGACCAAGACTTATCGCGCCCTGGTGCATGGAAAATTTAAGGGTCAAGGTCACGAGGAAATGGATCTGGTGATGGCCAGTCACCAACCGGCTAGAGTTAAAGTTGTGACATCTTCGCAGCGAAGGAACATAAAAAGTGTGCGCCGCTGCGATCTCACTTGGCGAGCTATTGAATCGTTTGGTTGTGCAACATTAGTAGAAGTTGAGCTGGGTACAGGTTTTTTGCATCAGATCCGCGTGATGCTGGCCCATCAGGGACATGGTGTGATTGGTGACCGTGTTTATGGCAATTCCGGTGGCCAATGCAATGTTAAAGCTCCCCGCCAGATGCTTCACGCAGCGATATTGCGGTTTGATGATATTGACGTCACCAGTCTGGACCCTGCGGATTTCCAGGCAGTACTGGATGGGCTCAGGGGTCAGTAAGCGTCAGCGGGGGCGGCGATGTTCAGCTTTTAGATTTGGTACGTTCAGCGACGTTGAGTTGCAGTTCGCCGAACTGGTCCTCGTAACGGCGGATGAGCTGGCCGAGGCTGATGGCCAGTCGCTTGGCGGTGAAGTAGTTGAGGACGATGCGGTTGGTCACGTCAAAGAGAATCTCGCCGGCAGGCTTATCGGCCTGGCCCTGCTGCTCGGCATCTCGGGCCTGGGTGACCTGAGTGACCTGATTGAGGCCGAAGTCGAGCATGATTTCCTCGGCCGTGGTACCAGTGCGAAACGCGTTGGCGTAATGGGTGGTCATGTTTCGCTGATCGATGCGTAGGCGGACCTGTTGCTGTCCGGTCTGCTCCTGTGCCTGTGTTTCGACCGAGGGGCCCTCGGGGGTGATGCCGGTATCTTCGTTCGCTTTGTCCATGGTGGGTTTCCTTGCAAAGCGGTAATGGGTTCACAACGATATTAGATGCATGCAGTATCGTGATCTGGTCCACAAAATGCAAGAAGGACAGTTACCCGCTTTCGACGACGACGGCCGGTTCCGTAGTCACGACGCGCACGCTTTGGCCGACGGTGAACGGGCAGGCATAGTTAGCCTGCACGGTCAACGTGTAGTCACCGAATACCACGGTATAAGTCAGGTCATGGCCCTTGAACTCGCGGCGGATGACCTGGCCATCCGGTTGGCCGGGGTAGAGGTGCTCGAATCGCAGGTGTTCGGGACGAATGGAGATGGTGACTTCGCCATGTGCTTGGCGATCCAACTGGATATCTCCCAGCAGGCATTGCGCACGGTAACCATCTGCCGACGCGGAGATAAGGTTTGTTCGGCCCAGGAACTGGGCCACGAAAGCAGTGCGTGGGTGCTCATAAACCTCCTTCGGCGTGCCGATCTGCTCGATACATCCATTGTTCATGACACCAATACGATCGGCAAAACTAAGCGCCTCTTCCTGGTCATGTGTGACCAGGACGGCTGACATGCGGTTGCGGCGCAGTAACCGGCGCACGTCCTGGCGCATGGTCTGGCGCATGCCGGCGTCGACGTTGCTGAACGGTTCGTCGAGAAGTATGAGCTTGGGCGCTGGCGCCATGGAACGCGCTAGGGCCACTCGTTGCTGTTGACCGCCGGACAGTTCGTGCGGGGCGCGGTCGGCCATGTCGGCCATGTCCACCATGGCCAGCACTTTCATCGCCCGCTTGCGCCGTTGCCGGCGAGGTTGGCGGTTTAGGCCGAAGCAGACGTTTTCCAGCACGGTCATGTGCGGGAACAGGGCATGGTCTTGAAAGACGAACCCGAATCGCCGCTGGTTGGGTGGCAGGTGCAAATCAGGTTTTTCGATGCACTTGTCGTCGAGGTCAACGCACCCGCCGTCGGCGCGTTCGAACCCACCGATGACCCGCAGCACCGTGGTCTTGCCGCAGCCGGAGGGGCCTACGAGCACGAAGATCTCGTTGGTGTTGACCTCAAACGTCAGGTGATCTACCGCCGCCGGCCCTTCGGCCGTGTAACGCTTGGTCAGTTTGTCCACGCACAGCAAGCAGGTCATGAGGTTCGACGTCCGGAAACCAATATTATGCCGACAAACGTGGCAGAAGATACCAGAATGCACAGGGCAAAGGGAGCAGCCTCAGCGAACCCGGCGTTTTCGCTATGGGACCAGACGTTGAACGCCAGCGTATCGTTGTAGGGAATCGGGGCCAGTAACATGGTCAGGGGCAATTCCTTCATGACGGAAAGAAAGACCAACGCCGCGGCGACGGCTATGCTGTTGCGCAAAAGCGGCAATGTGACCCGCACGATGGTCATTGGCCAACTCAAACCAAGACCCTGCGATACCTCTTCCAGTCGTGGCGTGGCCAGATACAGGCCGCTGCGGATCGGTCCTACCGCTTCGGCCAGAAAATGGATCACATACGCTGCGATCAGCAGAACGAAGCTTCTATAAAGCAGCGGCGCCAAGTGCAGTGAAAAAACAATCAGGCTCAGAGCAAAAGCCAACGCCGGCACTGCGTACCCGGCAAAGGCGCAGCGTTCAAGTACCAGCGACAGGGTGGAAGGATACCGGCGGGCCAGCAGTGCGACGGGGATGGCCAAGGCGGTCGCGGCGGCAGCGGCGGGTAGACTTCCGGCCAGCGAGTGCCATAGGGCCGGCAAAACTTGCGGCCCGATCGGTGTTAGTGGCGGCTGTAGGGCCCAGTAACTCACGGTGGCGATGGGGGCTGCGACAGCCACAAGGGCAATGGCAGCAAGCAGCAGGTAGGCGGGTAGTGACCATAACCCCAGTGCGATGATGCTGCGCGGCGGTCGTGCGGTCGCCGTGGTCCGGTGCAGAGTAAGGCCACGCAGGAACCAGGCGTCGGCGATGAGAATGATCGCCGCCAGGGCTATGAGCATCAGAGCCGGAGCAGCTGCGCCGATACGGTCGCCGGTGTCATACATGTCATAGAGCGCGTAGCTGAAGGTTTGGAAATTCATCAGGCTCACCACGCCGAAGTCGCCGATGACGTGCAGGCAGACCAGCAGAGCGCCGCTGAGCAGGGCCGGTCGAAGTTGGGGG
>CAUZAW010000124.1:0-8440 GCA_963577735.1 Phycisphaerae bacterium | reverse complement strand
CTTTGGGAATGCTAATTATAGCAACCCCCCTACCTATTTTCATGGGTCATGCCCCTCACCCAATATGGGGCTTAACGTGTCAGCCCACAGCCAAAGCACAACTGGAACAGCACGCCGGAATGGTGGTTGTCAGATGGCGTTCGGTACTCGAAAAAAGGATTTACACGGAACCGGGTATCACGGCCGATTGCATATGAGATTGTTCCAAGGAGGGTTCCAGTGGTCTGCCGGCTCGAATTACTGCCGTAAAGATGTTCGTAACGTAAATTGTGGGTAATACCCACCGTCCACTTTGGGTGCAGGTACCACTCCAGGCTGTTGTGGACGCCCAGGACAAATCGTTCACCTGCTTCGTGTGGTTCATTCTCGCCGACCGAGACCTGGTTCGTTGCCTTCCATAACTCGCGGTGCTTGTGGATCCAATCAGCGCCGACCCGGTAGACCGAGGTGAGGTTGCCATCGGTATTGAAGGTGCCGCGAGTGTTTTGAATCTTTCCGATCAGGGCAAACAGCCCGAATTCATCAGGCTTGAAGGTCGGCGAGCCGATGCGACTGGTGAGCAGCCATCCACCGTAATGGTCCCATGTATCACCTTTGCCCAACGTGGCGGAGAACTCGAGATCAAGTTCCCGTGATACAGGTGTCTTGAGAAACACGCCGGTGTCGCGACCGAAACTTAAATCCAGTTCCGACTGGTTGGGCATGAAGGTATGACTGGGGTCCAGTTTCGGGTTGTGCCCGTAAGGAATTGATTTGTGTCCAAGCCATAGATGCGTGCGGTCCCATTTCGTGGCGAGCTTGACCCAGGTGTCCATCATTCGCAGCCGGATATTGAATTGATCCTGGTTGTCCTCCTGGGGATCGATCTCCACGGCAAACTTCAGGTTCCAGCTGGTTGGCTCGATCCATTGGGTAAACCCACGCTGTTGGTGCGCCTTGTCCTTGATAAACCACTCAAGGGCCAGCTGCATTCGTGCTCCGCGATCCGCAAGTCCCCAGTGGCTGCCCGGTTCCCTGGTGTCATATCCACCTTGTAAATTAAGCTGTGGGTAGAAGAAAATGTTCCTTGGTTTCCCCAACCGAATTGAAGACTCTTGTGCAAATAAAACAGTGTTAAACAGGAAAATGCAGACTGCAAGGAAAAAGATGGCAGTTGGCAAAACAGTGGTCGGCCTGATCGTTAAGTGCTTGAAATTAAATTCCATGCATTCGGTTTTACAATACGCCACCATGTGACGCAACGGCTAGTAATCGTAGAGCCGCCGTCGAATCCGCACGCGGTCAATCGTCTGGTCATCCATTTGCACTTTTGCGGCCCATATCGGCATGATTCGCTCATAGGTGACCAGGTAGATCACCAGGACATCATGATCGATGGAATCCCAACCCATGTAGACCTTCTCCAGGCCTTTTTTCTGGTTGTTCATCCAATGGCCGATGCCGTTGTCCAGGAGCATGACGTAAGGCTTGATATTTTTCGGCATGCGATCGGTTTCGTAGTGAATGGTGTCCTGGACCGGATTGTGCCTGCGGGTCTTGGGGTAGGGATTGAATCCAAATGGCAGGCCATACAGTTTCTGTTCGGTAAGCAATGCCATGTCAATATTTCCCACGAGCACCGAGTATGGTGAGTGTTTGCCGGTAAGCTTGATCTGGACATAGCAGTCTGAATCGGGGGTGTCCAGCGTGTCGATCTTGACCTGGTCAAGTTCTCGGAGCCAGGCAAAGTCAAATTGCTTGGGCTGAGCAGGTTGATAAAAACCACGGTCTGCAAAGGATGCCAACTGCACCGGCTGGTTGAGTACGTCATCGTACGTTGTGAAATCGGTACAATTAAGGACCAGCCCACGCTGCCGCTTGTAGTGCTGCTCGACGTCAAGAGCGACAAGTTTCCTGCGGCTCTGATGCCCGATTTCAATTGTTTCTGTCAGAAGGCGACGCTTGATCTTGCGGAGTTTGTCCAGGTTGGGCACAGTCTGCTCGGCACGCTTGGAAAGCTCTTCGTAATCAAGGAAAGGATCGATCTCAAGGTTGGGGTTCTTGGACCAAAGCAATGCAGCATAAAGATCATAGTCTAGGTAAAACCAGTTGCGTGCCAGTACCCGGTTCTGGTTGATGTAAAAGTCACCGTTCAAACGCTCATCAAAGTCCGAGTAATCCTGCGAGGTCAGGACCATCTCCCACTTGGTGGGATCCAGGCAGTTGTTCCAGATACCCAGGCGGTAAGCACGGCGAGCTGTATCCGCCGCGGCGTGATCAGTGACATCTGTCAGGCGGATGTTGAATTCGTCATGTTCCCGGCGGAAACTCACGCCGAACCGTTCGTACTCTTCAAGTAGCATTTCGGCGTACTGCATGTCACCGGCAAGATCCAACTTGGGTACCAGACGCATTAGGTTCACCGACCGGGCGGTGATCCGGGTGCCCTTGCCGTCAACAAATGAAATGTCTACCAGGACCGTTCCCTGTGGCATGCGACGGCATAAGGACATTTCAACTTTTCGAAAACGTAATGCTTGGTGATCACCGGCAAAGTGCCGATCCTTTTCCGATGGGTCAAAACGGTAGCTTGAGCCTGGGGCAACGGCATCCATCCGCAAGATGCGGTCAGATTGCCTGGCAAAGATGTCGGTGATGTACTTGGGAGGGGGATGCAAGGCGTACGGATCCGTGACCTGGCCGATCCGCTCAGCGTAGCAGCCGCTCAGCAGGCTGACCGCCAGCAAGGCGGATAGTATCCACGGGCAAGTTGAAATCTGGTCCAAACTCCGGGCCTGTATTTTCTTGTCGGTCTTGGCAGGTTCATGTTTCATGGTCATCCCTATCGCAATGACCATGCCACTTGAGGTTTAAATATGGAAATAAATGTAAGACCATGTAGATGATGACCTTATGTGAACATAAGGCTTGCGGCCTTCAATGGGAATTGGGCCGATACTTGGTCTTATGCCCCAGCCGGGGCAGGTGGAGGTGCGGATTATTTACCACTGGCAATATTGGGCTGCCTCTCCGCCCTGTCGGCTTGACCGCGTGTGATCTGTGCAAGCAGAAAATCAACAGCCCGTATTTTGGATTGCGGAGATACCCGGTGATCGGGACCGTCTTGCGTGACTTCAAGTTGCCAGTGCGGCTGCTTGATCCCTTGTTGTTGCTGTTGGTCAATCACCCAAGCAACAAAACGCAGACAGCTATGGGTTGCGACCCGATGGTCAGCGTTACCGATGAGTATGAACCCATGGCGATCAATCAACTGTCGGGCCCAATGATAAAGCGCAATGTTTTGGACGCGGATATCATTGGCCACCGAGCCAAACTCACGGAGGATGCTCCAATCGGTCACCGGTGCGATTGCTGAAACAGCGAGCACCCGATGGTCACAGGCAGCCAGCCGCAAGGCGCAATACCCACCGCGCGAAAGACCAAGTAGATAGATGCCGTGGTTGGTGATGTTGCGCTTTAAACAGGCATCAATGCATGCGATGCCATCTTCAACAAACATGGTGAACGGATCCTGTCCCGCCAGAAAAGCGTCCCGCATGCCGGTGATTCCGTGGGCGTGGTTGGGTAATACACGGTCACCGTGATGCGGCAGATCAAAACTGATTGCACGGTGCCCCGCTTCGATGAAATGCGTGACTTCTGGTCGGTCTATTGCATGATGCCGATCTGCGGAAAATGTCATCATCAGTTGCGGATCGGCCGCAAGCTGCTGTTTGGGTGGCTCTATCAATAACAGTTTAAACGCACGGCCATTCGCCTCCAGAAAGATGTCACTGAGTGTTGAGGACATTGACCCAAACCGGCTGCTAGTGTTGCAGTTTCTCAACCCCATCTCGAATCACACAAGTGATCAATACGCCGGCATCATAGCCGTTATGACTGTGGCCGGTGCCGATTATGTTCGCAGCGGCGGCGGCTAAGATATGCAAGGCCAAGTGTCAGCACGACAACTGACCCGGGCTCGGGCACCAGCATCGTGATGCTACCGGTTGCGGCTGCGGTCCAGTTGGCGCCGACAATACCAAGATCCGCCACGTCGACCTGCCCGTCACCGTTTAAGTCGCCATCGTTCGCCGTCGCATTGGTGCCGCCGAAGTTGGCGCCCACCACCCCAAGGTCCGCCACATCCACCACGCCGTCGCTATTGACATCTCCGGGTATGGCGGAACTGCCAAGTTCAATGACCAGCATGGGCCGGGTGGCAATATCCGCTGCCGAAGCACCTGAAATCAAGTTGCCATCTCGGTCGTAAACATCACCAAACTCGCTGGAGCGATAGGCGTTGCCGTAATTGATGTCAAGGGTAGGCAGTTCACCTTCGGGGCTCAGGGCGGTAATAAAAACGCCGCTGCCGGTAATGAAATCCATCAGCCCGCTGACGTCAAACTCCTTGAACCCCTCGCTGGTATTTTGAAATATTTCAATTGCGCCGGGATGTCGCGAGTCAATTTCCTCTTCACCGGGGTTGATGTCGGGATCGTCCCAATCGGCGGGTCCGAACTTGAAACCCTGAGCGAGGGGATCATTGGGTGTCTGGGAGTGCGCGTTTTTGCCCCGTGCCCAAAATTCCCTTCCGCGTCTTTTCTCCTTTGCCGTCACCTTGCCCTTGCTTGCGGTGCCATCGTCGAATCCATAGGCGATAGGAATCAGTGACGGATAGATGGCAATATTCCCCGCATTCAGTTTGGGCTGGGCTTGAGGGTTTGCCAATGACCCGCCGGTAATGGGGTCGCAACACGTGGGGTCATTCTCCGCAGCACCGCCGGAAGATCCGACGGTTCCAAGATCCTCGGTATTGAAAAGCTTCAATGTGGCACTGGCGATTTCGGCGTCCGGGGCAATCTGCCCGGCACCGGTACCAAACACATCACGGAACCGAATGTACATTCGTGAATAACGATAGGACGGGCCGGCTTCAATGCTGCGCCTGGCGGAATCAACAGATCCCAGGGTGCGCAAGTAGAACTGACCAACTTCCAGAATGCTACTGCGACCGGCCCCGGTCGACCACATCTCGTATTCACCAGGGTCGCCGGCATGGGGATTGTCGTAGTTCGCGGTGTCACCAAAATTGGTTGTATAGGCCCATCGGATCCCGGTATCCTGGGCGCGATCATATCCGTTGACACCCTGCTGGAAAGAAATAGTTTCTGCCTGTGACGGCACTGCAATTAAGGTGATGGCAACAAAAAACTGTACAGTGATCCATGCTTTCATGCCCGGCCTGATGGTCATCTGGTGCTCCCGTCTTTTGGTATGAATCCGCTCCGCGAGTTTAAATATACCTGATTGTATTTCCATTTTCATGCAAATAAGGCCTGAACTCCATTTTTACACCGGTTTACACAGTGGCAATCATTAAACCTGAATTTATAACCGGCGACTGTAGAAATGTGGCAGATCAATCGTTGCATGGGCGGGTAACTGTTTTGCGGGGCCGTCTCATGAAACCTAATCCCAATAGAACCCCCATGATGCTGGCAGGCTCAGGGGTGAGGTGTCCCATATCTGTACCCTGGAGCGACGCGGTGAGACTGGACGCCTGTGCTCCACTGCATGTCATCAGCGTTGAAATTCGCACCGACAATGCCAAGATCCGCCACATCCACGACCCCATCGCCGTTGGCATCTCCAGCAATCGGATGACCTGATTCATTCAATACGCCCAGAAGGACGTTATTAAATAACAGGTTTTCAAATGAAATGCCGCCAATGCCCAACTGTATGAAATCCAAATCGTAACGCCCGCTGTACGATTCGAAGTCTGCCAGTAGTTTTGTATTGTCAAACCACAGATCCAGGCGGCGATTCGAAGCCTTGTAGTGGACGGTGACCGTGCCCTGGTCCATGCGGTCAGGGAATGATGAACTGTGAACTGATGCCATTGGAGCCGTCGGGCGCTGGTCCATATCGCACCTTGTGCCGATTGGGTTCGTCGTTGAAGTATGAACTGGCTTCCGGGGTAATCCGCCAATCAGATTATCACTTGCCCCGGTGATCGTGATCATGTCGCCAGTGGATTGGGATCGTCGATAGTTAGCTCTCGTCGGATGACGTTGGCTTTATAGCCGTTGGCAACGGCACTGTCTTACCAACGGATCCGAATAACCCCGTTGTGGGCGCATTGCTGGGCTATGAACATTATGGCCAGCCGCACGTGGGTTTGGACATCCTGCAGTTGATGGGTGCGGGGCCGGGTTCACAGGGTTTCTCGGGTTCTCTGGGTGATGGCGAGTATGTGTTCTGGGTGCAGCAGAATGGAGTGCAAGCGGGCTGGGATCTCAGTTTCAACTTGATTCCAGAACCGGGAGCATTAGTAGTTGCGTCTTTTGCAGTAGTTTTAAGCAAGGGTGGCGGGCCGAGAAATATGAGTCGACGACTTGGTTAATTGACCAATATATGTGGTAATGGGTCGTACCCGGCAGGCGTCAAACGTCAAACTTTTTTTTGGCGCTACAGCTGCAGCAGTTTTTACAGGTTGTGTCATTCTATTTTCCGGCACATGCAGCACCCGGCATGTGTCGCGTTTGTGTACTTGAACATCCAGTTGCTTTTACGTATCACCACGCAGGTTGTTTGACTGGGTTAACGCCCGGCAGGATCATATCGGTTCTGGTTGACACTGTAGCGTTGCATCTGTCGTCATCAGTGGAGTCGGATTATTCCTGCGTCCGTCAAACTCAAGTACAAGACCATCGAAGGCGAGCAAGGTGGCCCCCATATGCTGATCATCGGCGGGGTGCACGGTGATGAGTTTGAATCCATGGCCGCCGTGCGCAGGGTCATGGAACTCGTTGAGCCGTCGGGCTTAAGTGGCCGCTTGACGCTCGTGCCCGTGGTCAATGAGGCGGCATTTGACCGCAAGCATCGTTTTGCCGGTGACGGGCTGGATCTGGCGCGTACCTGCCCGGGCAGGTACGACGGGTCCATCACCGAGCGCACCGCTTATGCGATCTGCCAGAAGATCGTGGCTGTCGACTTTCTGATCGACCTTCACACCGGCGGGACGACGTTGGCCGTGTGGCCTTTTGCCGGGTACAGCCTTCACCCCAATCAAAAGGTCATGGCCGTCCAGCGGCGCATGGCCCGGGCGTTTAACCTGCCCCTGGTCTGGAGCACGGCTTCGCGGCACAAGGGCCGGACGCTGTCCGTGGCCCGCGACCATGATGTTCCCGCGATTTACGCCGAATACCAAGGCGGGGCCCGCTGTGATCCGGCCGGCGTGGATGCCTACACTGATGGATGCCTAAACGTTCTGGCCAAACTGGACATGATCCAGCGGCCGCCGTGGCAAGATAGAGTCCGGCACGTCGTGGAAGATGAACGCGAGAATTCCGCCTTCCTGCAAATCCAGAACCCCGCGCCCATGGCCGGCTACTTCGAGCCGGCGGTGGCGCTCGGCCAGCGCATTGGGGTGGGCGAGCCGATCGGCGGGGTCTGCGATGTGCTGGGCAAGCGGGCTGTTACCATCGAGTCGAAACAATCAGGTATCGTGGTGGTGCTCAAGACTTTTTCGCGGGTGGATAAGGATGACTCGGTAGCAGTCATTGTCGAAGTGGACCGGCCCTTGGGAGGTTTTCCAACATGAACGAACGTCCTGTTGCACTAGTCACCGGCGCATCGCGCGGTATCGGCGCCGCGACGGCCGAGGAACTGGCAAGACGCGGTTACGACGTGACTGTGCTGGCCCGCACCGGGCCGGACCTGGACAGGACCGCCAAGTCGGTCCAGGACGCCGGAGGCAAGTCACTTGTCCAGTGCGGTGACTTGGCGGACCTTGATTTCGCCGAGGCGGCGGTGGCGGTGGGCTCACCCTGGCCGTGGCCCTCGGCTTTGCCGGACTGGTCCAGCGGGGCGAACTGGAAAAATCGCCGGCCGTCCATTGCGTCCAACCGGAAGGCAATAATACCATTGCCGGTCCACTGCGTGACGGTGCAGAAAAGGCGCGTGCCGTTGCCGAATGCACCTCGAAGGTTGGCGGCCTTCAGGTGCCGCGGGTGATGGACGGTAACGAAGTCATATCGGCCTGTCGCGCTTGCGGTGGGACCGGCTACCTGGTGACCGACGAAGATACTTGGCAACTTCAATCACGCTTAGCCCGGGAGGAAGGTATTTTCACCGAGCCAGCCGGAGCCGTCGCCCTCGCCGGGGCGCCGCAAGGGTACCGGCAAGGCCAAATCAATGGTGACGATGTCGTCGTCTGCCTCGTGACCGGGTTTGGTTTTAAGGATAACGCCTCGGTCGACCGCATGATCACCGATGTGGATTGTCCTGTAATTAACGTTGAGCAAATTCCCGAGCAATAATGCGCAGCATTTGTCAGGATGTATTTGCGTTGTGCCGGTCGCACCGCCGTCCAAGCATTACTATTACCTACCCCTTGAAATAAAACCGAGATCTGAAACATGTGAAAAGCAATCTGCCAATACAGTTTTCATCG
>CAUZAW010000123.1:0-8484 GCA_963577735.1 Phycisphaerae bacterium | reverse complement strand
GCGCCGCAACCGCCACGCAAGATAGAACCTCTTCCGCAGCGTGCTTTTACGCAAGCTCCAGGGATCGAGCATTCCATGGGGAGTAATGACGTACGGGCGACGGTGGCGGCGGCACATTTTAGCCGCACTGTGTTGAATTTGTTCCCAGACCATGTGGATATGGACGACGTCGGCATCCGGAACCTGCTTTTGCAGTGTCGGCTCAATACCCCGATGCCACATCAATGGGCCGATGCCGGGCCCGATCATGTCCACCGCAATTCCCGTTTTGCGCAATCGCTCTACAACGCTGGCATCATCGCCCTGCCGCCACGTGGCCGCTACTGACACGTCCATACCCGCGGCGTTCTGTGCCTCGACCAGGCCCATCAGGGCGGTTACTGGCCCGCCAAGACGTGGATCGAGACCGGAGGTAACGTGAATGATGCGCATTGGCTTGGTGTTCTACCAACTATGTCCGTCATCATATACGATGGCATCTGGGTTCGAGGTCGCACATTGAAAGTTGGATTGATTATGCCAGAATACCGGTCCAGAATGAAACAGATGTGTCTCCACGTGGCAGAGGCCCTCCAGTCGGTTGAAACCCTAATGATTGAACCCAAGGTCTCATTGGTTGGTGTAAAAACCGTGAGCTGATAATGATCAGTATGATGTTTCCACGTGATGTCCTGTCAAAACAACGACAACGACGCGGCTCCCGCTGCCGATAACGAACCTCAGCCGGCGGTTACCAGTCACAGGTGGCCTCGGGCGCGGTGGTTGATTCTGGCGACTATCCTGGCCGCGGCGATTTTCCTGCTCAGTCGCTGGCCGCTGGTTCAAGGCGCTGTACACGGCAAGATCGGTAACTTCGATGAATTGCAACTGACACTTTCCGCCGCCGACCGGTTTTTGGGCCTGCCGGCGACGGCATTACACTGGCCCGGTGGGCCGCAGCAGATACTTTTGACCGCTGCATTGGCCGTGGATTATGCGGCCGCAAACCTCAACGAGTTGGGACCTAAAAGCCTGGTCGATTATCTCGGCCAGCTGTATCGTTCGCCCTGGTGCGTGGTGCGGATGATGCGATTTATCGTGGTGGTGTTTTGCTGTATAGGGTTTACGGCGTTGTTACCCGCCACGGCCAAACGCACGGGCAGCCTCTGGGCGGGGCTGTTGTGCGTGGTGCTGCTGGGTGCACATCCGATGCTGTTTACGCTGACCTACTACGGGATGGGCGACGGACCGTCCATGGCCCTATTGGCCGCCACCTTGGCGTGCCTGCTCAATCCCCGGGTCGGGACAAGGCTGATTGTCTTGTCAGGCATCCTTGCGGGCATGGCCTTGGCCAGCAAGTTCACCGTCGCCATGGCGTTTCCCATGGTCACGGTACTGCTGCTGGTCAACAGTCAACAGCGACTCAAGGCGATCGGCGTTTTTGTCGCGGCCGCGGCAATCAGTTTTTTGGTGACCTGCCCCTACCTGCTGACCGACCCGATGCGCATGGTTAAGGCGGTGGTGGGCAACGTCGATAAGCAAGGCGATCCGATCGGACTGTTCGGCGCGCTGTGGGCCATACTGGGCATGCTCAGGGTTGCCTTATCGATCAGCTTGCTCGCGGCGATTATTGTCGCGGTAAAGCGGCGTCATTGGGCATTGCTTATCGGCACTTTATGTTCGCTGCTGTTGGCCCTTTTGCTGACGATGGGCGCGGCCAACGTTCACGCCAAGTATTACATGCCGATGATCGTCGTGAGCGTGGTGTTCTCTATCGCAGTATTGTGGCCCGCGTGCAGGTCTTGGCTAGACCGGTTGGACAATCGCTGGCGCATCAGCGTGGTGGCCGCGGCGGCGGTGGGCCTTGTGGCACTGCTGATCACCTATGGCGTTTCGGACTATCGCCGGAGCAACCCAAACCGTTATGCCAACTATTACGCGGCGGCCAATGACCTGGCCGACATGCCTGCAGGCACCAAGGTGATCGTTCCGCCCTACGCCGCCAACTTTATGGGCAAGCACATGTCATCCAAAGCCATGTTGCGTCTGGCTGAAGATTGTGAACGGGGCATGATCAACGGCGAGTCAGTGCTGACATTTGCACGCAACGCAGTCAATATGCCCGATGACGCCGTGCGAATTCTGGCCCCCGTGCTTAACGAGGACGAGCAGGCATTTGCCAAAAACATGCGAGCCGCGGCGGGACTGGAAGACCGGCCCGGGCTGGACGTGTACCTCGTGTCTAAAAAAGCAGCGAGATACAACGTGCTGACCGCCCAACAGGCCGTGACCATGTGGCAGCGGGGCGAAGTGGATGTCTTGGTTCATTACGAATTGATCGACGGCCACCAGCCGAACAAGGTGTACGACACACCCAAGGGCCAGCCGCTATGGCGTTATGATCGGCCCGATGGTCCAAACTGATCACGACACAACGTCGTCATCGGACTCGTACGTGATCGACGGCAACCAGCTGCAAGGCCAAAGCTCGTCGACGGAGAGCAGCTGATCGCAATTGCGGGCAAGAAAATACCTGACATGACTCAACGGCCATTTTGCCACAATGTGGTCACGGCGCACGCATAAGCGACGGTGGTCATCTATGGGGTCGCCACCGGCGTGTGCGCCGCGTACCGCAGAAGCGCACGACCGGAATCCTGCCTCAAACACCGCCTGTGCACATTGAGCACTGAACCTGTCAAACGGACCAAAAGGCCACGCAAAATGATCGGCCCGCCCGAGCCGGCTGACCAGTGTTTGCCGTGACTGGCCGATCTCGGCCCTTGCTTGCTCGATCGAAACCGCCGCCAGATTCGGATGGGTCATCGTGTGGGCGCCGATCTCGTGGCCCTGGTCGAGCAGTGCCTGCAAATCAGTCCATCGCAGAAGTTCGACCGGCCGAACATGCAGACACCGGCGGCAATGCTGTTCCAACTGCTGGTCACTTTTCAGTTCAATCGATGAACCACAGACAAAAAACATGCCTTGGATACCCATGTCGCGCATGACGTTTCCCGCGGTGACACAACTTTTGAACCCATCGTCAAATGTGACGACCATGTAAGGCTGATCGATATCCCCGCCAAGTATCCGTTCAACAGCATCGCTATAGCTGATAAACAGGTGCGTTTGTGAAAGCAATTCAAGCATTCGGCCAAACGCCGACCGCTCTTCTTCAAACACGTGATGCAGGCAAAGGAACTGCACACGCGGCGTGCTCGCAAGGGCCGTAAACCCCCCGGCCATGCGGCGCGTTGTGGCTAGCATCGACACCACCGCGTGACGCGCCATGCGGTACGGCGTCGTAGGGGAAAACTGTCGCAAAGTGGTTGCGTAAGTCACGCTCAAGGGGATATCCGACTAAGCCACAGGGCATATCTTCGAGTTGAACGGACGGCGGCCAATACCTTGCCCACGGCATGCTGCAACAGCCATAACGCTATCCAGTACAGGACAATCGGCTGGGAAGCGCCGTCAGTCAACGATATCGGGCCGACCACGAGGTCGAGAATGACAGCCATGGGCAGTGTCACAAAATAACCGGGAAACAAAAGCAATTGCTTGACGGCGGCAAACCATTTTCTGCACAGTGACATATCGGAACTGGCCGCATCCTGATCATCGTCCGGTAACTCAAAATCGCCCAACGGATCGGTTACCCCGCTTTGCCGGCGATCTTTAACCCAACTGACGATGATCTCGCAGCACCGCTGCCACGGAGCCACGCACAGGGCCGTGGTGTCGATAGCCGCCACGACCAGTGGCCAAACGCCCATACCGCTGGTCAGATACAGGCGATAGGCCAGGCACCCGACAAGCACCGGCTCGAGACCGTGAACGATATTATCCCAGTAGGATCCGTCACGCCCACCGCCGGTTTGTCCCGTCAGCCGGTAGTAACGGGCCACTTCACCGTCACAGCAATCAAGCCCGGCGTACAGCACGACCAGGGCCACCCCAATCAGCGAAAGAGCGTTGGACTCAAAGCACAACAGCACGGAGCCGACCACCAGTGACACAGCGCTGAGCAACGTCACGAAGTTGGCCGACCAGCCCAGTTTAACGAACACCCAACTGAGGTACACGGTCCAAGGACGAAAGAACCAGCGATCAATCCAATACGGATCGGCATTGCGGGCCGGGCCGCCTTTGCGGATCAGCTTGTAAAACCGAATCGGTTCGGAGCCTTGCCCTGGCTCAGACGAGGTCTGCATCAACTGACTCCTCAACTCGGACCGGAAAGATTGGACTTGGTCAGCAGTGACGCCAGGTGCTCGTTTTCACCCGGCAAGCGAACGGCGAAGCGAAAATATTCGCCCGTGGCATCAAACTTCGAGGAGGAGTCGTGAACGAATATGCCATGTCGAGACAGCAGCACATCAACAAGGTCAACAGCATTGATCATGTCGGACTTTAGAGATACCAGAATGAAGTTGCCCCCGCTGGGGTAGACCTTTTCGACCACGTCGCTGTTACCGAGAGCCTTGGCAAACGCTTCACGATCCCGGATCGTATGATCGTAAGACTGCTCCAAGGCGGTTCGGTGCTTGAGCATTGTTTCCAGTGCAAATTCCGCCAATGAATTGAGGTTCCAGATGGGAAGCTGTGCCCGCACAAATTCATTGAACTCGCTGTTGTGTGCGTAGAGATACCCAAGTCGAAGACCCGGCATACCCAGCGATTTACTCAAACTCTTGATCACGATCACGTTTCCCAACGGCTCCTTTTCCAACTCGCCGATGATCGACCCGAAAGGTGAGAACTCAATAAAAGATTCATCGATCAAAAACGTTTTGTCCGGCCGATCGGCCGCCAGTTGATAAATCCAATCCGACGGCAGAACCGAGCCCGTCGGGTTGTTCGGGTTCACAATCACGATTAGTTCGCTTGTGTTGCAGCCACGCTCGATCTGATCGCGATCGAACCCGACCTTGTCGCCGTAACATTCATGACGTGGAAAGATCCGGGCGTATTCGCCAAACGTGGGCGACGGCAGCAGCACTCGCTTGCCTTCAAATCGAGCCCGCAGCACTGGGTACGCCTGCGAAGCGCCGTTGAGCACGTTGACGTTCTGCTCATTGCACAGCAGGAAATAGCCAGCCTTCCGGTTCAGCAACGGCTGCACCGAACCGTAATTGCGAATCAACTCCGGCAGGTTGTTGCGCATTTCGGAGATCATCGCGTCGGTCGGAAAGTACATGTTGCGGATATAGCAGAAATCGATGACGTCGTAGTTCCAGAATCCACCGTAGGAATTTTCAAGTAATGGGCGCCGACTGGAATCATTAAAGATAAAATCGGCGATGCTCAGGTCGTTGGGATCGTCCACCTCCGCCCAACGTTCCCCGTCAAGTATTTCAGCGTGCACCGTTTCTTGCTGCATGTAAATCAGGATTCCCAAGATCAGCTCGTAATAACAGTTGTCGTCGATGGCGTTGGCGTAATAGTGCAGCAGTTTCTTGAACGTCGAGCCGCAGAACTCCTTGGAAAACCTATAAATATTCAGCGTCTTGAACTTGTCAGAAAAATTGAAATTATCTGCCTGCAGATGCGGCGGGATCACATTGGTAATAACCTTGTTTTCGACGGTGACCACCGTGCCGTCCATCCCGCTTCGAAACCGATCGACCAGCGCCACGTTGGCATGTTTCGAGCGGATGATGCGATCAATCACCGCCGACTCATAGACCAGGTCAGACTCGATCAGCATTACGTCGTCATCGAACGTGACCTTGTCAAAAGCCAAGGACAGAGAAAAAATGTTGTTGGTCTGCCGATATCGGTCATTGTGCACGAACGACAGATTGAGGTCCGGGTATCGATCGGTGAGATATTGCGTCAATTCCTGGGCCCGGTAGCCGGTCACAAATGTGATGTTCGTGATACCGTTGGCAACTAGGCCGTCGATGATCCTCTCAATAATCGACTGGTCGCCGACCTTGAGCATCGTCTTGTGGCATTTATCCGTCAGCGGACGCATGCGATTACCGTATCCAGCGGTGAGGATGATGGCTTTCATGGAAATCTCAAAGCCGACAATGGTGGCCGGTCAAGGGCCGCTTATACGGACCCAACAAACTCATGCCCATACACAATATCGCCACACTGGCATGATATCGGCGAAAGTCAAACGAGTAATAATACGCACGGTAAATCGCTTGTGTTTGCCGATGTTGCTACGTAATGAACGATTCGTGCCTCGATAGAATATAAGTCGCCAGAAGCTTTGGAGTAGAAGAAAATGTCCCAACACGTGGCTGAAACGCCACTAGATGTGACCATTCGCCTCTGGCAACCGACCGACTCCATCAAGGAGTTGACCGACCTGCTGCACCGTGCCTACCGGCCACTGGCGGACATGGGGCTGAACTTTACCGCCATCAATCAGTCCCCGCAGAATACGCGCGACATTATCGCCCACGGCGAGTGTTACGTGGCCCTGGCCAATGAACGGATCGTAGGCACCTGCCTCTTGAACACCAAGAAACAGCCGTACAGTGAAGGTAGCCCCTGGCTCGATCACCCAATGGTGCTCAGTCACACCCAATTGGCCGTTGATCCGGACCTACCGGCCATGGGCATCGCCCGTTTGCTGCATGAACGCGTCGAGCAACGCGCCAAGGAACTGGGGGCGTCCGAGGTAGCGTTGGACACGGCCGAACAAGCCATGCACCTGGTCAGACTTTACCAGTGGAGCGGCTACCGTATCGTTGACACCGCCTATCACATTCACACGAATTATCGGTCGGTGATCATGTGCAAGCGATTGCGCGATGACATCGCAGTCCAGATAGACGAGCCATGGCCGGGGCTGCGCCATACCCGTCAACGGATGCGGCGATTGGCCAGGCAACTTCGTTCTAGTTGGCGAGCCGCGATCAGGGGAACGAAGACCGAGATTAGTCACACCGGCACCCAAGCAACTTCAATCCGGGTCGTCATACAGCATCCAAACCTTACAAAGTACCGTCTACCCGTGTTTCAAGCTCTGGCAACACGGCCCGGCATTGACCTGATGCTGGCCTACGGCCCAGGCAAGGAAAGCCGCTTGAGCCAAGCTCAGGGATTTAAGTCGACCACGGCCCCGATGGTTAACCTGCACTGGGGTAGGCGGCAGGTGATATGGCATTGGCCCCAATGGCGGTATGCCGATCCGAGTGCCGCCGACGTGCTCATCCTCGAGTGGGACCTGCATTACCTGAGCCTGATACCCGGTCTGCTGCGGGCCAGGATAAACGGCGTGGGCACGATCATCTGGGGCCACGGATATTCCAAGCGGCATATTCCATGGCGGGCCTGGGCAAGGGCGCAGGTGGCCAAACTCGCTGACATCCTGCTGTTTTACAACCATTCTGCGTCTCGGGATTTTCTCGATACCGGATGGCCACGTGATCGAGTATTCATCGCGCTTAATAGTCTCGATCAACGCCCCATACAGGAGCAGCGCCGGCAATGGGCCAACCGACAACGCGTAGAAGAGTTTGCCAACCAGCAACAGATCAACGATGGACCAGTTGTGCTATTCGTATCACGCCTGCAGCAGGCTAACCGTGTGGACCTGCTGATTCGCGCTACGCAGCAACTGGTTGCAAAACATCCATCACTGCATCTGCTGATCATCGGCGATGGACCGCACGAACCACATCTGCGATCACTGGCAAATTCATTAAGCCTAGACGATAACGTCCGCTTTCTCGGCGCGATATTCAACGAATCTGAAATAGCACCGTGGTTCATGTGCGCTGATGTGTTCTGCTACCCGGCAAACATCGGCCTTAGCTTACTGCATGCGTTCGGGTATGGCCTGCCCGTGGTGACCAGCGACCACATCCAGACCCACAACCCCGAGATCGAAGCTCTGGAGCATGGTCGCAACGGCCTGCTGTACAGAGATGGCAACGTGGACGACCTTGCTGACAAACTCGACTTGATAATTTCGAATCCTCAGCGGCGCAAGGGGATGGCAAACTCCGCACTGGCCACGGTCAGCGAGCTATTTACACTGGATCAGATGGTCGATCAGATCGAGGCGGCAATCCGACGAGCTTACCAATGCGCCATGAGCCGATAACAATAACTTGCTGATAGTTGGTTAAGGTCCAAGCCATGCCTGAATCGGATGATGTACTGCTAAAAAAACCCATCATCGTCATCGGTGCGCCGCGATCGGGTACGTCAATGCTGATGCGCATCCTAAGCCGACACCCGAATCTGACACTGTTGCACGAACCACGGCTCACCTGGCGTTATGGCAACGATGACAAGTCTGACCTGCTTGGCCCGCACCATGCGCGTCCAGAAGTCTGCCAGCATATTCGTCGAACATTTGTCCAAACCATCCGCCGTGAAGACAAGCAGCGTTTGGCCGAGAAAACGCCAGCCAACGCACTTCGCCTCGGCTTCGTTGACAAGATTTTTCCGGACTGCAAGTTTATCCACACGATTCGTAACGGTCATGACTCGATCCTCGCCATCCGCGAGAAATGGGTACACAAAACACACGGC
>CAUZAW010000122.1:0-8489 GCA_963577735.1 Phycisphaerae bacterium | reverse complement strand
CAGACCACCAGGCGTAAACTTCGTAGGTACCGGACTCCGCCAACACCGGCGTGAATGTCGCGGTGGCACCCAACTCGCCGGTCCACAGGGAACTGCTGTTGTATTCGTCAGCCGCGCCCGACTCCGACCACGCACCGGTAGTGGCAAAGCCCGTCGTGCTCTGGTTGTCCACGATGATTTCGGAAATAGCAGACGTTGATACCTGAACAAAACGCACGGCATCGATGATCGTTGAGCCGTTATCTTCGTTGTCCCGGGTCAACATCACGTTCTCCGTGCCGCCGGCACTGAACACGACAGTGTCGAGCAATACCCATCGCCCCGATTTGATGTCCTGATCCAAGGTGGCCACGGTGGAACCTCCGTAGTGGGTGATGGTGTACTTGGCAGAGGCCTCGCGATTGTAATACCCACCACTGGGATTGGCCGCAGACCACCAGGCGTAAACCTCGTAGGTACCGGATTCCGGCAACACCGGGGTGAATGTCGCGGTGGCACCCAACTCATCGGCCCACAGGGAACTGCTGTTGTATTCATCAACCGCGCCAGATTCGGACCACGCACCGGTGGTTGAGAATCCACTGTCCAGATTGTCGATAATCACTTCAGTGATATCAGCCACCTTCACGAAACGCACGGCGTCGGCGATAGACGCGCTCTCGTCTGACCCACAGGTCAAGGTCACATTCTCACTACCGCCAGCGTCAAAGTTGACCGTGTCGAGATAGCCCCAAGTTCCCGAGTTTTGGTCCTGGTTAATCGTGATGTGCGTAGGTCCACTGATATGGTTGATCGCAAATTGGGCGGTGCTATCACGGTCGAGAAAACTGCCGTCGGACGCAACCGCCGACCACCAGGCGTAAACCTCGTAGGTGCCGGACTCCGCCAACACCGGCGTGAAAGTCGCGGTGGCACCCAACTCGCCGGTCCACAGGGAACTGCTGTTGTATTCGTCAGTCGCGCCGGACTCCGACCAGGTGCCGGTGGTCGAGAATCCACTGTCCAGATTGTCGACGACCACAACAGTGGTGGTGCGATTATTGCCAAAGTCAAATCCGTCGGTGACCTGACCGGCTGCAAGAGCAACGCTGTGACTACCACCCACGGGCAAGGTCTGTTGCCAACCGGTCTCAACGACCTCGCGTATCACATAGGTACCCGCCGCAAGACCGGCAAAAGCGTAAGTACCGGTACTATCGGTGACAGCGGTGGGCTCTGCGGCATTGAGATTGCCGTCATCGTTTTCATCTATGTAAATGGTCCATCCCGACAGGGTCGGCTCTCCGGCGTCGCGCACGCCATCGCCATCGAGGTCTTCGTATTTGACACCACTAATCCTACCCAAGCCGTCGCGTTGTTCGCCGCCGGAAACCTGCAGTGAATAATTCTGAGTAAATGTCGATCCGGTGCGGCCGATGTGAACCGTATAAGCGCCGGCCGTGGGCGCATCAATGAGCACCTGTTCAATGTTATCCACATGATTTGCAGTGGTGCGTACAGCTGTGTCGGTGGGATTGGCCCCATCGAGCGTCCAGGGGTAGTAGGTTGTGGAGTCATGGCCGGTGATCCACAGGTCCAAATCATTGACCAGTACAGCGGTGCTCACATCGATCCCGTCAGCGGGCAGCGTGGACGCTTGCGGATCAGTCCAGGTCACGGTGGCCTTGAGGGGATTAACGCCATCAGCATATACGTCAAACGTGATATCGCTGCCAGAGTAGGTGTTTTCAAACAGCAGGTCCGTGGCAATGCTGTTGAAAGTATCGGAGAGAAAGTTCGCTGCGGCAGCGGCATCGAGCAACCCCCATCCGTGGGAGTAATCGGGGCCGGTGTTACCCACGTCACCAGCGGTGTGTATGACCAACCCCTTGGTGGTTGCCGAGAGCGGTGAACTGGAGAAAAGGTTGCGGTAATGCTCAACGAGCAAGGCAGCCGAGCCGGTGACGCTGGGCGCAGCCATGGAGGTACCGGTCAGGTTGAGGTAGGACTCGTTGCCCCCATTGGAGGCGGAGCGTAACGAGTCGCCATTGGCAACGATGTCCGGCTTGATCCGGCCATCGTCAGTCGGGCCGGTCGAGGAAAAACTGGTAATTGAAACGGTACTGGAATCGTATGGATCGTCGGTGACGTCTTCGACAGCGCCGACGACAAGGTTGTTCTTGGCCGACTGGTCGGCGGACAGTAGATCGAAATTGGTGCCACCGTTGCCGTCTGCCGACGGGGCAGAGGTGGAACCGCTGTTAGCGACCAGATACCAGCCGACATCGACGGAAGTACCACCGGTCGGTGCCACAGAGAAAAAGGCGACATAGCGGTTGTCCCCGTTCAGGTTTAGAAAGGTGTCCCCATTGTCATTACCGGCCGCCCAGACACTGAGCAGGTTCGGGTTATCGTAAAGAACCTGATCCAGTAACTGGGCATCGCTGTTGTACTTGCCGAATCCGGGGTCCTCGCTGCTGTACAGGGATCGATCGCCGAACCAGATATCGACAGCACCAATGTCCCAATCGATGTCGGTGGTCCAACCCACGAGGTTGCTGTATGAATGGTTGGACAGATCAATCAGCGAGGCATCAGCCAACATTTCGTCCTTGTCATCGGCGAAATTTCGACTTCGGATATTGATCTGTTGCGCCATACCGCGGGCGTCGGCATCGAGACCAGCAGCGCCGATGGTACCGGCCACGTGAGTCGCATGCGTGTTGTTGGAGGCGGAATCTACAACCGTGACACGGTTGCCGAACTCCTGGTGCGAGGCACGCACGGCCCCGCCGTCCCACACGCCGACGGTCACGCCCTTGCCGGTGAGGTCGAGACCCAGACTACCGTCATAAGTGAGTTGGTCGGCATTGGTCGAGTCAGCGGCATTGGCATTGAGTACCGTTAACAGCCGCAACTCAGCGGGGCTGGGGCCTGCACCTAGAAAGACAATCTCCTGGCCTTCATCGATAGCCGCGGAAACGTGGTCCAATGCCTGGTTTGGTGCGTAGAGCAGGGAACTTGCCAGTATTGGCCCATCCACGGCGACCGACAGCAGCAACCGCGGCTCGAGTGGTTCAAGAGCACGCCAGGCGGAAGCAGAAGCTAGGCCGGCAGGTTTGCGAAGCGCAAAACCATCGCCGCCCCTTTTGGACCTCTTCACCCTCGTTACCGCCAATTTACTCTCCGCCTTCCGCCTGATCCCTCGACGCGTACGAGCGCAAAACCACTAATAAAATGTAGCCCGCGTAAAAGCGTGGTCAAGCAATCTTTCAAAAATAGGTTAACAAAAGGCTTACAGTCGCTATCTATATGGTGTATTCCGTTTGGCCTGATTGTGCGAATACTGCCGGACTCTGCCCGGACCGGCCGCGCTGATACCTGTTGAAGGATTTAATAAGGACTCTTTGACACTGGTCGCTTGGGATAGACCGGTCCATCCGCTGCTGTATTTGCCCGACTTGTTAACCAGAACGCCAGCAGGTGATCTGGCATACGTACCTTTAGTCTTGGCATAAACAGACAACCGGTGCCTGACGCTGAAATGACAGCACCGTTGAGCCGAACAGGCATAAGCTTGACACGAAGACAAGCACTGCAATAACACGAATACAGTGATTGAAATGGCGATCGCTGTAGTCGTATCGTCCACTAGGGGTGTAGTGACGGCGCCGTAATGACCAGAATGGCTGGATGGTGCTCGAATCGCGATCGGCCTAACGGCCACTTGTTGTTTCTGCGTGTTGTACAGGTTGCCAAGCGACGTGATGAACACGAACGCCTTGCAAGTACTGACAATGCTGGTGGACAAACGTTGGCCACGTTATGCTGGTTTTGATTTCAGGACCTTACATCGTACTTACCGCGGTAAAGGCATTGCCATGAAAATGAAAGAAGATGAGATTCCCACCCCGGCACTGGTGATCGATCTAGACCGGGTAGAAGCCAACCTGCGGCGGATGAGACAATACGTCGACTCCCATGGATTGAAGCTTCGCCCGCATACCAAGACGCACAAATCGTTGCGGATGGCGCAGCTTCAACTGAACCACGGGGCCGTGGGCCTGACTACGGCCAAGGTGGGTGAAGCGCAAGTGATGGCGTTGGTGGGCCAGGACCTTACCGTCGGCTACCCGGTGCATGATCGGCCGCGCACGACAGCTTTGGCGGAACTGGCAAAGTTACGCACGATTCGGGTGGCATTGGACTCAGGCTATGCCGCTGATCGCATCGCCGAGGCAACGCAGTCCGCAGGTTCGACGGTAGGTGTATTGGTTGACCTTGATACAGGCATGCAGCGCACCGGCTTGCAGCATCCCGAACAGACTGTCGATTTGGCCAAGCAAGTCGAGGCGACGGCGGGGCTACGGCTCGACGGGTTGTTCTGCTATCAAGGGCATATTCTCGGGACGGAAGATGAAATGGTGGCCCAGTGCCGAGACGTGGGCAAGTTGCTCGAACACACGCTGGGGCTTTGGAAGGAAAACGGCCTGGCCGCGGACATTGTTTCCGGCGGCTCGACACCGGCGGCGCGAGTGATGCACCATATTCCACAACTGACGGAGATTCGGCCGGGCACGTTCATCTACAACGACCGCAGTTACGCGTCCGTAGGCGCATGTTCCATCGAACACTGCGCGGCCCACATCGTGGCGACAGTGATGAGCAGCGCTGTACCGGGCAAGATCATACTCGACTGCGGTAGCAAAACGCTTACGTCTGACCGATACCTTGGCAACGCTGATGATGGTTACGGTCTGGTGATCGAATATCCGCAAGCGAAGATCGACCATCTAACTGAAGAGCACGGCCGAGTGGACATTACGGCGTGCGACCACAGTCCGAAACTGGGCGAGCGCATGCACGTGATACCCAACCACATCTGTACGTGCGTGAACTTGCAGAACCACGTCTGGTTCAAGGACAGCGACGGCGAAGTGGAAAAGGCGGCAGTGGACACGCGAGGAATGCTCTCGTGATAGAAAAACGTCATACCGGAAAACTGCGGGGTGTACTGGCGGTATTTCAGACACCGTTTGACGAACACGACGAATCGATCGATGCCGCGACACTGGAAAAGCAGATTGATTGGATCTTCGAGCAGGGCGCCAACGGAATCGTGATGGCGATGGCATCGGAAACGTTGCGCCTGGACAGCGACGAACGACAGGAACTGGCTGAACTGGCCTGTAAATTCGGCCGGCAGCGTGGCGCGGTGGTAATCAGCGTAGGCGCCGAATCGAATCGTGTGGTTGACCGATATGCCAAGCATGCGCAGGACAGCGGTGCTGACGCGGTGATGGCTATCCCGCCCGTGTCGGTGGCCCTAAGTAATGACCAACTGGCCGACTACTACCGTCGTCTCATCGAGACGGTTGCCATTCCGGTCATCGTACAGGATGCGAGCAATTACGTGGGCCGGCCCATGCCGGTCGCAATGCAGGCGTCGCTGTTAAATGAATACGGGCCCGAACGGGTGCAGTACAAACCGGAAGCATCTCCGGTCGGACCACTGCTAACAGCGTTGTTGCAAGCCACGTCCGGCCAGGCGCGGGTATTTGAAGGCAGTGGCGGTATCTCGTTGATCGACAACTTCCGACGTGGCGTGGTAGGGACGATGCCGGCCGCGGATGTGGTCGATGCGCTGGTGGCGATGTGGAATGCGTTGGAGGCCGGCGATGATCAGAGAGCCTATCGCATCCAGGGACCGCTAGGTGCCATGATCGTACAGATGGTGAACCTGGACGCCTACATGGCCATCGAGAAATACGTTCTCGTCAAGCGGGGCATTTTCAAAAATACGCACATGCGCGGCCCTGTCGGGTACAAACTGGATGATCAAACTCGCCAGGAAATCGATCGGCTGTACGACCTCTTGATGGACGCGGTAAATAATTAAATGGGGTAGATCATGATTATCGATGTTCATTCCCACACCTGGCAATACCCCGACCACTTCAACGACGACTTTCGCAACCAGGCCAAGCGGGCCCGGGCCGACATTGAGCTGGATTTAACCGTGCGCTACGAAGATTACGCCGCCACGGCCCGTGAACCGGTGCGCACCGTGGTATTCGGCGGCAAGGCCAAGCTCAGCGGCTTGTGGGTAGACGATCAATACGTGGCCGATTACGTCGCGGCGCACCCTGACGAACTGATCGGTTACCTATCGCTGGACCCGACGCAGCCGGGCTGGCAGGACGAGATGCGTTACGGGCACCAGACACTGGGCATGCGCGGCATCAAGCTGATGCCAATGTACGCAGGCTTCTATCCCAACGACCGCATGCTTGACCCCTTGTGGGCCTATGCGCAAAAGCACCGGTTGCCCGTGCTGCTGCACACGGGTACGACGTTTATTTCACAAGCACCACTGGACACGACCATGCCCCGCCACCTCGACGACGTAGCCGTTCGTTACCCGGACGTAAAAATCATCATGGCCCATTTGAGCCACCCGTTTGAAGGTGAATGCGTCGTCGTCATTCGCAAACACCCCAATGTTTACGCCGACGTCGCCGCCATCCAGTACCGCCCATTTCAGCTTTACCACAGCTTGATGCTCGTGCAGGAATATGGGGTGTGGGACAAGTTGCTGTTCGGCACCGATTACCCATTTACCACGCTCGATGCCTCGATCGACGGATTGCGCAGCCTCAACAACATGCTCGAAGGCACCGCCCTGCCCAGGCTCGATGTTGAACAGATCGAACAACTGATCTACCGCGACAGCCTGAGCATACTCGGGTTAAGCTGACTGTAATAGAAGGTTGACCCCGATTACGTTAGATTGTGCAGCATTATGGATGCCCAGAGACGATTTGACCTGACGGGACAGGTAGCAGTGGTAACCGGCGGCGCTCGGGGCATCGGCAAGGGCATCGCCGTTGCCCTAGCACAGCACGGTGCGGACGTGGCGATCGTGGACATACTCGACACCGAACCCGTCATTGCGCAGTTGCGCAAACTCGGCCGAACGGCATGGAGCTTTCAGCAGGACCTTGCCAAAACACAACAACTGGGGCCACTGGCCGACGACATCTGGAAAACAGCCGGCAGGATCGACATTCTGGTCAACAATGCCGGGGTCGGTTACCTCGACGCGTTCAATCAGATCACGCCGCAGCGTTGGCGGCATACTATGGCAGTCAACGTGGATGCCCCGTTTTTTCTAACGCAGCGCGTGGCCGAACGCATGATCGACGCCAAGATCAAAGGTCGGATCATCAATACCTCGTCGGTCAACGCCATGGTCGCCGAAGCGGGCCTGGCACACTACAACGCTTCGAAGGGCGCGCTGGAAATGCTGACCAAATCACTTGCCGTCGAACTGGGCCCGCACGGCATCACGTCCAACAGCATCTGTCCAGGCATCATTGAGACGGAGATCTCCGAAGACTTTGAGTTGGATCCGGCATTTTTCGATTATTACAAAGAGCATATCCCTATGGAACAACGGTTTGGAAAAGTGGAGGATTGTGTGGGAACGGTGGTGTTGCTGGCGTCGCCAGCGGGCCGCTACATCAGTGGCCAGCACATCGTGATCGACGGCGGCAGCCTGGCCGACCAAGTGCCTCGCATGCAATTCATGCCCCCCTATCGCAATACGATCTGCCAATAAAATCTTGCGGTACAGCACCGCGCAAGGATGGGCCGCTTCGACTATATTGTTCCGCTCTTTCACCCCCTAGCAGCGAGTACAAATATGTTTGCAAGCAAAGTCAAAGCGAAACTGGCAAAAAATGAAGTAGTACACATGGTGGCGCTGCACCTGACGGACGCCGCGTTATACGAAATGGTTGGGCTGATGGGTTTTGACTGCATCTGGGTAGACATGGAGCATCACGTGTTCTCCTTGGAAACAGTGCAGGATCGGATACGTGCAGCCCGACTGGGTAGCGGAGCCGATACCATGGTCAGGCCGGCCAAGGGCGAGTTCATGCACCTGGCACGCATGCTAGAAGCGGGCGCAAGCGGCATCATGTATCCCCGTTGTTCGAGCGCCGAGGAGGCCAGACGGGTTGTCCAGGCAATGAAGTTCCACCCTCTGGGCATACGCGGATTTGACGGGGGCAACCGTGACATGCCGTTTTGCAGCATGCCCATGGACGAATACACCAAACAGGCCAACGAGCAAACCTTCCTGCTGGTGCAGATTGAGGAACCGGAAGCAGTGGAACAGGCCGAGGACATTGCTGCAGTGGAGGGAGTCGATGGCCTCTTTTTCGGACCGGCTGACTTTTCCGTGCTCAGCAACATTCCCGGACAGATGAGACACCCGCTGATCCTGGACGCGCGGGAAAAAATAGCCAAGGCCGCCGAGCGGGCGGGCAAACATTGGGGTACGCCAGCGGGGTCAGTCGAGCATTTCAAAGAACTCAAGGACATGGGCGCCAAGCTCATCCCCTACTGCGCCGACATAATAATGGTGCGCAACGCTTTAGAACAGATACAGCAGGACCTGGGTGAACTGGGTTTGAAGTTCGACAACCAGATGTCCAACATCTTGC
>CAUZAW010000121.1:0-8492 GCA_963577735.1 Phycisphaerae bacterium | reverse complement strand
AAATGAAGGTGGGCACGCTGATAATGGCGGCAGATCCGTCATAGACAAGCATTTTCCATACCGGCGTGCGGCACGCCCCGGCACTGAACCACACGACGGAACGTAGTCCAGGCAGGAACCGGGCAATAAACAGGGTCTTGCCGCCGTGGGCTTGGAAGTAATTCTCAGCCCGGGCCAGTCTCGCTTCGGTCAGGTAGTGACGAATGATGGGTAGTCGTGGTACATGGTGTCCATAGCGGCGACCGAACCAAAACAACAGCATGTCAGCACTCATGATCAAAAGGAAAGTAACCACGATCATCGTCGGCAGGTTCGCCAACCCTAGGTGGCACACCACGCCGGCCAGCAGCAGCGCAATATCTTCCGGCGCCGGCAATCCCAGGCCACCGATAATCAGTAGGCTGCAAACAATCGTATAAGATAGCGCCGTGCCTAGTTGCGGCACATCGTTGATCAAGGTTTCCAGCACGGTATGCACGTCAGGGCTGATTGTACTGTGGCCGGGTAGGTGATGTCGGCCTATCGCAATTGCCTGAGCCACTTGATCGCTTCATCACGGGTCCGCAGGTGACCTTCAAGCTGGGCATCGTAGATCTGGTTCAATAACCGGCTAAATGCGGGGCCAGGTTTGCGCCCAATGTGGATCAGGTCATCGCCTGTTACTAGGGGGCGTGGGCTAACCCCTTGGGCACGCAGGCATAGGCAATCCTGGTCAATCTTTCTGCGCAAAGGCGTGATACCCGCTGTCCGCAGTGCCCGTATGATTCGGTAGGCCACCGGCCACGCCGGGTCAGCTAGCAAACGTTTATGCCGGGCAGTCGACTGGTCGTGCCAGGCCAGGATGGTGGGCAAGAGTTTCAAGCACGCTCGCAATGCATCGCGATCGTCATTGGTCAAGCACAAAGCCCGTTTCCACCGCCGCACCAGATCGGTTAGTTCATCTGTTAGAAATACGCTCACGCACCGGGCCAGGTTTTCGACTCCGTGAGATCTTGCTACGTGGCGCGGTAGCAAGTGACGGTCCATCGCCCATGCGGCCAACGCGGCGGGATAGGAGATGTCATCATTGAGTCGTTGTAATGTTGAAAGCCGCACGGAGCAGTGGGTTTCATTCAATACCGGCCCGTCCAGTTGCAACCGTTGCAACAATGCCGCGGCGTGGCTGGGTTGGCGGCCGGTCAGCATCAGTTGTATCTCCTTGCCGGTTCGCTCACGACTAATGCAGGCAAGTTGGGGGGCATATTTACGAATTGCCGCGACGGTACTGCGATGTATGGTAAAATCCAGTTCTGCGGCAAAGCGCACTGCGCGCAGCATACGTAGGTAGTCCTCGCCAAATCGTTGCTGAGCGTTGCCGATCGCTCGAATGACACCTGCCTTCAGGTCAGCGCGGCCACCCACATAGTCGATTACCCGATCGGTGATCGGATCCTCGAACAGGCCATTAATTGTAAAGTCGCGACGTCGGGCATCGTGTTCAGCATCAGAAAACTCAACATGCGACGGGCGGCGCCCATCTTTGTATCCCCATTCGGTGCGAAACGTTGCCACCTCGACACTAGTGCCTTCCATAAATACTATCACCACGCCGAATGCTTCCCCCACGAATCGCGACCTGTTGAACAGCTTGCGGACAACCTGGGGATGGGCGTCAGTGGCCACGTCGTAATCCTTTGGCGTAATGCCACGCAACCGGTCGCGTACGCAACCACCAGCCAAGTAGGTGGTGTGGCCGTGCTTTTGCAGCAGGCGCACGATCCGGTAGGCCGCGACGCGGGCGTCCGGCGCTCGACGCGTTTTGCCACGAGACTTATTCATGCCCACAGTGTAGCCAGAAGAAAGACAGTCGCCGCGGCTAGCCGTCGATAAGTTTCCGCCTGATCAGATCGCCCACGACCTTGGGATTGGCCTTGCCTTTGGACAGTTTCATCACCTGCCCAACTAGGGCACCGATGGCCTTGTCTTTGCCCGCCTTGATGTCATCGATTGCTTTAGCCGCATTCGGATTTGAAATTACTTCGTCTACGAAACCATCCAGTGCAGAGGTATCGGATACCTGCAAGAGGCCGGCATTGCCGGCAAGGGTCTCGGCATCGCCGCTGTTGGACGGGTCGCAGCAAATCCCAAACAACTCGTCAGCTGCGGTGGAACTGATCTGTTCGCCGTCCGCAAGTTCGATGATTTGCTTGACCTGTACGGGGGTGATGCCTAATGCGCTGATCAGACATCCTTGTTCATTGGCCCTTTTCGCACCGTAGTTAAGTAGCATGGCTGCGGCACGCTTGGGCTCCACGGATTCTTCAAGCACTGCTTCAAAGAAATAACACACGTCGTGTTCATCGAGCAGGGAGTCTGCTTCCTTGGCATTCAGTCCGTATTCTTCGATGTATTGTTTGCGGCGATGCAGCGGAAGCTGCGGCATTTGCGATCTGATGGATTCGACCCACTCATTGCTGATGGTCATTGGCACCAGGTCCGGGTCCGGGAAATATCGGTAGTCGTGTTCCTCTTCTTTTTCTCGCTGCAGGACGGTAACCCGCTTTTGATCGTCCCATCCACGCGTTGATTTGGTGCCTGGCTCCATCACCACGCCTGTCTCCAGCCATTGATCGACCTGCCGACTATATTCATAGGTAACTGATCCGTGCACCGCTTTGAAACTGTTGAGATTCTTGATTTCAACGATAGGCGTCTTGTACGTCTTGCCGTTTTTTTTAATTTCGACGTTGATATTCGGCTCAAACCGTATATGGCCCTTTTGCATGACGCCTTGCGTGACGCCGAGGAACCGGCAGATATTGCGCAGCACCTGGCAGAAGCTGATTACTTCATCCACCGTTTCGAAATCAGGGTAGGTGACGATTTCCAGCAATGGTGTCCCGGCTCGGTTCAAATCCACAATCGAATGATCAATTTCGAGCCCGCCTGGTGCTTCGTGCAGCAGTTTGCCCGCGTCTTCCTCCAGGTGAGCGCGAATGATGCGAATCTTCTTCATCTGCCCCCCGGATGTTGCTTCGTTGTTGCTGGCCGGCACGTCGATGGCACCTTCGACGCACAACGGCTGATCGTATTGACTGATCTGGTAATTCTTGGGCAGGTCGGGGTAGAAATAGCTCTTGCGGTCCCACTTGGTGACTTTGGCAATCTGGCAGTCCAGCGCCAGGCCCACGCACACGGACATCTGCACCGCCTCGCGGTTGATCACCGGCAGCACGCCCGGCATGCCCAGCACCACCGGATCGCACAGAGTATTGGGTTCAGCGCCGTCATGGTCGGGATGGGCAATATTTGGGGCACCGGTAAACATTTTTGATTGCGTGGCCAGTTCGACGTGAATTTCGAGGCCTACCACAAGACTTGTCTGTAACTCTATACGATCGGCTGATTGCTGCGTTGTGGTGGCCATCGGCTTTTCACCAATCAACGGGTCAAGGCATGAGAGCCTTGATGCCGTACTCAGTTTCAATCATCGCATAAAGCTCTTTGGCCGTCCCAGGCCAGCGCCATGCCAGTGACCTTGCGACAATCATGGGCACTGCCGGCGGGTTCAAGCTCGATAGAATGTGAATATTTGATTTGACTTGCATGGCTGCCCAAGAGTCGGTTTCGGATTCGGCGAATTTTTCGGCGCCAACGAGTGTGTGGGCATAAGCACGGGCTTCTTCCGGGGTGCGCGATTTCTTGTCCGGCTTGGTGAACATCCAATGGTCGAACTCAGCAAACTTGGTCGCATCAGCGCGCCACACACACAATGCGATCGTCGCCAGTTCGCACGCGTGGACGTGTTGTTTGCGTGTTTGCTTCATGTGTCGGTTGCACTTGGCTTCAAGGGGGACCGGCAGGACAACGATTGCCACCTTGTCGCCATAGCGGTTGGGTATTTGTTTAAGGTACCAGTGGGTTGTGCGACAGTGCGGGCAGGTGTAGTCAAAAAAACTGAGAATGATATGGGGCGCGTCGGGTGAGCCGATCGTGGGCAACTCGTGCGGGCGCAGCTCGATCTTGCCGCCAAGAGCTGACAGTTTCCTTTGCTTGTCGGTGCCCCGGTCGTAGTCGTCGCCGGATTGACCAATGCGTTGGATCGCAATGGTATCATCCTGCCCACCCAGCAATTGCCCGCCAACCAACGCCACCATGCCCATGCCAGCAACTGCAGCGCACTTTGCCGCCAGTCTAGGCGTGACAAGTCGTCCTCGCCCCAACGGCGCGTTGTACCAGATCAGTACCAACAGCACGAAACCGCACGCATGTGTTGCCAAGCAATGCGAGCATAACGCATTCACCTGTCCCCAGGCGACGGTCGCAAACCATGTACCAGCGCCCGTCGCCAACAGGCTCGCAGCCAGCATCATTGACCACACGGCCTTCCGGTGTTTTTCTGGTGAAAACCGAGAGGCCAATGCACTGCCTGTCAGCAGTAGATACAGCAGTACCGCCCCCCCGCTCACCGGGATACCCAGCCATGAAGACCAGCGGCTGGCCAATAGCTCATCGCAGCTTGAGTTGCCCGTGCAGCCTACAACGTGGCCGCTGCTCGATAGCGATCCGGCAAGTAGAAACACGCTGATGACCGTTGCTACTGCGCCAACCAGCGTCGCCGGCAACCAGAATCCAGGACCTGGCACACGGTAGGGCTTGCAATTTGCAGAATGGCCAGCCATTTATTTCACCGAACAAATTGCATCAATGTCGCCACTGGCTTAAAACCCAGTTCCTCATAAAGACGCATGGCAGTCGCGTCCTGGGGTACTTTAAGGATTACCTGCTCAAACATAGCGCGGTGGCAATGATCGATCGCGTGGGTAAGCAACGTCCTAGCCACGCCGCGCCGTCGGGTCTCTTGGCGGGTGTACATCCATTCGATCACGCCGATTTGTCCCAGCGTCAGAAGGTTCACCAACCCTACCGCTTCACCGTCAATGCGACCGAGAAACACTTCAAGGCGCGCTTCATCGAGATGATCAATGTACATTGCGGCGATCGCTTCGGCCAACGAGCTGTCGCCGCCATGTTGTTCCATCGCCGCTTGCTGGCGAAATGCCTGCAACTGCTTGTATGCGGCTCGCCCGGGGATAACCTGCACCGCATCGTTGAGCGTTGCAGGCAGCGTGTAATTTGAAAGTAAGCAAACGTCAGCGGTTTGCTGCTGGTACTTACGCGCGGCGGCGGCTTCTGCCAGTGGTTGGGGCCACTGCGGTTCATTGCTGATAAGCATGCGGCATCGGCAACCGATGGATTCAAAATGATTATCGATTTCATTGAGCGCCTGTTCGGCGGTACGTTCCGCCTCCATGCGTACGTCAGCGGCAAAGTTGCACATGTGGATCAAAGGCCGTTGAGGATTGGTAAATATGGTGGCGATCTCAAGTTGTGTTTCCTGTGCTGCCATGCGAGCGAGAGTGATGTCTGCTCGAATAATCGCGCGGACCAAAGTGTCCGGCGATGTACTGTAAGACTGCGGTGCGATTGGTAGTTCCATGGCTGTAACTCCTGCTCATGCGGAGCAGGACTGTCTTTAAATGCCTTCATCGCGGCTTGCGCAATTTACCCTTGCATGGCATCTGCCCAGTAGGTAGCGGTACTCCAGCCATGTTCGTGAGGATCAAAAAAATTCAGTCCTACAGATCATACTCAAAAATCGTCCATCAGCAGCATGGTCGGCTCACAGCCGGCACCACTGCAGCCTTCGCCCGGCATCCTGTGATTGTCCTTGTCCGCCACATATGCTTTTATTCTATTCGCCAAGGCAAGCAACGTCGACGACGGCGGGTGTAGTGCAACGCATGGTTGGGAAGGGTGTGAAATAGAGGTGGTTGTCGCTAAAGTTAACGCACGTTACAACAGCAACTAGAAAAAACAGCGCGCCACACGTGAAGTCTACTTGTCACACAGTGAAGAAGCACGAGAGCAATCCGGTTATTGTCGCCGGTTGGCCGTGGGAAATGCTCAACGCCGCAAGCGAATCCTTGCAGGTGTCCTCGATATTGATCTGGGACGGCAGGCTGTGGCCATGAAAACGAGGGCAATTGTGTTTTCGCTAAAGCAGCAGGGGTACAAGCAGTCTGTATTCAATTGCTGGTTGGCCGTATGGTACGCTAGGTTGCCTGTTTGGTTGGTAATAAGGTTTGTGATTGGCACAGGCCAATCATCCGGCAATTCAGATTGTAGAGCTAAAATTGAAAAACACGCTTGAATCAGAGTTGGCGGCTGTTTACCGATGGGAGTCGAACGTGCACGCCCTAGTGGATTGGGATGAGGCCGGTGTGCGAGGTCGCGCGGAGCAGGCGGGTAGCGGGCCCCTTACGGGCTGGTCAGTGGCGGTAAAAGACATCATTGATTTGGCTGGTTTGCCCACGCTCTGCAATGCGGAGTTTATTCCGGCCCGCCCGGCGGCGGCGAACGCAAAAGTCGTGGACATGTTGCTGGCCCAGGGGGCGTATGTCGCGTCCAAGGCAACGACCACGACGTTTGCGTACTTCGACCCGGGCCCGACACGCAACCCTTGGTGCCTGCACCACACGCCAGGCGGTTCGAGCAGCGGGTCAGCGGCAGCGGTGGCGTGCGGCATGGTGCGGTTGGCGCTCGGTTCGCAGACTGTGGGGTCAATCAATCGGCCGGCAGCATATTGCGGCGTCGTGGGATACAAGCCGACGTACGACTGCTTGCCGATCGAGGGCGTGTTCCCCTTTGCACCCAGTGTCGACACTGTCGGTTATTTTACGGCTGACGCGGCAGATGCTCAGCATGTTCTTGCGGCGTTGTCTGAGCAACCGAAACGAGTGGTGTCCCGCATGCTTCGAATTGCCATTTTGCAGGACATGCTGTGCGAACCTGCGGATCCAGACATGGTGGCCGCGGTGCGCAGCACAGTAGAAAGGTTAATTGCAGCGGGACACGAAACGCGTTCTGTTTCATTGCCCCATATTGCAACGGACGCATATGAAAACCACCGTACCCTTGTGGCGGCCGAGGCAGCGCAATCGCATCGTGAACTTTTCAGCCAATACGGTGATCGTTATCCATCAAATATGCTTAAATTAATTGAGTATGGACAAACAGTATCGTCGCAGCAAATCCAAGACATCCAATTACACCGAGAGTTGGTCAAGGCTGAACTGGATCAATTGTTCAATAAGTGGGACGTCGTGATATCGCCGTCAGCGCCAGGGGCGGCACCACGGGGCATCAACGCAACCGGTGATCCACGTATGAGTTTGATCTGGACGTACACAGGGTTGCCGACACTGACTCTACCTGCCGCATTGGATGGTGCCGGTCTGCCGCTAGGCATTCAACTTACCGGCGCAAAAAACCAAGATAACGATCTGTTGGCAACAGGCGTGGCGGTCGAAAAGGCATTGGGGTTCAATGCGAGACCGCAACCACGTTGAGTTACGGCCTCCAATCAGGTTCTTTGCTGATGGGCGTTGCGTAGTTGTTCATAAACCTGAATTGGAACGTGCTGGCTGGCGAGGGGGGTCGGTTTTCTATGGCCATGGAAATCGCTGCCTCCTGTAGTTAAGAGTTTGCAGTGACTGGCAAGTTGTTCAAATTGTTCGATGTCTTCCATGGAGTGGTCGCTATGGCGGGTTTCAATGCCGTCAAGTCCGATATTTTTAAGTTGCTGTACGAATTCTAGAAGCATGTCGCAGTCGGATAACTGCAATTGCACAGGATGTGCAAGGATTGCTAGGCCACCGGCATGGTGAATGGCTTCAATGGCCTGATCAGCGGCAAGGCGATCACGGCGGACGTAGGCAGGTGCGCCGTAACCTATGTAGCGTGTAAAGGCCTGCTGGAAAGTATCAACATGACCATGAAGTATCAGCACCTGCGCTATGTGCGGACGGCCGATGATGCGCGTGCCTTGTTCGGCTGCAAGTTGTCGCACCTCTGAGTAATCAATGGTTAACCCCAATTTATTGAGCTTTTCGACTATGGCGGGATTACGTGTATCGCGTGCTTCGGTCATGCTGCAGGTGATACCGGCAAGCATTTTATCGTCATGGCGCACGAACAGGCCGAGAATATGCAGGGTGCCGCGACGGGGGGTGACTGTATCTGATACGCCGCGGGGAGATAAATGTGGGTCCGCGGAAACTTCAATGCCGGGTACGAAGGCGATGCCCTGGGCCTCACAAGCGCCCTGGCAGTCCACCAGTCCTTGGGTCGTGTCGTGATCGGTTAGCGCTAGGGCTGCAAGGCCAGCGTGACGGGCCAAGGTGGCCAGTTCGTCCGGCGGCGTAGTGCCGTCGGAAGCGGTGGAATGGGTATGCAGATCACAAAACATAATTAGAACTCAAACTCTGTAGGGAACCTAAGCGGTATTCGTGCGTCTTAATGTTACAGTACGAACCAAAGGAGATTTGCCATGATACGGGTTAAGTCAATCGTATTGGTAGCGACGGTGGTGGCTTTGCTCGGCTGTGGGGTATCCAATGCCCTGGGCGGACAGTACAGCGAAGGCGTGGGGTTGACGATTTACTCAACCG